>SKKK01000370.1 GCA_007121535.1 Planctomycetaceae bacterium | reverse complement strand
CGGATGAGACAGTGTGGGGCTTTCGAGCTTCGGATATCTACCAGGGTGGCGAGAACGAACCATTTCATGCTGACCGAGCGTGCTGGCAGCCGCCAAGTCGTTGACAACGAGTTTCAAAAAATTACCCTCAGGGTAGTGCGTTCGCTTTGCGCGCACCATCAACCGCGGCAAATTCGCCCATGACAGTGCTTTATTTCTCTTCCAGCGACGCAGGCCGCTTGAGCCATCGGATATCAATTGTTTCGCCGGTCCCTACCGGGTGATGGTTTCGGCGCCCCAGCGTGGTGCACGGGCAGCGCTGCCGGCGGGAGCGTCGCCGGGCGAGGGCGACAGGCCGGGCGAGACCATCAACCCGCTGTCATAAAAGGTCGTGGTGTCCTCGGCAACCAACCGGTACTCGGGATCGTTGCATCGCAGTTCGGCTCGGAAGATATGGCTGCCTTCACGGTCGGCCCTGGCCTTGACTTTCAGCGTGATCGTCTGGCCGGGATCGACGTGGGCGATCGGTGCGAATACCGCCTGGCCGGGCACCAGCTCCGCCGGACTTCCCTCGACCGCAACAGGCTCGATGCCGTCGGAGAACTGGGCGATGACTTGAACCTGGTTGGCCGCACGACTGCCTCGATTGACAATCTCGATTTCGTACAACACGTCTTCGCCCACCGGGACGGGACTGGCCGGATCGTTGATCGTCATCTTCAAATCCGCAATGGACTCGACGCGCGTCACCAGGCTGTTGGTCGTTTCCAGATCGCGATCGTTGCGGACCGCGATGTCAAACCGTGCTTCGCCCGGCTGGTTCAATTGGCAGAAGAACCGATAGATCCGCTCCTCGCCCGCAGCCAGTCGACCCACGGGCCAGGTCAGTCGATCGTCATGCTGCTCGGCCTGGTCCAAGCCTCGCAGGTATTTCGCCGAAGCGGGCAACCGAACCAACGCCATCAGGTTCTCCGCCGCCGCATCGCCTTGGTTGACAACGCGGACCTGGTATGTGCCGACCGATCCGGCGAATTGCATCGCGGAACCAGCCGTTTCCAATTTCAAGTCAGCGCGTCGCACGTGTATCAACTCGCGAGCCTCGGCGCGCAGCTCGTTCGATCCCTGGACGATGGCTTGGATGGCCAGCGAACCGGCATGCCGCGCTGTGACCTCGACTTCGTATTTCCGGCTGACTCCCGCCGGCAGCGTGCCGATGTCCAGTTCGTCCGACGATTCCTCGCCCAGAGACAGACGTAGCGACACCTGGCGGGCATCGCCATCGCCGGGATTCGATACGGCTACCGTATACAGTTTCGTGTCGCCATACACGACCTCGTTTGGACCTTGCAGCACCACTTCCAGACGCGGTTGCTGAACTTGGATCCTGGTGACTGACGCCAGCGGCGCTACGGACCATTCGATCGGCAATTCCAAAGGCATCGCCTTCTTGGGGACCACGCGCAGCACCATCCGCCGCTCGGCGCGAGCCGGAAGATGGTCGATCGACCACACCAGAACCGAGCCCGAGATCGACTCTTGCTGGACGCGAGCCGTTCCCTCTTCCACCTGCGAGGCGACCAGCTCCAAGTGTTGCGGCAAGTTGACTCGCACGCTGGCTTGGTGCGCCTCGGTCACACCCATGTTTGTCAAACTGATCGTCAGGTCCGCCTTTTCACCGACAGCGATCGCTTCCGGCCCGACCGTATCGACTCGCAATAAAGCTCCCGTGCTGCTGTTCAGCGTATCGCTGGCCGTCGATCCCGAGGTCGGTCTTGCAGAGGCCCTCGGATCGGGCGCCACAGGCGGTTTGGTGGCGATCGACGATGGGGAACCGAGCTGCGGCGCGTCGCGATGAACCCTGCGTGACGAGCTGATCGCATCCTGACTGGATGCACTGTCGTGACTTGGCCCTGTATCTTCCAGCGAAGGATTGGCATCGATCAGGGGAGCCGGTGGTTCCAGCGGCGCGTATCCAGGTTCCCGGTCCAAGGATCTGGATGCAACCTTGGGCGGACTTGGGGGACTCAGTACGGAAGCCTCGAAATCCGGGTCCGTTTCCAACATCTCCGGCGGCTCAAGTTCGGATACCCCAGGTTCCGAGTGTTGATTCCCCACCGATGGTGTGCTCGATGCTGGCGAACGCTCTGACGATTCAGACCGACCGGACGATGGCTCGGCTGAGTCCCGGGCTGCGTCAGCCAAGGTCGATCGGCGCGTCAATACCGAACGCATTCCTCCCGCTGAACCATCTTCGGTAGCCGCCACCAGGACGAAGGGTTCCTGAGACGATTCCTGCTGGCTGGGATGATTGAATGATGGATTTGCTTGCGAGTCCAGACCCTGTTGGTACTCGGCCGTTACCGCTTGGCCTGCGCTGCGCAGGTGCTGGTTCGATCGAACACCCTCGGAGCGGCTAGTCCATGCTGCCTCTTGAGCGGCAATATAAGCAACTCCCACGCCGAGGACAATCGAGATGGTTACCCAGGTTGAAAGCAAACGAGTCATTGTCGAGATCCCGCAGGTCAAAAAATGGCTGAAACTCACCGCGCAGATAACGGCTGTGTCTTGCTATATCGGTTACTTCGGTTCGACAGGTTTAATCGACTGTGAGATTTCTTCCGATCGCATAATTCAGGAAGAATGGGGGCTCTGGTCACGCGTTAGCCGTTCCGACCATGGGTTGGGCGGACACCACTTCTCGGACCTCGTTGATCTTGATAAACTAGTCCAAATTACTCGCCAGTTTAAGAACTATGATTCGGAAGGAGAGCTTTGATGAGCACGGGAACGACGCCTGCCACACATTCAAGGGTGAATTACGGCTGGCGGGTAACCATGGCCGGTTTGGGGATCAATCTAGCTTTGGGGGTCTTGTACAGTTGGAGCATCATTCGAGGCGCGATTGAAACACAGTGGGAATGGTCGGCTTCGCAGCTCAGTTTGCCATATTCGCTAGCATGCCTGATTTTCTCGTTGGTAATGGTGCCGGCCGGGCGGATGCAGGACAAGCTTGGTCCCCGGCTGGTGGCAACGATCGGCGGCGTCTTGGTCGGGATCGGGATGCTGCTGGCGGGAGTGCTGGGCAACTCGGTGTTCGGCTATATCGTCGGCTTCGGAATTTTGGCCGGTGCCGGGATCGGCTTCGGATATGCCTCGGCAACCCCTCCGGCAGTGAAATGGTTTCCTGCAAAGAAGACTGGTTTGATCGCCGGATTGGTCGTTTCGGGCTTTGGTCTGGCGAGTGTCTACATCGCGCCGTTGGCCAGGTTTTTGATCGAGTCGTTCGGCATTAACGCGACGGTGATGGGCTTGGGCTTGGGCTTCTTGGTGATCGTTTGCGGATTGGCTCAGTTGCTGAGGGTTCCTCCGAAAGGTTACGTACCGCCGGGGACCGTCAAGTCACCTGCCGCAGCGGGTCCGGTCAGGCGTGAGGATTACAGCCCGAGCCAGATGCTACAGACGTGGCAATTCTATGCTCTTTGGTTCATGTACGCATGCGGAGCAGGAGCGGGGTTGATGGTCATTTCCATCGCCCAGACGTTGGGCCGTGCCGAAGCAGGTGTGATCGCGGTCGTGGCCTTGGCGATCGGCAACGGTGCGGGTCGAGTGATCGCGGGGGCTGCGTCGGACGCACTGGGCCGCAAGGCAACTCTGGCCACGTTCTTGATCCTGCAGGCGGTGATGGTCGTCCTGCTGTCTTTGTCGCAAGCCCCGGATTCGGTGCTGGGCGGAACCATCGCGATCGCGCTCATGTGCGCCATGGTGGGCATCAATTACGGCTCGAACCTCGCTCTGTTCCCCTCGTTCACCAAGGACTATTACGGCCTGAAGAACTTCGGCGTGAACTACGGACTGATATTCACTTCCTGGGGCGTGGGCGGTTTCATGTTGTCGCTGGCCGCAGGGCAGATCAAGGACATGACCGGCACCTTCACTTTTTCCTACTACAGCGCGGCAGTGCTGCTGGTGCTGGCCGCGATCATGACTTGCTTGATACGTCAGCCACAAGCCACTCAGGATCCGGAACCTGCAGAAGAATCGGTAAATGCATGACTGTCGCGTTTTGCGTGAAGGGTCGGGAGTCGTTTTCGGAGAAAGTATGTACCATGTGGTTGCTCGTTGCCCGAAAACGACTCCCGACCCCGTTCGCGCACGCGATCACAAGGCAGCCGGCCTTCGCGTTTGGTCAACGAGAGCTTTTTGAGCGGCACGGCCCTAGCCCCCGATCACGATGCAGCACGCATTCCCGCGAAAACCGGCGGCTAGCGCCGTGCCGCTCACCAGACGAGGCAACCGGCGGCTAGCGCCGTGCCGCTCACTAAAACGCAACGATAACCGAGAGGTTATTTTCACCAAGGCTTTACTCGAGGGTGGGTCGAGCCAACTGGCCTTCCAATTGGGCTCGGCCACCTTCCTGTTCGTAGACGCCGTAGAACAGCGAACAGGAATCGAGCCAGACGACGATGCGGTGCAGTTCCTCGGGTGACAACTGCACGTCGTGATGGCCCTCTTTCAGCATCTGGTACAGCCGCGAGGCCCGTGCGCCGAACTGTCCGGGCGTGGTCCGGTACCACTTGGGGTCCATCCAGCCCCGACCACCGTAATCGTAGAATCCGAACTCAGGGGCCAGGCTGACATACGACTGGTAATAGGTCGTCGGCCGATTCATGTGACCGCCGCCGGGATGCGTGACCAAGCTGCGGTCCAACGGCGGGGCCTGATCGGCATGCTCTTGATGACAGGCTACACAGTTCTTGTCCAACACGGGCTGAACCAACCGCGGGTAACTGAAGGGGTTGGTGCCGTCCACATCCGGTTTCAAAGGCGAAGGCGGTCGGCGCATGGCCAGCGGCAGCGATGTTGGAGCGGGAACCGTGTCTCGTCTCGGTTCGTGGCAACCCAGGCACGTGGCCTGTTCACCGGGTTGGAATTGAGTCGCCGAGCGCATCGAAGTGACGGCCAGCCCTTCGGCATCGAGTGCCTGGAAGTACAGCTCGCGCCGCGCCGGGACCGTGAAATAGGCGCTGCCATCGCGTTCGACGGGCACCGTGCCCAGCACGGAGCGCGCCAGATTGATCGAGTCGGCACCCTGAGGGATCTGGATGCCCGTGTTGTGCGGCACCCGAGCCGACGCGACCGGCAGCGGCAGGATCTGGTAGACCCGCAATGCCTCGATCTGCGCCCCCTCGGGCCACGGCATCAGGCTGTGGTACACGTTCACCACGCCGACCGTCGCCTCGGCTGGCTGGTCGGCCGGTACGCGTATCGATCGTTCGGCAACCAGCGGCGGAACGGGACGAGGCCGCAACGGCAGCGGGTTCTGGCTGGCGATTTCCGGATCGCGGTATAACAGTTCTCGATTCCCGAAGCTGTCCAGCAAATACAAGCCATATCGCCCGTTGGGGCCGCGGATCGCGGGTACTTCCATGGCCGCATCGTAAACGACCAGATAAAAGTCCTCGCTCAACGGCGCCGCCTGGCCGAACACTTGGGCACGGGTCGGTCCCTGACTCTCGGGAAAGGCGATCTCGGGCGTCAATCGGCGGACGGGCGCCATCGCATCATCGTCGGGCACGTGAGGATCGAAGACGACCAGCGATCCGAACGCCTGGCCGTGGTGCGGTGCGGCGGTGGCCACGTACCGGTGCGAACCCGGGATGGCCCGGATATCCAATTGCATGTCGGCGCGTTCAGGCCGGAACGAGAAATTGCCGTGGACGGCGCGCGGATCGCAGCCATCGGGCGTCATCACCCAGGGATGATGAGCCACCACGCCGTGACGATCGACGTAATCCCACCGAGTGAACATGATCATGCCGTCGTGCGCGACGCTGGGATGCCACTCGTTGGTCTCGTGAAAGCTCAGACAGCGGATGTCGCTGCCGTCGGCTGCCATGTCGAATAACGTATACGTGGGACACACCCGGCCGCACCGCAGATAGCCGCCTCGCCGTTCGCTGTTGAACACGATCCGGCCGCTGGGCATCAGGACGGGATCGAAGTCGTTCCAGGTGCCGTCGGTCAATTGCTCCAACTGGCTGCCATCGATGTTGACCCGGAAAATGTGGTAACAGCGTCCCTCGTGCCAGTAGCCGCGATCGGGCGCCTCGGTGTGGTGGCGATGCGTCGGATCACCCCGGTTTTCCACGTACGCGAACAGGATTTGCTGCGCGTCGTAGGACAGATGGGGCGACAGGAACGAACCGCCCGTGTCCTGACCGCTCCGAGTGCCCATGCCGTCGTAACGCACGTCCGGCGGAGTGCTGGGACCGCCACACAAACGCTCGCCAGCCAACCGGCCGCTTTGGACGACCGAATCTGCCAGGACGTCACGAACCTGCGGATCGGGCCCGAAAGCATCCTCCAATACGTACAAGCCACCTCCCGGCATGGCGGCAATTCCGTAATACTGATCGCACATGTGATCGAAAATCGCTCGATGCCGCTTGATGAACACGATCTGGTCGAAATCCAGCAGCGGATTGGTCAGCGCGATTTGCCGCCGCAACTTGCAGGCCTTGGTGTACAAGGCGTAGCGAGCTTCGGAGTCGTCGACATCGATGGTGCGTCCGTCTTCCTGCAACTCTCGCAGTTGTTCGGCCAGTTCGGTCAGTGCGGGAGCGGCGGGCATGGATTGCAAGGATTCCAGCAGGGCTGCCGTCCGGCGTAAGACGACATCGGCCGGATCCCGGTCGGATGGAAAGATCAACGCCTCGGGCCGGAAGGCTTGGTCGGCGATCTCGGCGAAATAATCCTTCCTGCGCAGATCGTGCTGCAAGGCCAGGAACTGCCGACGCAGTTCGTCCATCTCCATCGCCACAACGGCCGGTCGACCTCGGAACTCGACGCCCGGAACCATCAAACGCAACCCGGCCACCGATGCCCAATTCCGACCGCGAACCTCGGACAATGCCCGCAGCCAGACGTAGCGGCCCGTGACCGGGGCGTCCAACCGGATCTCGTTCTCGCGATCGCGATGGGGGAATGTACCCGCCGCCACCGCTTGGCCGGGGTTGTCTGAATCGTCGCTGATGAAGAACTCGTAACGAGCGATCGTGCCGTTTCCGCCGTCAGGACGCGGCAGGTACGTGAATCCGGCGATCTCGTAGCGGTCGCCCAAATCGATCATCAATTCGTGAGGCGGAGCCGGGTTCTCGTACTGCCAATCGGTATGCCACATCGAACGCGGGTTGCCGTCCAGCGCTCGATAGGCTTCGTAGCCCGGCGCTTCGCTGTTGGCCTGAACGGCCACCGTGACCACCTTATCCTCCGCCATGCCTGACGCGGCAGTGCCGAAAATCCAAGCCCCCGCCAGACCACAAACAACCGCCATGTTCGGCAACCTACGGATGATGTCCACTTGTTTCTCCTTCGTCGCGAAAGACCGATCACCACGAATTCCATTTTAACCTATTGAACTCCTTTTCCAATCCCGCTTGTCCGCTTGCGGGCAATCAGCCGATTGGTTAAGACACACAGCGTGGAATGGGCGGATTTGGGGCAGGCATGGGACTCGAACGGATCGCACGGGCGCTGGGGATTCAACAGGATCAGTTGCATCGTGCGCTGCCGTTCTTTGGTGTCTACACGCTGCTGTTTGTGGCGCTAACCATGGCGGACGCTATCGCCGTCACGTTGCTGGCCAGCCGGATTGGGGCATCTTCATTGCCTCAATGGTATTCTATAACGGCGCTGGCCAACCTCGTTTTGATCGGCGCCTATCTGACTCGTGCCGCCCGCACTGACAGCGGTTTGGTCTTCGGCTGGATTCTGGGTACGGTCGCCGCGCTCTGGATGATCGCTTGGGCCGCCGCGCAGCTCCATGACGGGATCATCCCGCTGGGCATGTTGTTCGTCACTCGCGAAGTCGCGTTGACGATGATCTTGATGCACTTCGGCACGTTCCTGCAAGACTATTTTGTACGCAACGAATTGAATCGTATTCTGCCGATCATTTACGCCGGTGGTCGCGTGGGCGGCATCTTGGGCGGTTTTCTGGTCGGCTTTTTGGCGCCCCGGTGGGGCACCGTCCATCTGGTACTGTTGACCGTAGCGTTGGTACTGGCCGCGTGGATCTCCGTGCAACGGATCTACCGGACCATTGCCCCTTGTGACGAGCCGGACGATCCAGCCCTGTCGAATCCGTCATCCGGCGACCCGGCGCCGTCCCCGATCACGTCGACTCGCCGGTTTCTCAGCCAGGTGGCCACTGTGCCGCTGTTAAGCTGGCTGACGATCAGCACGTTGTGCTTTGTGGGCTGTCGCTGGTTCATGGCCTATCAATACACGGCCTACTTCGAAGTTCACTTCCAAGACGAAGCGGAACTGGCGGTGTTTCTCGGACGATACACGCAAGTGGCACTCGCCGTTTCACTGCTGCTTCAGCTCTTCCTGGTCAATCGTTTGGTCGGTTGGCTTGGTGTATCAACGACGCATTTGTTGTACAGTTTGGCCATGATGGTCGGTCTGTTGGGCAACACCATGGCGGCCGGTTTGCCGTTGGCGGTGGCCAGCCGCTTTATCGAGGCGGAATTGCGGTTCGGTCTGCGAAACCCGGTCCACCAGATGATGGCCAATCGATTTGGACGATCGATGCGGATCTTGATCCGCGGCTG
>SKKK01000419.1 GCA_007121535.1 Planctomycetaceae bacterium | reverse complement strand
CGCAAACTGGCAAAGCGAACAGGTCGAGATCCTGTGCATCTGCGGGTTCGACTCCCGCCTCGGTCACTTGAAACATGATCCCGTAGTCCAGTGGCGGAGACGCCTGGATGACATCCAGGGGATGGCTTGGTTCGATTCCAGCCGGGATCACTGAAGAAGACGGTCTGTAGGTGTTGTGGCAGCACACGTCCTTGGTAAGGACGAGGGTCGGGTTCAATTCCCGGACGGACCTCTGAAACGCGGGCTGCTCGTCCAACGGCAGGACACCTGGTTTGCATCCAGGGGATCGGGGTTCAAGTCCTCGGCGGTCCACTCGACAACACGGGCTCATGGTCCAACGGGAAGACTCCAGTTCGGCAGACTGGCAATCCGGGTTCGATTCCCGGTGGGTCCACCTCATTGGTCGCTGGTACGGACGACCGTAGCGAAAGCAAACTCTTGGCAAACCTTCGTTGGGCATTTTGGATACAATGGCGACTGCCGGCTCGGAGTACATGGTAAGAGCGCGCGCCAACGTGCGTGAGGTCGCGGGTCCGATTGCCGGCAAGCGCAAGTGCCATTCGTGTCAGTATTCGAGCTCGGGGGGCTCCGATAACTCGTCGCGGAACCCCGCTACAGATGACTAGCTGGAACATACCACTCTGACTGCAAACCTGGTTCGAGAAATTTCTCGTATGCCGCCCCTCTTTTTCCGGTTCGGATGTTAGGTTAGATTTCCGGTTGAATAACAGAAGCGAGCACGGTAGCCGTGTCTGTGGTGGGTACGACTCCCGTTCTGCATCCATCGGATGAGTGTACTGGTGACGACGAAAGGCAGAATCCATGATCAATCGCCGTGATTGGCTGGCCGGGTGGACCGGAGCTGCCGCGTGCGGTCTGCTGAGCCCGACGCACACGCTTGCCGGCGCAACGGGAATCGTTCCGAAGCTTCGTCAAGGCGTTTGGGACGTGCATGTCCATCTGTCGGGATTCGGGGGTACCGTCCAGCAGCGGGTCGACCAGCTTCTTGTGCATGCCGATCGCATGGGAATCGAGCGATTGGTGATCAGCATGGGGACCTCGTTTATCCACGATCCGACCCCGGAACAACTGGTGCGTCAGAACGACGACGTGCTGCAAGCGATCGAGCACGCACCGCAGCGTGTATTGGGGTTGGTCTACGTGAATCCCAAACATACGGCAGCCAGCCTGAGCGAGATCGACCGTTGCGTCATGGACGGTCCGATGGTCGGCATCAAGCTGTGGATTGCCATGCGTTGCCATCGCCCCGAATTGGATCCGATCGTGCGGCGATCCGTGGACTTGCAGATCCCTGTGCTGCAGCATTGCTACTGGCGAACCGAAGAGAATCTCCCGGGCGAATCGACTCCGGCCGACATGGCCGCGTTGGCCAGCCGGCATCCGGATGCCCGGTTCATCTGCGCTCATACGGGCAACGACTGGGAACGGGGGCTGCGCGCCATCCGGTCGCAGCCCCATGTCTTCGCGGAGATCTGCGGTTCCGACCCGACGGCCGGCTTCGTCCAGATGGCGGTCCGCGAGGTCGGGGCGACTCGCGTGCTGTACGGCAGCGATGCCGGCGGTCGCAGTTTCGCCTCGCAACTGGCCAAAGTCTACAGCGCCGGGCTTTCGGAACAGGACGAACAATTGATCCTGGGGGGAAACCTTCAGCGGCTGTTGCAACCCGTGCTGCAGACCAAAGGAGTCAGGCCATGATCGTCGACGTCAACGTCAACCTGTCAAGGTGGCCCTTCCGCCGCACCCCCTGCGATGGTCTGTCGAGGCTGGTTGCAACGCTTTGCGAACATCAGGTGCACGAGGCGTGGGTGGGCAGCCTGGACGGGCTTTTTCATCGCGACGTGGGCGGCGTCAATGCCCGTCTGGCCAATGCCTGCCAAGCGACGCAGCAAGTCCGCTTGGTTCCGTTCGGGACCGTCAACCCGATGCTGCCGGATTGGCAGGAAGATCTGAGGCGTTGTGCGGAAGATCATCGGATGCCGGGGATTCGGCTGCATCCCAACTACCACGGGTATCGATTGGATGATGCCTTGGCCGCTGAGTTGTTCCAGCGAGCGGCCGAACGTTTCTTGATCGTCCAGGTAGTCGTCCGCATGGACGATGTGCGCGTCCAGCACCCTCTGATGCAAGTCGCCGACGTGGACGTGCGGCCGTTGAACGATCTGGTCGCGGCCTGCCCGACGATTTCCGTCTTGCTGCTGAACTGGCAGCCTGCGGTTCGTGGCGCCGAACGGACGCGGCTGGTCGCACATCCACAGATCGGTTTCGACATCGCCATGCAAGAAGGCGTCGGTGGGGTGGCGAACCTGCTGAACGAGGTACCCTTGCAGCAAGTATTCTTTGGATCTCACCTGCCGCTGTACCCCATCGAATCCGCTTGGCTGAAGCTCCACGAGTCCGACCTGGACGAACCCCGGCGTCGAGCCATTTGCTGTACCAACGCCCATCGAAAGAGGAATTGACCCGTAGGGACGGACGGCAGCGGGGAAGTGGACGTTGCTGCTGAATCAGAATCGCGAGGGGTGGGTTGTTACGCGATCGATCCGCACGGGGATTTGGCTTGGACGATCTGTTGAAGGATCGTTCCCGCGCGGCGGACTTGACGTTCATCGACATCCAGATGAGTCACAGCGCGGATCTTTTCGGGGCTGGTCGCCAGGACCAGCACGCCCTGCTGGCGCAAGGCTTCGACCAAGGCAGCGGCCGTGCCCAGCGCCGGATCGACTCGGAAGATCACGATGTTCGTATCGATTTGTTCGGGCTGCAGCGTCAGGCCTTCGCATTGGCGGACCGCGCTGGCCAGGATCCGAGCCGAGGCATGATCGTCGGCCAAGCGGTCGACATGGTGTTCCAGGGCGTACAGCGCTCCGGCGGCGATGATCCCGGCCTGGCGCATCCCGCCGCCGAAGACTTTGCGGTGGCGACGCGCCAGTTGGATCAGTTCGCCAGTCCCCGCCAGCGCCGATCCGACCGGCGCGCCCAAACCTTTGCTGAAACAGACGCTGACCGTGTCGAAATGCTGTGCCCAGTCCGCCGCGGGAATCCCCGTGGCTACGGCCGCGTTGAACAATCGTGCTCCGTCCAGGTGACGGCGCAGGCCCCGGGATTCGGCCCATTGACAGATCGCCACCACATTTTCGTAAGGTTGGATCCGGCCGGCGCCGCGATTGTGCGTGTTTTCCAGGGTCACCAAACGCGTGCGTACCATGTGGTCGTTGGCCGGTCGGATCAGGCCGTGCAGTTGATCCACGTGCAGCACGCCATCGACGCCGGGGACGGTGCGTGTGGCCACGCCGCATAATTGGGCGAACGCCGCCTGTTCGTAGTTGTAGATATGGCAGTCCGCTTCGCAGATGAATTCGTCGCCCGGCTGGCAATGCAGCCGGATTGCGATCTGGTTGGTCATCGAGCCCGAGGGCATGTAGATGGCTGCCTCTTTGCCCAGCAGTTCGGCGCATCGCCGCTGCAACCGGTCGACCGTCGGGTCGATATCGATCACATCGTCGCCGACTTCGGCGTTGGCGATCGCCGCGCGCATCGCCTGAGTCGGACGGGTCACGGTATCACTTCGCAAATCGATCAAAGGTTCTGCCATGGAGTGCTCGAAGGGTTGGAAATAAGGACTGAACCGATTCGGATCGGTTAGAATATCAAATGGTGCGCACGATTGACAGAGGCCGGGCTTTCATCGCAGCCATGTTCCAACGACATTCGGCAGGAGCATCGAGCCGTTTTGGAGTGCGGCGGCTTGACGCCGCTTTCGTTTCGCGTGAGCTTTGCATTCTTGAGTACCGGTCCCAACCGGTGGTTTCTTATTGCAGAGTCGTCGTCGGTCCGCTTATAATGTCGGTCTGGTGCGAATTTTTGACATCCTCTTCTCGCGCGAAGGAGCTTCTCGTGTTCGAACGAATCGCAAACGGTTGGGAGTTGGCAAAACAAAGTTGGCATGTCTTGATGTTGGATAAATCACTTCTGCTTTTTCCTCTGATCAGCGGAATCGCCTGCTTTTTCGTGATGGCCAGTTTCGCCGTTCCTCTATGGGCTTCCGGCTACCATGTCGTATTGATGGACGAAGGTGCAGACGGCATGAGTCAGACGCAACAGATCATCGGGTACGTGATCTTGTTTGCATACTACTTTGTCAATTACTTCGTGATCATCTTTTTCAATTCCGGCCTGATCGCCTGTGCGGTCATCCGATTCAAAGGCGGCAATCCCACGGTGGCCGACGGTTTCGCGGCTGCGTTCGCCCGGGTGCCTCAGATCGCCGCTTGGGCCTTGGTGGCGGCCACGGTCGGGCTGATCTTGAAGATCATCGAATCGCGCAGCCAACGCGTGGGGCAGATTGTGGCTTCGTTGTTGGGGATGGCGTGGTCCGCCGTCACGTATTTCGTGATCCCGGTGATAGTCGTGGAGAAGACTGGACCCATTGATGCCGCGAAACGTTCGCTGCAAGTGCTGAAGAAAACGTGGGGCGAGGCTCTGGTCGCGAACTTCGGGATCGGGATCATCATGTTCCTGGCCACTCTGGTCGCATTGATTCCGCTGGTGGTCGGGATGGGCGCCATCGCTGCGGGCGCTGTTTGGCTGGGAATCATCGGGGTGATCGTCGGCGTCGTCGCGTTGCTTCTGGTATCGTTGATCGGCTCTGCGCTGAACACCATCATCATCGGTGCTCTCTACCTGTACGCTGCCGAGGGAACGGCGCCGCGACAGTTTGATGACGAGCTGCTCCGCGGTGCCTTTCGTCATGAGTAAGCACGCGGTGAACGTTCCGAATTCTGGCGAATTCGGCTACATTATGGCGAATTCGGCTACGGGGCCGTAAGACGAGGGGGGTTGGCGAGCTGGCGGATGTCGGAAACAATGGAATCGTTCATTCGCCGCCTGCCATTAGCGAGAGTTTCTCCCGATGTTGTTCGTTAATCGTACCCGAGCCGTTGTCTTTTTCGTCGTCGTGATGGGCTGTTCCATCGTCATGGCGTGCCCGTTCTGCTCGCCGATCGCACAAACCTTCACGGAAGAAATGGCCGCGATGGATGTCGTGGTGATCGCCCGTTTGACCAAACCGCCTGGCGACAGATTCGGCGCCTCGGACGATCAGCAGATCCCCACGGGGACGTTCGAGATCAACGAGGTGTTGAAAGGCGCCGAGGCTCTAGGGACCACCAAGACGGTTCAGACGATCTTCTTTTCGTCCGGCGAGGTGGGCGACCTGTTCATGATTGTGGGAGTCGATCCACCTGAGATTATTTGGTCCACGCCATCGCGGATTTCGGGGCGAACGGCCGCGTATCTGCGCAGCCTGGACGGGTTGCCCAGCGAAGGCGCCGATCGACTGCGTTTCTTCTTGAAGCACTTGGAAGACCAGGACGAGATGCTGGCACGAGATGCTTACGACGAATTTGCTCGGTCGCCATACGACACGATCAAGGAACTGGAGCCCGACCTGGACCGCGGTCAGCTCGTCCAGTGGATTCTTGACCCCGAACTGCCCGTGCATCGTCGCCGCCTGTATCTGGTCTTGCTGAGCATTTGTGGCGGGCCCGAGGATGCGAAAATGCTGGAGGGGATGATGCGGTCCGAGGACCGTCGCTCACGCGCGGGATTGGACGCGATGATCGGTTGCTACCTGACCCTGGTCGGGCCGGCCGGAATGCCCTTGGTGGAAGAACTCTTTTTGAAGAACCACGAGGCCGATTACGCCGATACGTACGCAGCGATCATGGCATTGCGATTTCACGGCACCGAAACCGACGTGATCCCTCGAACGCGAATCATCGAGGCGTTGCAGTACATGCTGGATCGGCCCCCCTTGGCCGACCTGGTGATTCCCGATCTGGCTCGCTGGGAGGACTGGTCACAGATCGATCGTTTGGTACGATTGTTCAAAGAGGCAGACGAGGAATCCAGTTGGGTTCGCGTTCCGGTCGTCAACTATTTGTTGGTGTGCCCTAAACCCGAGGCGAAACAGTACATCAAGGAACTGGAGAAGATCGACCCGGACGCCGTGCAGCGGGCTCGAGCCTATTTGCCCTTCAGTGTAGGGGCTTTTTCGACAGAGGATCCTTCGTGACCATGCAGATGACCCGAACCCGTCCCGTGAACTTTCCTCACGCGCTGGTCGTAGCAACCACGAAGTGGTTGCGTGAGAAAAGGGTAACGTTACTATGCTGATAATAAGGCCCGTTGTTTTTGCCGTCATCAACGTGTAGCTTGACGAAAACATCGTACATTTTTCTCCTATAAAGAGGGGTTTTCTAATGAGCACCACCATTTATGAGGATCAGGCTTCCTATACAGAAGGGATTGATGCGCCGTATGAGGGCGATGACGAGCTGGATATGCAGGAGGCGTATGTGCCGTATCGGGCGCTCTGCCGTACGGCGGTGGCCAGTATCGTCTTGGGACTTCTCGGCCTTTCTGCATTGACAGCCGTACCACTGATGATCCTTCCAGGCATAGGCCTGTTGTTGGGTTTGTGGGCGTTACGGACAGTACGCCGATATCCGATCGAGTTTACGGGGCGAGGCATCGCGATTACGGGAATTGTGGGCAATGCGCTGTTGCTGACCAGCGCGATCTCGTTGCACACCTACATTTATTTGACGGAGGTACCCGAAGGCGCGACTCGCATCAGTTTTCGCGAGCTGCAACCCAGTCGCCAGCATCCCGAGTTGCCCGTTTCGCCACGGGCATTGGAGTTGGACGGCGAGTACGTCTTTGTCAAGGGCTATGTTTACCCGGATGGCCAGCAACACGGCATTCGGCGTTTCATCATGGTACCGGACTTGGGGACTTGTTGCTTTGGCGGTCAGCCCGAGTTGACACACATGATGGAGGTGACGCTCCGCGACCCCCATCGTACGCATTACTCGATGCGACGACGCAGTTTGGCGGGTATCTTGCGAGTTGACAGTCAACTGAAGCACGTTTCTGGCTTAGGCGGCGTCTACTTTCAATTGGACGCGGACTATGTTCGATGACGGCTGATGCGTCCGCTTCGAAGTCACCGCCGGCGCAGTTGGCGCCGGCCCTTGATGGGCGGACGCGTGGCGTTGTCGATCGAACTTTCTTATTGGTGTTAGCGGCCGTCCTGCTGTTGGCCTTCGGTCTGCGAATCGTTCAGGTTCGCGAGAGCCTGTGGTTGGACGAATTGCACACCGCGTGGACGGTTGCCGACGTGTGGCACGAAATCTCGTGGCGAGCGCAGATGGGCAACCAAAGTCCCTTGTATTTCTATTTGGTCGCCGCGACGACTTGGGCGCTGGGCCTGGATGAATTGGCCGTTCGCTTGCCCTCGGTACTGGCCGGCGTTGGCTTGGTCGGGCTGGCCGGCTGGTTGGTCGCAAGTTGGACCGGTTCGCGTTGCTCGGGTTGGTTGGTGGCCTTGTTGCTGAGCGTGGATCGGACGTGTTTGTTTTATTCGCAGGAGGCGCGAACGTATGCCTTGGTTCAGTTGGTCGGTGTAGTACACATTGCTTTGTTTTTCGCGATTCTCTCGCGACCTCGAGCCGTGTTGCGAGTGTCTTGGGTGCTGACGGCCTGGATGCTGTACTACCTGCACTACACCGCCGCGTTATTGTTGCCAGCCCAGGTGACGGCTTATGCGGTGTTGTCGATCTATTCGGCCAGTCGGCCGGCTTATCGAATTCGCTCGTTGGTGATGGACTTGGTGTGCGTAGCGATCGGCATGCTGCCATCGTTGCCGTTGGTTTTACAGATCGCCGCTCACCGGGACGCTTGGTCGGCGTTTATTTCCAATCAGGTACCGATCCGCAGGATTCTGCACGTTTTTCCGCTGACCATCTATCTGGTGTTGCCCGCAGTGATCGGTGCGATTGGGTGGCTATTGCAATTTGGCTGGCGGGGCTTCTGTCGCGCTAAGTCGCCATCCGCTGGATCGGACGAGTCACCCGGGTCGGTTGGGCAGCCAGTGGTGCGCTGGCTGGGTAGCATCTGTACGGGCTTCGATCCGCGTCTTGTGGTCGTGTTGATCTGTTGGCTGTTTGTCCCGCTGGGTTTGGCTTGGCTCTTGACCGTTTCCGATCTGGCTCGTTTGTTCTTCCCGCGTTATCTGGTTGTTTCTGCCGCCGCGCCGGCGATGCTGGCCGGCCTGATATTCAACCGCTACCCGAACGGGCTGACCCGACTGGTGGGTGGGTTGGCTGTCACGGCTGCATTGATCTGGCATGGGGCGTTGGTGCCGCAGTGGTTGCACGACGGCCGGGTCATCGGCGACCGCAGACAGGATTGGCGGGGTGCGGTGAACTTGCTGCGGCAGCGCACGGCTGGGCAAGACGTTCCGATCTTTGTCCGCAGCGGGTTGATCGAAGCCGATCGGCTCGGCAGTGCCCCTTCGCCGCAATTGCATCGATACTGTTTGTTACCGGTGTCGGGCATCTATCGGCTGGATGTCGCGGAAGAAAATTTGGTGCCGTTGCCTTATCGATGGCGAGGCGATTTCACGCAACCGCAACGTGAACGGATCATCCGGACGGGTCAAGTCTGGATGTTGCTGGCGGGAACACCGCGAAACATCTCGATGCTGCGCCGCTGGTTGACGCGATCCCCCATAATCG
>SKKK01000590.1 GCA_007121535.1 Planctomycetaceae bacterium | reverse complement strand
GAAGAATGTCAATCAACTCAATCTGTTGGCCTCCCTGAATCTGCTGGAGAAAATCTGTCTGCATGAAGCGGTCGGCGAACGAAGATCAGGTCGCCGCTGGACGGGCGCAACACTCACCCAATCTTCCGGGCGTAGGTTGGCTCTCTGAGCCGACCGGTTTTCGCTGACCGGTTTTCGCCGAGCGGTTGTCGCCGCCCGAAGACTCTCACCTCGTTTCGTCCCTAGCGGGATCTCGCGACATCTGCGAAACTGGTACTGCAGCGGCAGTGGTACTCCGGTTATCAGGCATGCGCCGGGACCTGAAGCCCTAATCTTTCAACTAATCTTTCATTTAATCTCAGCTTGTCCTGCATCGTAGGGACGGGCAGATTAGGTGGAAGATTAAGTGAAGATCGGGGGAAAGATCAGGGGAAAGACGATGGATCAGCATTTGGTACGAGGAATGGCGTGCGTCTTTTGCTTGTGGGCCGCTTTCGATCCGGCGGGGGCAGACGCGGCGCAGCAGGTCTTTTCGGCTCAACGAGGCCGCGCCGCAGCCGCGGCCGATTTCCACGTTTCGCCGCAGGGCAGCGATGCGTGGTCGGGGCGTTTTCCCGAGCCCAACGCCGGCGGTACCGACGGCCCCTTCGCCAGCCTGGAACGGGCCCGCGACGTGGTCTGCGCCCGGCAGGCGGAAACGGGTGGCGGGACTCTCAACCCATACACTTTGCCCGCATTGCAGATGTTGGACATCCGGCATTCCCAAAGGACTTGCGCACAACGCAAGCGGCTCGGCGTTCGCCGGGGTCAGTCCTTGTGGCTGGGCTGCGGGTGTTGGATACTGACTACGGCTGTAAAAGGAACGCACGCAAACCGGAGACGCCATGCCGCGGCTGCAAGCTACTGGCCAGCGATCCCCGGAAGCTCGCTTCGGTCGCCCCCAGCCACGCGCCTCGCGCGGGTCGAGTCGCTGGGGCCCGGCTGGTGGAGGTTGATGAGGTTTGACGATGTCTGTGGCAACTTCGCTGGAATACTCGTACCGGTATCGGCATCTGTCGCAGCTTGAGCCTGCCAGGCAGCGGCTGCGGTTGGCGACCTTTACGCCGGTGGACGGTTCGCATCCCTACTTCTTCGTGGGCGAGCTGCAGCAACCGCGACGCGCGGCGGACTTGTTGCGGGCTCTGTTCCAGGTCGTACAGTCTCGGTTTCATGTTCCGGCCGCCATGCTCGGTCGAATTCTGGCTCAGGCGGATCCCGTCGTGACGTGTCATCAGGATACGTTGCGCTGGGAAGGTTTCTCCGCATGCTGCGGCGCGTATGCCCGACTGGACTGGCTGCCGGATGCCCTTCGTGGCCAGACGTTGGGCCGCGGCACGACGAACATCGACTTCAATGCTCCTCTGCTGGCCGCGTTGGCCGCGGTCCACCAGTCCGATCGACTGTCCGTATCGGTGGGCTCGCAGCAGGTCGAGGTCACGAGGAATGAGGATTCGGTCATCGAGAAGAGGGTCGCGTTACCGTTGCGCTGGCTGAAAGGCTTTGTGGAAGTTCAGGCCTGTCTGAGCCGCATGCTGCTGAGACACGAGATCCCGGGACTGGACGCGAGTCGATTTCTGCGGTCGCTTCCGCGGATGAAGACGAATCGGCGCGAGACGTTCGTGATCGCTTCCGGGCGATCGCTGCGGATCAGTCAGGTCGCCCAGTCACAGGCGGTGCGCGTCGGTGGTCTGGAGCGGCTGCGGGTTCTCGAGCCGTTGGCGGCTGACGCCCTTCAGTTGCGGGTGTACGGCGACGATCTGACCGGCGCGTCGGTGTGGGAGTTGGAATTCGATGACAGCCGCTTTCAACTCGCGATCAGCCCTGAAGTGTGGCGAGGTTTTTCGGGAGAAGGCCAAGTTCTGGACAGCCTCGCGACGTCGCCGTGGGACGATACGCTACCGTTGGTGAAAGCCCAATTGAAGTGGCAGACCAGTCTTCGGCCGGAAGATCTCGCCGCGCGGTTCCGGACTTCTGAAGAGGCGGTCCGCGGCGCGTTGGCAGTTCTCGGCTCCCAGGGGCTTGTCGGTTACGACGTGCGGACCGCGTCCTACTTTCCTCGCGAACTGCCCTTCGACTTCAGCAAGGTCGAAAAACTGCATCCGCGTTTGAAAGATGCGCGGCAGCTCGTCGCGGAACGATGCGTGGCTCGAGCCGCAACGGCGCCTGGCAAGCCGCTCGAGTTCTGGATCCGATCCCGCGGCATCGAACATCGAGTCATGCTCAGCGCGGACCATGCCGCATGTACTTGCCCTTGGTTCTCCAAACACGGCACGGCGCGCGGACCGTGCAAGCACATCCTCGCAGCGCAGATCTTTACGGAGGAACCGGATGGTGAATGACCAGCGATTGGTTGAACTGTTGGAGACCGGCTCAGTCAACGATTGTGTCGCGTTCTTTCGCGGCATGCCCGAGGCACGGCGACGCGAGCTGGCTCCGCAATGCGTGCAGAGGGCGAAGGCCCTGAAGTCGAAGCGCGTGGTGCAAGAGGACGAATCCTGGTTCCGGGTCAACGACCGCCTTCCTACGGCCACTGCGGCAGTCTACTGCACGGGGACATTGGCAGAACTCAAGCGAGCTTCGTGGGCCTGGTTCCATGACCGGGACGCGATCTACGAGATCCTTGCCGACCGGCGTCCCGGCTGGATCGACGAGTGGGTCCGCATGGTCTTGGACGATTCGCATTACTGGGCCCGCTGGCGCCCCGTGCGGCGACTTGTGCGGGACGGCATTGCCTCGAAGCCGGCGCATCCGCGTTATTTTCTGGGAATGATCGGCGGCTTGGTGTCACGCTTCGATCGCGACATGTCCTTGCGCGACGAACTGCTGAAAGACCCGGGCTTGCTGGACGACGAACTCTGGCATCTGTTCGAATACGATGGCGAGGGCGAGAACAGCCTGGCTGTCGTCGACCGCCGGGACGACAAGGGTTGGGCACAGGTGCTGATCGGGTTCGTGAAGGAAGGCCGACTGTCGCGCGAACGGCTGCTGGACAGCACGCTGGCCGCTCTGGGCCGGGATTTCAATCACTTCCGCGCGCGGTGGTTCGCCGAATTCTACGATGCCTTGCAGCCGACGGCCGCTGAAGTGACGCAGCACGCCGAGCGTCTGTTCGATCTGTTGCGCGCCTCCGCGCCGAACATCGTCTCGTGGGCCTTCAACAAGATCGTGCCACTTGCCGATCAGGGCTTGTTCCCGGTCGATCGTCTGACCGGCGCACTCCAACCCGTGCTGCGGGCGAAAGCGAAAACCACGGTCAAACGGGCGCTGCGGGTATTGGCGGCGGCGGCGAAGCGGCATCCACAGGCGATCTGCCCAATCGCGATCACCGCTTCGGAAGCCCTTGCACATGAGAACCCGGAAGTACAGTTGGCAGCCATCAAGCTGCTCGATTCTCTGGGAGCGGCTCAGCAGCCGCCGGTCCAGGCGCGTATCAGGAAGTACGCGGACCGAGTTGCGCCGTCCGTGAAGAAACCGTTGGGAAAGCTGATCGAAATCCGCCAGCTAACGTCGGCGGTGGGTGCCGGAGAAGCCGCGAACACGAAGCCGCAGGCAGAACAAACAAAACCGGTTCGACCGGTTCGCGCACCAGCCAGACCGTGGAAGTGGAATCTCCCGTCAGACTGGATGCGGGCCGAAAGCGATTGTGGGCGATCGATCGCGTCGAGGCTCAGCGGAGTTCAGCCACCTTGGCGATTCCCGCCGCGGTGTTCGACGGCACCGACATCCGGCGGTTGGCCGATGCCGATCGTCTCACCCCCATCCACGATTTCGAGGAACTACTCACAGTCTGCTCGCGCGTGGTCGAGGACGAGACGCTGGTGGATGACGCGGAACGGTGCTTCGACGGACTCTCGCGATTATGCGGCAGCAAGCCCGAACACATCCAACGGCGCCTGGCTCCACTGCTCCGACGAGTTCACCAGTTGCTGGCCAGCAAAGCCTGGCCATTCATCGGTATGGGACCATGGGATGACCTGTGCGGCGCGATCTTCGCTTTCGGCACGGGAACCGTCGTCAGCTTACGGTGCAAGGACGATCAGAAAATCGAACTGCTTGGCGTAGGTGAGGACCGGCAGTTCTTTGGGGAGAATCTCTCGAAGGCGCTCGGGTTTCTCTCCCGACGGTCGTTGGCAGTTGCCCAGCGCATCGCTGTCGGAAAGGCCACTCCTTTGCTGAGTGCACCGACTCACGCAGGCGGTTGGATCAATCCCGTCGAGTTGGTCAACCGGATCAACAATTGGTCTGGCGACGCTCCGGATCAGTCCGATGCCATCCTGGCCCTGTTGCGGCTTGCTCCCGATGGTCGAGCGGAGGCGTTGAAGAAACTCAAGCCGCACTCCGACGAATGGCGACGTGCTGCGCGATATGCATTGGGTGGCGAGGAACCGGTCGGTAAGACCGCCGCACTGTGGGTAGCCGCTGCACGAGCACGGTCTCCCTGGACGACCGATCCGAACGTCGAAAAGGCGTTTCCGGCGCTCGGTCCCGACGCCGGGACGGCGGCTGACTTCGCGTTCGAGTTCCATGTTGATCAGTACGGACAACCGCGCCTGGGGCTTCGTTCGATCCCGGCGGCGCCGGAGTTGGCCGACGCATCGCTGCCAACCGTCATCTTGCACAGCCAGCGGTTTCACGGCAAAGGGCTAAGGTTCGAACTCGGAGGCGCTGGGGGCAAAACCGTCGGATCGGTGCGCTGGTCGGCGATGATTTGGCCGATCGCGCGCGAATCGTATTTCGCTGCCGGCTGGGAAGACCTCGTCGACAACCTGGATTGGTGGGAAGCCAACTGGCAGTTCCGGTCCTACCTCGAACCGCTGCTGGATTCGCGTACGCCGCTGCGGAACATGGGACTTCTGTTGCTTGTCACCGGACTCGCCGCAAAGGAACCCGGCGAGCAAGGTTTGGCGATCGATGCTGCGATCCGGGCGATCGAAGATGGACGGCTTGGCAGCGACAACCTGGCGCATGCGATTGCCCAGTTGTTGCCGACCGGCATCGTCAAACCGGGACGTTGGCAGAAGGCTTTTGTCGACATCGCCCGCACGTCGTCTGTACATGCCGCCGTCGTTCATCTCGCTCTGCAGCAAGGCCTGAGTGACGCCACGGACGCGCAGCCCAAAGGCCTGAGCAAGTTGTTGGAGTTGCTGGTCGAGCTGACTCACGAGTTGGCGTTGTCCATTCACGATCCGGGCTGCCGAGAGTGGCTGCATCAATTCGGCAAGTCCGGAAAAGCGAAGAAGCTCGCACAAGAGTTATTAACAGTCCGGTTTGACGACGAACAGACGCGCTGCGCCCGCATACTGGCCGAAGTCATCACCATGCGTTCCGCCCGGCAGAACGCGTGACCGATAAGCACCCGGCCAGGTATTTCTGGGTGGAATCGGTGGAAACGGGGGTCGGGAGTCGTTTTCGGCTGAGCCGCTTTCCATGTGGCTGATCGTTGGCCGAAAACGACTCCCGACCCCCTCGGCCTCACTCCTGCGCGCCGCCAGCGTGATTGGCGAAGACCTCCTGGCCGGGTGCTTATCCGGAGGAATCGGTGCCTTCAGGCTGGAGCCAACGCCCCGTCCAAAGTCCGCCGCCTACGCGGAACCTTTAACCGCTCGCCGTTGACACTCTGAAGTTGCTCGGCAATACTGGCATGGAAGCCATGATACTCCAACGAGCGCGCAAAACGGATTCGGATACACACAAACTACTGGTGAACCATGCTAGTCTACACGATCAAACGCAGGATTCGTGAGCTATACGACACGTTGCAGAACCCCAATTTTCGAGAGTGGGAGGTCGACCGCGCTCTCGATACACTGCGGCGAGTTCCTCGCGGCGAGCTGACGTAACAGGAAAAGAAACGCAAGTCCCGCCCGACAACGCTCGTTGCGATAGCGCTTGAGAACAGGAGTCGATGGCTGACGGCGTCCGGCACGCACCGGATCCTAACGGGCGATCCCGGCGGCTGGGAGGAATTCCATGCAAGCTGGCGGTATAGGGCATGGACGGACTTCATCTTCCTGGCGGAGTTTGAAGCCGGTCTGCGGAACGATCTAGGCACGTACCGTCCGGATGCGCTGTTGACCGTGGCCACGGCAATGGCCTTGGATGAGCGGGAGTTTACGCGGCAGTTTTCGCCGCGGCTGGAGGCCACGCTCGAACGGGAAGGCTTCGACTGGGGTTGGCACGGGTTCTATCCCTTCATCTGGCGTCTGTCCGACTTGTGGTTGGACCTGGACTTGCCGATGGACCATCCCGGGCTGGAGCCGATGGAGCCGTACTCGCATCTTTTCCAGGTGTGGGACGATCCGCAGCAGGTGTCGGACGCACTACTGTGGATGTGCGAGGATCGGGTGGTGGACCTGGGAGCCGAACGCGCCTGGAACCTGTTCGTGCTTCGGCTTGTCACAGACTTTCCCGCGGAGATCTTGGCGGTCGTCCGGGTACGGAAGGACGCGGGATTGGAAACACCACTTCCCAAGCATGTGTTTCTTGAGTCCCCGATGGCGCATCCGCCGGAGCCGCTGCCCCGCGTCGCGGATCCCCTATTGGACAGCACGGTTGCATGGCTCCGCGAAACACTTCCTCAACTCGAAAACGTCATGTTTTGAACCCGGAGCTTCCTCGTGAAAACCGTGACGGGGGAGACGCTTAACCGCCGTCGGCCGCCCGGACGGAGACACCGCTCGCCCGCAGGACCGTCCGCCGGGCCGCCGTTGACGGTCTGAAGCCGATCGGCAATACTGACAGCGAACCGGAGCTAATTCCCATGACCGTCCCCATCCAGCACCAACCGGCAGCCGCAGCGGCCGACGCCCCTCGAACTGCCGAACCGCGCCGCCCGCGGTGCCCGGGGGGAGCGTTCGTCTACAGCCTGCTGCTTCTGGCGGGGTTGTGTTGCCTGGGACTATCGGTGCCGCGGTCGTGGTGGCAGTCGGCGCCGGTCCCCGCGGTGGCGGATGCCCAGCAGACGGGGCTTACGGAGCCGCGTCTGCTCGCCCGCCCGATCTGCGACGTCCGCCCGGGGCAGCGCGTGCTGGCGGAGAACCCCGAGCTGGAGGGAGTGGTCGTCGAGCCGCTGGAGATTGAGCCCGACCAGTGGCGGCTGATCCGGCTGAAGATGGCCAAGCCCGACGGCGGCACGCTATCGATCGAACTGTTGCGGCCAGTCCTCTGGCTGCAACTGGCGGCGCTAGAGACGCTGCCGGAAGACGCCGAGATGAACGACGAGGCCATCGACGCGTTCCTTGACCAGATCGAGGACGAGGACGAGGCGGGCCTGCGCGGCGTGCTGCTGGGCTCGACGATCGAACTGGACCTGGATGAGTTGGGCGCGGCCGGTCCGGCCGAGGTGGTCGAAATCGCCTCCTGCCCGCAGATCGAAGAGGGCGACGGGCGGATCGTCACGAGCACGTTCTCGCACACGGCGGCCAACGTGATCGACGTCCACGTGAGCGGACTGGCCGAGCCGATCGGCACCACCGACACCCACCCCTTCTGGAGCAAAGACCGCCAGGCATTCGTGCCGGCCGGCGAGCTGCGCGTCGGGGAAGAGCTTCGCTCGCTGACCGGCGGCCAGGTGCGAGTGACCGCGATCCGTCCCCGCGGCCCGCCCGAGGCGGTGTACAACTTGGAGGTGGATGGGGAGCATGTCTACTATGTGGCCGATAGCGAGCTGCTGCTTCGTAACAATTGTCTCGGAAACAACATGGTCAAGGCCGACAATATGGAGATGTTGGCACAGCCGCTCATCACATCGTTGCGAAGAACCATAAAATGGCGGACGGCGCACGACGGATTCTGTATGATTTGGGCTTTACGGAAAAGGATCTTGACAAGGCATTTAATGGCGTCTGGCTCCGGCGCAACAACCAAGTTGCAAGTCGAGCGAGAGGGGTAATTCATTCAAGGCTCCACACAAGGGCATACTTCAGCGAAGTGCAGAGTGGTCTGGCCAGCGCGAAATCGAAGGCACAGGCTATTCACATCCTTCAAGGGATTCGGCGGGAGTTGTTGCAGGGAACATTTCCCTTCTAGGGAGAACTAGGATCATGGTAATCTACGAATATCGGCCGGATTTCCGCCGATTCTCCTCACTTGAATTTGTGGACGAACAACAAAGCAGCCTTCTGATACGACTTCTATATTCTGATTCGGAGAGTACTCGAGCGTATGATGGTCCCATGATCCGGGTGCGTCGCGCGACGGAAGGCTATATGGCGACAGAACCCAACGATCTGCCGTTTGGGAGATACACCGGCTTTGATGTTTGGATGTATTGCGCTGAGTCGAAAGGCGATGAATGCTCTTCAGCCAATGTTGCAGCTATGCGGCCGCTTCATCCCGATTGTCTGTGAAGACTGCGAGGGCTGGGATTACCGACTGATTCAGGTTACCAAGGTCATTGATGTCTTGGATCAAGAACGTACCGAGATCAAGAGATGGCCCGACGGAAGAGTCAGAGAGCCTATTCGTCGACCGATCTTTAGAGAGGATGCGGTGGCCACTGCGTTCGCCTTCCAAGTGCCGGGATACTGGGGTAATGTTTTCCTTACGGACTTGTTCATGCAGCGGGTTCGCGAAGCAGGATTGACCGGATTTGACTGTCCGCTCGTTTGGCCATACTCTGATGCTG
>SKKK01000043.1 GCA_007121535.1 Planctomycetaceae bacterium | reverse complement strand
GGGCTTCGATGATGCGATCTGCCAGACGGCGCGCGGTGTCGAGCACTTCGGACCGGGGGCTCATTCGGTACAACTCGAGCACCGCAAAGATCAACTCCGAGTCGACTGTCGGTGTTTCGGCACACAGATCGACCTCGGCACCCGGCTGGGCTCCGATATCTCCCAAGCCGAACCCTCGGGCCATGTCGCGGGCCGTCTGCCACAACAAGGGACGCTGGGTCAGCCGGGCGGCGCGCAAGTAGGCTGCCAAGTGTTCGGTGGTCGCGCGGTTGGGGCTGTACACATCCCCGCGGTTTCCCCGGCCGTAGCCGGTGCGCGGATTTTTCAAACCCGTCACGTCGGTCCCGTCCGCCCACATGGGACGAAAATGATTGGCCCGGGCATCGTAGGCGTGCCGCGCATGGGCTTCCAAGTGATCGGCCGCGTCCTGAGCGAAAACCATCGCATCCTCACCGATCGTTTCCGCCAGGAACAGTTGCATCAAGGTGTAGCGCGGGAACCCGCCGCTGATCGACCAGACCCAACCCTCGCGGGCGACCAGCATCCCGTCGGCGGCGACCTTGCCCTTGATCGGGTTGTAGAGTTCGTCCTCCGGGTCCGAGCTGCCGGAGTGCCCGTATTTGTTTTCCGTACGGTCGCCGTAACTGCTGTAAGTCAGGCGGCCGGTCAACGGGCCCTCGGCGGGCGGCTCCTGACGGCGGCGAGGTTTGGTGAATTGGTACGCCCCCATCCCGGTGTCCGGATGCCGGGCTTTGGTATACATGTTGGCCAGCCGCTTGGCCCAGGTCAGCGCCGGCTGCTCGTCGCCCAAGTGATACAGCATGGCGCCGCCGAACACGAGATCCGCGCCGCAATTCAAAAACGACAGTCCGTTGCTGTCGAAAAACGGTTCGGGATCGGCAAACGGCTGTTCCCAGATCGCCGGGGTGGGCGGCGGGCCACTGCCGTAACGCGCGTGCCGGTTCAGGGCGACGGTTTCCCAATCCAGGATATGCCCCTGCCACAACGCCCGCAGGAACTCGGCGGTCGCCCGGGCATCCACGTCCCACATCAGCTCGTAAAACGGCAGATTCCATTTGAATTCATGACAATTGGCGTCGAAATGTCCGATCGGCTTCAAATTCCGCAGATCGATGAACTGGTGCCCGCCCCAACGCAGTTTTCCGCAGCCGGCACGCAGATGGTCGAAGTGGTAGCGGAATGCCTCCCGCGCCGGCTGCTCGAAACGCGCCTCGCCCGTCAAATTCGTCAGGCCGCGGAGCGTGCGGAACAGATTCTGCTGGCTGGCCAGATTGTGAATGATGAACTCGTCGCCATCGTACCGCCACACCACGGGGTCGCCCGAGACCGGATCGATTCCATCCACCAGCAGAGGCGTATCCTGACCGCTCCAGCGGTCGCGTCCCCGCTCGAAGACGTTCTCCGCGAACGTCACCACGGTTTGCAGACGCTGGTCATCCCCCGCTTGGCGTTCGACCACCGGCAATTCGGCCCACGCCACCGCAGCGCCGACAAGACTGAAGCCGATGCCCAGGATCAGGAACCGGACACCCCGGCTGCGCAGTTGTTCAAACCCTCGGCAGAGTGCCCCGGAACGTCTTGCTCGCGATGTTTTCTGCATGACAGATCTCCCCCTTGTCTCGAAATTTCTCGGTTTACGGGATCGTGTTCGCCTCTCGGATGATTCTCAGCAACGCCTTTCACCTTAACCGGTTGCCTGGCCCCGTTCCATCCCCCATTGCACAGCGTTGCCCGGGGGCAACCGGGGATTGCATCCTTGATGTCAGGCAGATACGCTATACCGCTATGCGGTTGAGCGGTTGAAGTCTTCGGTCGTTGCATTGAATGTGGAGAGGAACCAAAGCATGTTTCCGACGAGGAAGAGCACCGCGTGGTGGGTGTTGCTGGCGGTCTCGGGATCATTCGGCTTGGACGGATCGTTTGCGGTCGAGGAGGATCCGACGGTTCCGGCTGCTTCTGGCAGGCACGACTGGCCGACGTGGCGTTACGATTCCGGTCGAAGTGCGCGGGTTCCGCACGAATTGGCGGACGAGCTGCATTTGCAGTGGGTCCGCCATTTGGCGGCGCCTCGCCGGGCTTGGCCCCAGCAGCATGACGATGGCGATAAACTGGCTTTCGACCGCGTGTACGAGCCGGTGGCTGCCGAAGGACGGTTGTTTGTGCCTTCGATGCTGACGGACAGCGTCACGGCCTACGACCTGCGGACGGGCGAGGTCCAGTGGGAGTTTCTGGCCGATGGTCCGGTGCGGCTGGCCCCCGCGTACAGCGAGGGGCGTCTGTACGTGGCTTCGGACGACGGGCATCTGGTCTGCCTGGACGCGGGGTCGGGAGCCCTGGTCTGGCGATTTCGGGCCGCGCCCAGCGAGCGGATGGTATTGGGAAACGAGCGGTTGATCAGCACGTGGCCGGTCCGCGGGGCGCCGGTGGTGCATGACGGCACGGTGTACTTGGCCGCGGGAATCTGGCCATTCGAAGGGGTCTACGTCTACGCCTTGAACGCGGAAACGGGCGAAGTGATCTGGCAGCATTCCGGGGTGGGCGATTACGCCGTGGACGCTTACGGGGGCGAGGCGCGTTCGTTCAGCACTCTAGCGCCTCAAGGCTATCTGGCTGTGTCCGGGAATCGTCTGATCGTCGCAGGGGGACGCACCACACCGGCCGTATTCGACCGGCAGTCCGGGGAACTGTTGCGGTTTCATCCCGTTGATAAGCGTCGGGGCGGGTATGCCGTATATGCACCCGACGATAACGACGGCACCAATCCGCGGGATTTTCTGTTGCCCTTGGACCGTTGCGTGATCCGGACCGGTACGCAAACGCACGACAGCCGTCGCTGGTCCGAGCGGGTCCGAGGCCGGGTCGGGCGACTGCTGGCCGCCGACCAGCGGCTGATCGCGGTCACCGAGCAAGGCGGCATCCACGTGTTCGGCCCCGAGCCGCGTGAGCCGATCGTGCACGAAGCTCGGGTGGTCCCGCTGCCACGCGCACAGGACGTGTGGAAGGAGCGCGTCGCCGATTTGCTGGACGACAGCGGAGCCACGGGCGGTTACGCACTGTTATTCGGGATCGGTTCGGGACGCCTGCTGGACGAACTGCTGCTGCAATCCGATCTGCACGTGGTGGCTTTCGATCCTGACGCAGAGCGTGTCGCCCGTTTTCGGCGGCGGTACGCGCAAGCCGGCCTGTATGGGACACGGGTGGCCGTGCGCCGGGGTGATGCCCGGACGGCGTCCGTGCCGCCGTACATCGCATCGTTGATCGTATCGGAGGACCTGGAGGCGCTTGGACTGGACGCGGATGCGGGTGGGGCCGGGGCCCTGTCGGCGCCCTTGCGCCCCTATGGCGGTGTCGCTTGGCTGCCGGTCCGTGACGCGGCGCAGGAAGCTTGGTCCGTCGCGGTGCAGCGTGCCGATCTGGCGGGCGTCCGGGCACAGCCGGCGGCGGACGGTCTGCGGATCTACCGTGACGGCCCCTTGCCCGGCGCGGGGGTTTGGACGCACCAGTATGCCGATGCGGCCAACTCGGGTTATTCCGCAGACGATCGGGTCCGGGCGCCCTTGGGCGTGGCGTGGTTCGGCGGTCCCTCGAACGAAAAGACCTTGCCGCGGCACATGAACGGACCGGTCCCTCAAGTCGTTGCGGGCCGGTTGATCCTGCTGGGAGTCCATCACGTAAGTGTGCGCTGTGCGTTCACCGGCCGCGAACTCTGGACGAAGGAACTGCCCGGAGTCGGCGAAGCTTTCACCTGCCTGGCTCACGAGGAACGGTACGAACAAGGTCTGCCCGTGTACTTCCCCAGTCATCAGGGAGCCAGTTTTCGCGGCAGCCCCTACGTGTCGACGCCGGACAGCGTGTACTTGCTGTACCGGGACCGTTGCCTGCGGATCGATCTGGAAACCGGGCAGACCCGGGACACGTTCCGGCTGCCGGACCGCAGGCACCTGGCGCGCATGGCCGGCGCCTCGACGGATTCCTTGGCATCGCAGGTGGGAGAGTCCGAGGGGGAACGTTGGGGGCACATCAGCGTCTCGGGGGATTCCCTGATTGTTACCGCCTACCCGCACCGCTTCGAAGCCGCACCGGCCATCGGCTCACTGGTCACCCCCAACGCCTCGTCCGCCGGCCGGGCTCACATCCGCTACTCGATGCCCGGCCAGGACCGACTGTGGCACTGGAACGACACCTCCAGCGAATTCCTGCTGGCGATGGATCGTCATACGGGTGAGATCCGTTGGGTCCGGCAGGCTCGCTATGGCTTCCGGCACAATGCGGTCGCGACGGGGGGCGGGCTGACGTTCGCGATCGACCACGTGTCGGACAACATACGGTCAGCGATCGCGCGCCGCGGTTTGACGCCCGACCTGGCCGCGAGTATCTTCGCCGTCGACGTGCAAACCGGCCAACCGCAGTGGACGCGCGAGGAGCCCGTCTTCGGCACCTGGCTGTCCTACTCGACCGAGTACGACGTGCTGATCCAGTCGGGGCGACCGGGCGGGCGGTCCGTTTTGCCCGACGAACCTCGCCAAGGCATCGTGGCTCTCCGCGGCGCCGATGGCACCGTGCTGTGGCACAGGCAGGATGAATTCGGTCGCGGACCGCTTGCCCTGCACGCAGGCCAACGCCGGATCCTGCCCGTCAGCCTGGACATCGTGACCGGCGAACCCGTCGAGCGAGAGAACCCGTTGACCGGCGAGTGGGAGCCGTGGAGTTTCGCCATCAACAAGAGCTGCGGTACTCAAAACGTCAGCCGACACCTGATGACTTTCCGCTCCAGCATGGCGTCCTTTCACGATCTGCAGCACGAGAGCGGCACGGCGGATCTTTCCGGCGTGCGCGCCGGTTGCACCAATAACATGATCACGGCCGACGGTGTCTTGAACGTACCCGACTACACTCGCAGTTGCTCGTGTGCGTACCAGTTGCAGACGTCGTTCGGCTTGGTTCCCATGCCGGACGTCGAGATGTGGACGATCAACACCTACACGGACCCTGAGCCCGGTACGATCCGGCGAGTGGGGATCAATTTCGGGGCGCCCGGCACCCGGATTGCCGATGGGCTGATGTGGATCAACCATCCCCGCCGCCAGCATGTTGCGGCTCCCCACGTGCCGATCCAAGTGGAAACGGTGGACGACGGACCGCCGAACTGGTTCCGGCAGCATTCGCGGCAGGTGGCGGCTGAAAACGGCGGGCTGCCCTGGGTGGCGGCCAGTGGGATCGAGGGCATCCGCCGCATCCACCTGGATGGACTGTTTCACAACGGCAGCGATGAGCAGGACCGGTCCCGCTTTACCGTCCGACTGCATTTCGCGGAAGCCCGGGCACTGGAGCCGGGCGAGCGAGTCTTTGACGTTCGGCTTCAGGGCGAAACGGTAGTGGAACGTTTGGACATTGTCCGGGCAGCCGACGGTCCGCAGCGGGCGTATGTCGCTGAGTTCGTTGGAGTCGAGATCGAGCCGGGACAACCGTTGGTTATCGAGTTCACCGCCTTGGACGGGAGCAGCCATCCGCCGTTGCTGTGCGGCCTGGAAACACGACTGGAAGAATAGGAGACAACAAGATGCGGACAAAATCACGCGGGATGCAACGGGTCGTGGGCTCGGTGGCGCGGCGTGCGATCCTGACGGCCGTCACGATCGTCACCGGTTTGATGATGTGCGAGCCCGCTCCGGCAGACGAGCCGGCGGCGGCTCGGGCGGACGAGGACCGCTTTTTGACGGCGGTCCGGGCCTTTGCCGATGCGATGATCGAACACGGGCGGGACCGCTACGGTTCGGTGCATTCACCGATGTACGCAGCCGACTTGGATTTGCAGACGCTGCAGCTTCCCGAACGGCGTCCGCCAGCGCCACCGGGTGCGGACCAATACGCCACGCAGCGCTACTCCTTCGGCGGTTCGAACCTGATGTGGGATGTCCTCACGCTACGCGCCCAGTACCTGTTATCGGAAATCACCGGCCAGCCAGACTATGCGCGGGCGGCGGATGACTACCTGCGTTTTTTCGTCGAACACTGCCCGAGCCTGACCACCGGGCTGTTTCCTTGGGGCCAGCACGCGTTCTGGCAACTGCGAGCCGAACACGATCCCCAGCGATTGGGTGATCAGCGGTGGCGGTGGTATGGCGAAGCGGGTGGGGGCGGGGCTCACGAGTTCGAGTCCTTCACCCCGCCGTGGCGGGAAATGCAAAGATTTGGCCCCGAGACGATTCTGGATTTCGCGCAAGGTGTTTTCGACTGGCACATCAAGTGCGAAGAGACTTTCTTCTTCAATCGCCACGGAACGTTGTACGACCGCCGCAACCCGGACCAGCGTCCGCCGTTCCCGCCACCCATCGGCGCCCGGGACATGGCCTGGGAACGCCATGCAGGTTTGTACATGTATACGTTCGTCTTCGCCTATCAGCAGACCGGCGAGACCCGGTACCTGGACTGGGCACGCGGGCTGTCCGATCTGTACTGGAACGTCCGCGATCCGGAAACGGACAAGACTTGGCGCAGCATCTGGATGGACGCGGATGGCCGATTGATCCCCGATCCTCGCCACACGACTCGCAACGTGTTGACCCAACAGCCGTACTGGAAGTTGAAAGCCTACCGCTTGGCGCCGGAGGCGGAACAGGCTCGGATATTGCGCGACCGGGCCTTGGCCTACCTGCGTGCCTATTGCCGGACCATCGACGCCGCGACGGGCCAGCGGACCTGGGACAGCGCCAACGCCCAGAGTGTACAGGGCCAAATGATTGCCTTGGCTTACAAGGTATCGGGCGAAAGGGACTTCCGCGATTGGCTGACGGAGTGGACTCGGGCTGCGTTCCGCCATCGGCCCCACGCCAGCGAATCCGGCCGGTGGCAGTTGATGCCCGGCAATTACGCCAACGTGCTGGTCGGTCTGATCCAATCGCACCTGATTACCGGCGATCCGGTGTTCCTGGAAAAAGCTGCCGAGTTAGCCGACGAGTCCCTCACGCTGTTTCAGCATGAAAGCGGACTGATCCGAGCGGGAGTGACGCTGCAGGCCGATGAAGGGCAAGTTCGTGTGGAGCCCTACGGTTACTACAACAATCATACGGGCGTGCAGAAACTGGTTTACGCGCTGCTGCAATTGCACATCCTCCGAAACGATCTGGAACATCCCGTGGAACATATGTACTGATTTCACGCGACGTCTTGGCAAGAGCAACCCTTTGGCCCACGCCCTGAAGCGCCGAAGTACGTAACAATCCGTCGCGGTTAATTCTCTCCGATGCACAGCACGTGGCCGTTCTCGGTTGTGAGGTACAGGCGTCCCAGGGCGGCGATCATGCCGTCGAACACGGGGGCAGAGTCCAGGTCGTAGGCGGCCAGTCGCTGGCCGCTGTCTCCTGCCATGACCCACAGCTTGGCGCCGTGCTTGCCCAGGTAGGCCTTCAGAGCTTCCTCGGGACTGCGCAAAGCCAGGAAGTACTCGCCGTACCAGGGTCCCAGTTGGTCTCGTCCGACGACATCCGGGTCGCTGACGTCCTCCAGCGGCTCGGTGCTCACGTACTGCTCGACGGGCGGCCCCGCGATGAACAGACGTCGCTGACTGTCCAACACCATGCCTCGGACCCAGAACGGCACTCGGGTCGTCCAGCGCGGCTTGTGCCCCTTGGCTGCCATGCGGGTGGCGAACAGCTCGTAGTGAATGCCGCCCAACCCGACGTGGCTGCCGCCGCCCGGGCCGTGCGGCTGGTAGACGTTGCGGCCGAACCCATAAACGTCCTGGCCGTCCCGGACCAGCAAGCGTCCTGCCGGAACCTGTCTGCCCGGGCGAGCCCAACCGCCGAACCCGCTGCCGGTCTCGGTACCGACGATCCAGTAGGTTCGATTCCACCACTGGTCGTCCAGGAAGCCCACGGCGCTGTACAAGTGAGGCACATCGGGCGGCTGTGCCTCGCCCGCCAGACTGTACCGCTGATGACGCATGAACAGCGATTCGCCGTCGCTGGAGAGAATGTCCGGCAAGACGCCGGGCAACCCGCGAGTGCCTCGGATCTGGTCCTGTGGCTGGAGGCCGGTTTCCGGGTCGCGGTCATACAAGCGGCGGTGGAAGATCCTTTCGCCCGTTCTTGCGTCCAACCCGTACAGATGCATCCCGCCGTCGATGTACGACGACCTGCCGGCCACGAAGTACGCCGTACCGTCATGGACCAGCACGTTTCCATGCACCGGCCAAGCCGACTCTAACTGATCCATATTGACGATCAGCCGGTCTTCCGGAGCGGCGTGAAACCGCCATACCAATTGACCGTCGGTGGCGCGCAAGCAGTTCACCCAGCCGTCGGCCGAACCGAACAGGACGTGGCCCTGCCAGACCGTGGGGGCGCTGTCCACTCGGCCACCCGCCGTGAAACTCCAAGCATGCTGACCGGTCCCGGCATCCAAGGCGAACACGGTGTGAGCATCGATCGCCGCGACAAACACGCGGCCTTCGGACACGACCGGGCTGCTGAGCGGGCCGTCCATCGACACTTGCCATAACGTCTTGGGGGCCGCAGGCGCCGGGCCGCCCGCAGTGCCGCTGCGCGCCGCGTCGCGGCGGTAGGTGGGCCAGTCATTGATATTCTGCTCGCCGGGCGTCACATCGCCATAGGCAGGACCGCGCACGATTCGGTTCTGCACCGGGACGGCATGGGACGGCGGATCGTCCGCGCGGCGCGGCGCCATTGCGTTGAAGGCGTTCAGTTTGGCTTCGATGTAGCAAGCACAGGGATGAGGCGGCACGTACAGCAGCCCGTTGGCGGGCATGAACCCGAACTGGCACGCCCCACGGATCCAATGGCTGGCGATTCCTTCACCCGACTGGATATCGACGAACTCGACCCCGGCGCGGCCGGTGATCAAATAAGACGACGTACCGAAGCTGCGATGGCAGCGGCCGTGCCCCATGCCGACGGTATAGAATTCCTGGTCGGGCGGCCGAGTGAATTCGACCTCGCCGGTACGCAGGTTACGGCCTTCGGTGATGCCGGGCTGCCTGGCACACACGATGCGGCTGGTCCAGACCAGACCGCCGGAGATCAAGACGTCGGGCGGTGCATTGAACGTTTCCGAAACCGGGCCTTTCCAGAGCCGCTCGCCGGTCTCGGCACACAGCGCGACCAGGGTCCCGGTCATTTCTTCCAGAGCGCGGGGCCGGCCGAATTTCGCTTCGGTAAACGGACGATACGCCTCGCGGCTGTCCTCATCCCAAACCACTTGGCCGGGCTCGACCGCCACCTGGTCCACCAGCCCCTCGGTCTGAATCCAGGACGCATTCCGGTCGGCCGACAGCACAACTCCATCATGCACCACCAAGGTCGGGGCCAACCAGGTAGGTCGCCGCCGGACGATGGGTCGTGGCGCACGCCAACGTTCGGCTCCCGACCTGGCGTCCAGGCAGACCAGATCGCTGGCGTTTTGGTAGAACACCCTGCCGTCGGCACAGGCCAGCGTGGTGGGCATGACGTATCCGGCCTGATCGCCATCCACTTTCCACAGCCTCTGTCCGGTGTCCGCGTTCAACGCCATGATCGTCTTGCCCACGGCCGGTGATTCGCCGCGACGCCGGGCTCGGTCCGCCGCGTCGTCCGAGTCCCCGTCGCCGATCACGACGTACAAGGCGCCATCGCTGACCAGGATCTCCTCGGCGCCGGCCGTCTCGGCGTACACGTGTACCGTCCGGCCGGTTGCCGCATCCAACGCGCTGACAGGCTGGCCAAAACCAAGCGTTACGTAAACACGGTCTCCCACCGCCACCAGACGGCGCGGCAACTCGGGCGGACCGCTGCGGAAGCCACGGAACCGCGATTCCCAGATCGGGATTTCCCGGGTCCACAAACGCACGCCGCTGAACGCATCCCGCGCGACCAACCGCCATTGGGACGGGAAAGCCACCGAGGCCACGGGAGCTTCGTCGATGATGTAGAACACGCGGCCAGCCGCCGACACCATCGCACTGAAGCTGGACAAATGCTCGTGGCTACGCATCCACAGCGGACCGCACCGCCACTGCAGATGGTAGGGCGGTCCGACGGCGGAATCCTGCCCGACGGCATTGTTGCCCGCATCGTGCAGGTAGTGAGTCCACTGGTCGATCGCTTCCGGCCAAGGCTTCACCAGCTTGTCATCGGCCATGGGGCCTTGATCCGTTTCCAGAAAGACCGCCACGCCGCCGGGACACAGAACGCGTTGCAGTTCGTCGCGATCGACCGGGGATCGGCCACCGACCACCAGCAGATTGACCAGGTTGTCAGCGTAAGGCAACCGTTCGCCCGGCTCCCATTGGCTGACCGAAACGCGGCCGTACCGGCCGAACTGGCGGATAAGCTGGCGTGCCTGCTCGACCCGCTGTGGATCGGCTTCCAGCGATTGGACCGTGAAGCGGGTGTCCGCACCGAGTGCCGCGGTCAGTTGCCCTTCGGCCCCGTTCAGATGCACAATCAATCCGCCTTGGACGCCGCTGTGCTTGAGAATCTGCTTGGCCAGACCCTCCGCCGGTTCGGATCTCGCGATGCACGGCAACAGCAGCAAAAGGGCGATGGAAAACGTTATTGCACGATGCATGATCACAACTCCTGATCGTTGGGGCATGAATCTCTATTTCCCAGTAGAACATATCCCCGGCGCTCAACAAGGGGAACGGGGCTTTTTCTGCGTCGCATCGGATGACAAACGCATCGTCACGGCGCTGGCGGGCCCGGGTCTGCCTGTGCTGCGACTTCGGGCCTTGGACCGCCAAAAACGTTTGCCGTCGCTGCCGGGATGTGGTACGATGTGGATCGATCGGTGGGCGGCGGTCGTCCAACGTCGCACTGGTGGCCGACGGACGCAACCCGCGAACCGGTTCTTCAATTCGAAGTTGCCGACGGGGGCGTATCGGTGGAGTTCCTCCCCTGGCTCGAGGATCAATGCTTGGCCGTGCGCAGTGCCGCTGGCCAGCGCTGGGCGCTCGTGCCGCCGCGGTACTCGACAACGTCCACCGGTGCAGACTGCGTCTCCGGCACGTAACCAATCGATGAACGTGCGAACCCAAAATCGTTTGATGACAAATTGCCATAGAGTGAACTGATGAAGTCGGGGAACCCGGTAACCATAGGCACGTTCAACACATCATTCGAGGCAAGTTATCCATTCGGCGAATCGAATCAGGAGCCTTGGCGGATGAGCAACATCCCAAAGAATTACTGGCGCGTCGTGGTGTTTGCGTTCGTCGGTCTCGCACTGGTGTGTGCGGGCCTGTCGCTCGCGGCCCTTAGCAACCCCACACGGTTTTCGCTTAGCGTCGCGGACGACCGAAGCATCCACTTTTTCGCGTTCTCAGGACTTGCATGCACGCTTGCTGGCATTGGGATGTTTCTGTGGGCCGTGCGACACACCACGAAATCGATGCCAGCGCAACGACAAAGGAATGTGAACATCGGTGTGGGATTGGGATTCGCTCTACAGTTTTCGGGCCTCTTCTTGCCCGACATATCGCGCGTTCCCACCGAAATCGGCTTGGCACTCGTGCTATGCGGTTTGCCTGCATTCGTTTGGGGTGCGATGAATTACTCGGAGGGAAAAGGGCATTCACGATGGTTTGGCATGCTCGGTTTGCTCGGAATTCTTGGATTCATCGCCCTGATTGTCCTGCCGCCTCAACAATCGGAACCGGTGCCCAACGAAGGCAGGTAACAAACGGGTGCACGCGAGGCGGCGTTCGCGTCCGGCATGATGGTTGGCTCACTCGCGCCTCCCGCGTAAGCCGTGTCGTTCGTGGAAAACGTACATCGACAACGCGATGGACGCTCGGGATTCGAGTCATCGCAAGTCGGAAAAAGCACGACCCGATGATACGTCCAGGCGGCGACTTACGAGCATGGATCGCGAAAAACGTTTGTCACCGTTTCCGCGGCGCGTTAAAATGACGCTCAGCGGACTGGGCGACGGTCGTCCAGCGACGAACGGGTGGCTGACGGTCGCAGCCCGCGAAGCCTCCATTGCAACCCGGGAGAACAGGCACATGTTTGAAAGCAAGTTGAATGTCATGCTGCTTCCGCTCGTGTGGATTCTTGTGCCGCCATCTTCTGCATTGGGCCAATTTGGCATGGGAAGCCCACCTGTTGCCGACCGTGTTGACTTTGTGGCGTTTGCTGGCAGCGGAACGTTCCTGGTAGGGGCCGGTTATAACAAGATCCGGATCTGGTCGTTTGAGCCGAGCAGGCTGGTTCGGACGATCACCACCGAACATGCGATCGGGTATGTGGCCGTCGCGCCCAAGGGAACGCTCCTGGCGGTCCGCTGTTATCGCGGGATTTGTCTCTGGGATATCGAGACCGGCGAACTGTCGAAAACGCTGCCCGTTCCCGAAAGGTTTCGTTTGCGAGGTCTTGCGGTTTCCCCCGACGGCACGCATCTGGCCAGCGTGCAAGGCGAAAGTCACGAGACCGAGGCCAGCGTTACGATTCGGCTTTGGGACGTGGAACGTGGCGTCGAAACCCGCAGCTTCGTGCAAGGGCCGGGCAGGGATATCCGTGCGATTGCCTTTGCGCCAGACGGTGCCACGATTGCCGTCGGAATCGTCCACGACTGGGGGACTCGTAGCGAATGGACCGAGATCCGCCTGATCGGCACTGGCTGCGACCAGCCCGAACGGACCTTGGGACGCACCAAGACGGCGGTCAGGGATTTGGTGTTTTCGCCGGATGGCCGGTTGCTGGGGGCGGCGGGCGGGCGTTATACGTCAGGATTTCTACCGACCAGAGTCGAGGAGGTTTCGGTGTGGAGCGTATCGGACGAGAAACGGCTGTGGTGGGCCGAAGGCCCCCATCAGTCCCTTGTCCGGCCCGTTTTTTCGCCCGATGGGAAATGGATAGCGGGCATCTCATGGACCGAATCTTCGTCGCCCGACGCCAATGAGATCGTGATCCGGGATATCGACACCGGCCGGATTCACAGTCGCGGTCGGATCCGGACTCGCAACCATCTTGACAAGTATTCCCTTCACAGCCCCGGACGAATCGCCTACTCGCCCGACCCATCGCTGCTCGCGGCCTGCAGCGGCCAGCGGCTGGTGATCCTGGATACCAGCACGCTGGCCGTGCGAGAAACCCTGTGGCCGCTGCCAGCCGAATCGGACTGAAAGCCTCCCTTGATCTCCCTTCGCTTCCAGGTACGCCAGGAAATCAATACCGCGCGAAGGGGCCGTGCCAAAACCGCCTGACGGCTCGGACAGCCATCCTAAGCACCCGGCCAGATATTTCTTGGTGGAATCGGGGGAAAGGGATCGGGAGTCGTTTTCGGGTGACCCGCTTCCCATGTGGTTAATCGTTGGCCGAAAACGACTCCCGACCCGGTTGCTTCCCCCATGCAAGGCTACCTGAATTGGCAAGAAACGTCTGGCCGGGTGCTTACGGCGCCGTCGGGCACCGTTTGGCCGATCGTCACCGGCGGTTGTGCATGACGCAGATCGTTACCGACCAGGCAGATGTCGCGGGTCTGACCGCCTCCTACACCGACGAACGGTCCTTGCGGCCCGGACAACTGGCAGCCGTGCAGCAAGACACCCTGGCACTCGGTCAGCCGGATGGTCGGCATCTGCGGGACGGGCTGGGCGCGCAGCTTGGTGAGATTCGCGTCGATCACGTCGTCCAGGACCAGGGCCGGGCGTTGCTCGCCCGCTTGTTGGTCGAATCGCAGGTCGAGCCCGTCGATGGTCAGGTTCCGGACGTGCCGGACGAACAGCCCGTACGCCGGAAGCCTTGCCCGTCGATGGTGCCCTGTCCCGCAATGCCGATGTTCCGTTCCCGCTCGGCGTAAATCAGTTGCCGCGTGAAGCGTTCGGTGTAAAGATACGGCAGCTTCGGGGTGATGTCGGGGTAGTCGTCCTTGTCGAGGCTGCCGCGCAGGACCGAGCCGGCGTCGATCAACAGGGTGACGTTGCTCCGCAGCACCACGCCGCCGGACAGGTACACGCGCCCGCCCGCCAGGACGACGCGCCCTCCGCCTTCGGCCGCGCACTTGTCGATCGCGGCCTGGATGGCTTCGGTATCGAGTGTCACCCCGTCACCCACCGCACCAAAATCGCGCACATCATAGTCGCGAGCAGTGGCATGTCCGGCAGACGCATGTACGAAAAGCACGAAGCTGACCAACGAGAAGACGGTTTTACGGATCATGGTCCTAGTCCTCGGTGATGGGGTTGGAAAGCATCCTTTACTTGGCAAGCCAGTGGATGTTGTCGAAGTTGATTTCGCGGACGATCACGTAATCAGGCAACTGCAGAATGAACGCGATGATCTCGGCCACGTCGGCCGGCTTCAGGAACTTGTCTCGCGGCACCTGGCGGTCGCCCCAATAGTTGCTGTCGACTGGGCCGGGGTTCACGTCGGTGACTTTGATGCCTTCTTTCAGGACCTGGTCGGCCAGCCCGCTGCTGAGTCCCCTGGCTGCGAATTTCGAGGCACAGTACAGCGGCGCACCGGGATTCGTCCGCTGCCCTGCCATCGAAATCAGGGTCAGAATATGCCCCGATTTCCGCGGACGCATTCTTTTCAGGGCCTGCTGCATGCACAGAAACACCCCTTTGGCGTTGACGTCGAACTGCCGTTCGAACACGGCCAAGTCGGCCTCGGCCATGTCGGGTGTGGGAATCCCCAGACCGGCATTGTTGATCAGCACGTCGAGCGGCCCGAACGTCTGGTCACATGCCTCGAAGGCCGCTTGCACTTGCTTCGGGTCGCGCACGTCACCCTCGAAAAAGCGAAGCCGCTCGTCCGGTAACTCCTCGCGCGTGGCGGCGATGCTCGACGTCGAGGACTCCAGGCTGAACACCTTGGCGCCCAGTTCCAACAGTTTTGTGGCCGTCGCTTTACCGATGCCGCTGCCGGCACCCGAAATGAAAACCGTCTTGTCTTTCAGCATGTTTCCCTCTCTGCTGGTGGAAGATGCCCATTAGTGTGCCCGACAGCGACCGGAATCGCAAGGGACCGCTCGTTGATGGCGCTGAGCCACTCACGATGATGCCGCCCGGCCCGGCTCGGGAGATGCTGCACAGCAGTCGGCAGCACCACCGACAACAGACCGACTCGGTGCGAAAGACGCCCTGTGGGTTCGGACGGCTACGACTCGCTCATGGCACGGAGTCGCTCGAGCGTCAACGCCGAGTCGGGGCGGTGGCCCGTGTAGAAACGCTCGATTTCGTCAGCCAGGCATTGCCAGCGCTGCTCGAATTCGATGGCATTGTTGCCGCGATGCGGGACCAAGAGCACCCGATCGTTGTGCCGCAGCGGGCTGTCGGCTGGCAGCGGTTCCTGCTCGAACACGTCGAGCGCCAGGTACAGGTCGCGCTCGGCCAGGGCTTCGACCATTTCCTGCTCGCACACCATGCCGCCGCGAGCAATGTTCACGAACAGCGCGCCGGGCTGCATGCGTTCGAAATGCGCCTTGCGGATCATGTGATGGGTTTCCGCGGTATGGCCTCCGGCAAGCACCACCACCTCGCACGTGGCGAACAGCTCGTCGAGCGAAAGCTTCCGCACTCCCTTGGCATGGGCCTGGGCGTCGGTCAAGTGCCGTGAGAACACATAAAGCTTCCCGGTGAACGCGCGAAGCAGGTCCACGATGCCCTCGCCGATGCGGCCCATGCCGATGACGCCCACGACCCGATCCTGCAGGATGCGGCCCCGAGGATATTTGAAGCGGGGCCAGGTCTCGCCGCTGCGCATGTCGTGGTGAAAGTTGTGAATGTGCATCAGGGACGACAGGATCAGCCCCAGCGTGAATTCGGCCATCGGACGCGGGCGCGATGCCCCGGTGTGGATGACGGTCAGCCCGCGCTCGACGGCGTACCGGTCATCGATGTTCTGCCGCGTGCCTCCGTAGGTCGTGCCGACCAGTCGGAGCGCCGTGCCCCGGTCGATCACCTGCCGGGTCACCACCGGGTGGCTTGTATAGGGTACGATGATGCCCTCGACTCCCTCGACGCGCTCCAACACGGCCTGCTCGGTTGCCTCGGGCAGTTCGACGATCCGGACGTACTGTTCGATGCGTGCCTTCGCGTCGCTGTCGGCGATCGGGCAGGCAAAAAGGATGGCGGGTTGATTCATGAGTTGGTCCTTGTGTTTATCGGCCCATCCAGCCGCCATCGACCAGGACGACGGCTCCATGAATGTAGTCAGAGGCGGCTGACGCCAGGAAGACGGTCACGCCTTTGAAATCGTCGGGCTGGCCCCATCGGCCGGCGGGAATGCGAGCCAGGATGGCAGGACCCCGCTCGGTGTCGGCTCGCAGCGCGGCCGTGTTGTCGGTGGCGACGTATCCGGGCGCAATGGCGTTGACGTTCACTCCGCGCCCCGCCCATTCGTTGGCCAGGGCCATGGTCAACTGCGCAACGCCGCCCTTGCTGGCCGCGTAGCCCGGCACGGTGATGCCGCCCTGAAAGCTCAACAGCGACGCGGTGAACAGGATCTTGCCTCGCCCACGGGCAAGCATCTCGCGTCCCAGTTCGCGGCTCAGGACGAACTGGGCGCTCAGATTCACCTCGATGACCTGATCCCAGTACTCGTCCGGGTGTTCGACCGCCGGTTTGCGGAGGATCGTGCCGGCGTTGTTCACCAGGATGTCGATGGGCGGGCACTCGTCGCGGACGCGCCCGACAAGTTCGTACACGGCCGGCCGGTCGGCGAAGTCGCACCGGTAGGGGCGGAACGACCGGCCCAGGGCGATGACCTCCTGCTCGACCTCACTGCCGCTCGGTTCCAGTTGCGCCGACACTCCGACGATATCAGCCCCGGCCTCGGCCAACGCCGTGGCCATCGCCTTGCCAATGCCCCGCCGGCAGCCGGTAACCAACGCCGTCTTGCCGTCCAATTTGAATAGTTCCAAAACGTTCATGGGTTTCCTCGACGGTTCACTGCGTGGACATGCGGGACGGGATTCCAGCCTGTTGGCACAAGCAACGGATCTGACAAGCTGAAAGCTTATCCCACGGGTCCTTCGCTGCAGTTCAGCAGGTATTTCATTCCTTGGGGATTGCGGTCGATCGTTTGAAAGACGTCTTGCACGCTCTCAAGCGGCGCCACCTTGGTAATGAGTCGTTCGAGCGGTAGCTTTCCCTCGGCGGCCAGGGCGATGGCCTGCTCGAAGTCCTCCGGCTCGTACACGCGTACGCCAATAAGCTGAAGTTCCCGCCAGAAGAAGCGGAACAGATCCACCGGCTGTGGCGCCGCGTGGATGGCCACCATCACAATACGTCCGCGCACGCGAGGCAGCTTGGTCATGGCCTCGACACCGGCCTGCGTGCCCGACACCTCGAACACGACGTCGGCGAACGCCTGGTCGGTAAACCGAGCGACGGCCTCGACCAGGTCGTGCTCGAGCGGGTTGGCGGTTGCCAATCCCAGTTCTTCTGCCACGGCGAGTCGCTGGGCGTTCACTTCCGAAATCAGCACGTGGGCGCCCTTACGCCGGGCAACCAAGCCGATGAGCAACCCGATGGGACCGCCGCCGATCACCACGGCGTTCTCACCGGGCTGCAAGTTCGCCAGTCGAACGTCATGGCAGGCGACGGCCAACGGCTCGACGAGCGCTCCGTGCAGGTCAGAAACGGCGTCGGGCAGCCGGTGCAGGGTGTGCGCCGGTACCGTCCAGGAGCCTTGCATGGCGCCGGGGGTATCGATGCCGATGAACTTCAGGTTCTGGCCAATATGCGTACAGCCGGCGTCCACCGGGGCCGGCTCGCCCGGCTGAAGCGGCCGGACGGCCACCCGGTCGCCGGGCCGCACGTTGTCGACCCCCGATCCGACCTCGGTCACCACGCCGGAGGCCTCGTGCCCGATGACCTGCGGAATCCGCACGCGGTGGTCCATCTTGCCGTGGTAGATGTGGATGTCGGTACCACAAATGCCGCAGTAACGTACGGCAATTCGCGCTTCGCCCGGCTCGGGCGGAACGCTTTTCCCCTGGCCAACGCGGAAGGTCCGGTTTCCTTCATAATAAGCGGCTTGAACGCTCATAGGTTCCTCATGGCTGCCTTGCTTCGGTTTGCTATATCCATTCTACGATTTCAGTTCCGGTGGCCGCTGGAGGATTTGCAGCATATTTCCTTCCGGATCGACAAAATTGCGTACGCGACCGCCGCCGATGGCCCCCACCTCGTCACCCGACCAGGCCACACCCTTCTGTTCCAGTTCGGCCATCGCGGCGTCGAAGTCGTCCACCCGCAGGGCCAAGTGCGACCATCCGGGCGTCCACGTGGTGCGGACGGGCCGAGGCGTGTCGTCGCGCGGCATCACCTCCAGCAGGGTGCCGTCCGGTGCCCGCAGTATCCACACCGGCTTCTCGTGCCGCACCACCTTCTCGTATCCCAACACGTCGCAGTACCAGTCGGACAGCCGGTCCACGTCGTCCGCGGCCAGCGCCGGATGGTCGATACCGATAATTCTACTCATGGTTTCTCCGTTGGTGAACGATTCGAGGAAAAAACATTGCTGCCGTGCAGCGACATAGGGTTCAGCCGGTACGGGCCTTCGTAGCCGGTATCGCGCAGCAGGTGCGCGATCAGGGCGATCGACAGCGGATAAAACCACGATCCGAGCATAATGTGCGTCCGGGCTGGGTCTTCGTCCCGCAGTTCGGCCACGACATCGGCCTGGCCCGGCCTCCAAATCCAGTGGGGACGCGCCTTCCATTGGTCGGGCGTGCTGTCGCGCCGGTGGAGCCGCCAGCCGAACCCGTCGGGGTCCTCGTGCATCAGCGCATGCTCCAGGTAGCGCCGCGCAGCCATCCGAAGGTCGTCGCGGCGGTAGTCGGTCAATTCGGCCAAGTTCGACATCATATACGCTCCATCGAAGTCCGGACAGTCGGACCCCCCGGGCCAGAAGGAGCCGTCGGCCAACTGGCAGGCCAGGGTCGAATCGACATTCCGCTGGACCCCGCCCAGCGGCCAACCCTGCTGGAAGTAGATCGGCGTGACGTGGATGGTGCCGAACAGCCCGTTGGGCAAATCGGCCCCGAACTGCGTGCCCCAGTAACCGGTGGTGCGATCGAACAGTTCCTCCAGCGCCGGGTACATGCCGTGTTCAAGGACGGAATCAACCGTGTCGGCCCCGAACCAATCCCGCTGGGCCTGCAAAACCGTCGCGCAGGCCAGCACCTGGTTGCCCGCCGCCCACGAGTTGCTCCAGTTGTACTTCTTCACCCAGCGGTATAGCGCCCCGGCGTCGAGCAACGGCTCGATGAACCGCATCCGGTATCGCGGCGCGCGGTCCAGCACGCGCAGCGCCCACAGGTGGCCCCGCGTAACGTGCCAGTACGGTTCCAGGCCGTCGATATCCGGGCGCTGGGCGCGCATTTCGGGCGAGCGGGCGAATAGACCGTTCTCCGACTGGCCGTCACAAATATAGTCAGCCCACTCGTCCAGGTCGTCCGGCGAGAACGCTTGCAATTCGCCGAACAAGTCGAGCACGTGTGCCGCGTGGTAGGAACCGTAAAAACTTTCCTCGCCGCCCGGCTCCTTGCGGTATCGCCCCGGCCGTTCGCCCAGCTTCATGCCGCGAACGAAGCACAGCGACGTCTCTTTGATCCGCCGGTAGCCCGGCGTTTCATCATCAAACATGGGTGTTGTCATTTCGTGCCCATCCCGTTCGGGTTTCCGATGCCAGTACTGAGAGCCCGTAACAATACGGTTCGCCACAGGTCTCTGACACGTTACGCACTTGCCGCCCCACCGGTCTTGCACCGATGGAAGGAGGTTTGGAAACCAAGCTGCCCACCCTAAATTTTCCCTTTCCCGCCCACCCCACTGCCGGCCGCAACGCCCGCCTCAAGCGGGCGTCGCGGCCGCGTGGGGGCGGAAGCGTCGCGGGGGACCATTGTCTAGTTTCCAAACCGTTTCCCACCGGCGCGGGGCCGGTGGGGACGAAAACCATTCGTTTCCAAAATGAACGCCCTACGGCCGATTTTCCGTTTGGTGCTACCTCTTACTCAGTACTCAGTTTCCAAATCTCGTCACGTTCCACAAGTCGCCAGACCTGGCCGGTTGCGTCCGCGCGGACCGAGAGCGAAAGGGGGGCCGCCGACTCCACCGTCAGCGTCCACCCGGCATCGCCGCGCGCGATCGTATAATCGCCGTCGCCGCACGAAGCCTGCCAACCGTCGACCAGCCCCGCGTCGTCGAGCGCAAAAGCATGGACGGCCATGCGGAACTCCTGCGCCGCCCGCTCGATCCAACGATACAGCCACCCGCTGCCCGGCCGCCCTTCGCCAAGCTGATCCGGATCGGGATGGTAGGCGTCGTGAACGTAGGCGTAGATCGGTCCGTGCAGCACGGCGCCGGCCAGGTGGAACAGCTTCAGACCGGCCTGACGGCGCCGCACAACGATGGTGTGCGGGTCGGCCGCCTCGATCCTGGAATCAGCATCGCGATGGTTCAACAGCCAGTTCCAGACGGTCGTCACGGGTCGGGCCGCCCGGATCCGGTCGATGACGAATAGGACGTGTGGACCGCATTGGATCCAGAAGCGGGCGAACTGCTCGACAGGCGGGCCGTACAGCGCCCCGGCTTCCGAACCGATCGCCGTAACCTCACCGGCCCGCTGCAACAGCAGCCGCCGGCCGCGCGGGGCGACCGCTTCGCCCACTCGTCCGGCCGAGATCATCCGCCGCGCCGCGGTGTTCGCTTGCTCCATCAAGCGTGCCTTGCTCAGATCCTCCTGGAGTCCGAGCGCATCTTGTTCGACCAGAAACGTGCAGGTGTTGTGGGTGACCGACGAGCTTTCCAGGCCGTGAATCAGGTTCCGGTAACAGCTATGCCCGGGGTCGACCAACAGACGCTCGTTGCGGTGGACCAGCAAGAAGCTATTCATATCGCCGTGCAGGTGGCCCGGGGCGTGCAGCGGGCCGGTGCCGGCCTGTACGGCCAGGACCGTCGCGCCCGGCCAAGCGTCGCGAACCAGGATGTTGCCGTTACTGAATCCCGCAGCGGTGGGCAGCCCGGCCGCCATGGGCGAAAGGGCCGGGCCCGGCCGGGCCAGGAACGAAAGCGTCAAAAAGCCCCAATCGTTTCGCAGGCCGAACGTGGCCAGGTTGTGTGGCCCCTGCGTCGGCACCGGGGCGTAGTAGGCGTCGAACAACCAACGGGCAACGCCGGCCTCGCGAGGGCACGTTTCGCGGCACCGCGCGGCCACGTACAACAGCAGATCCCCCGAGGGACGAAAAACGGCCCCGCAGTCGTTGAAATTCACTGCCCGCGCCCGCGGCTCGGCGCCCCAACCGGCCAAGGGTCGGGCGTACAACATGCTGGCGGCGAACCAGGGGATGACTTGGGCGCATGCCTCCGGTGCCAGGACCGGTATGTCCGGCCCCGCACCATGAACGGCTTCGTAGGCCAGCATCAGCGCGTAGGCAAGGTAGTTTGCATACTGGAGCGATTCCGCGTAGGAGCCATCGGGCTGGAATGCCTCGCCGCACACCAACGTTTCGGCCGCGGCGAACTCGAGCGCCTCGCGGTCGCCGACCACTGCCGCCGCCGTCGCCACACCGGCCGTCATGACCGCCCGCCAGTTGCCCAAATGCGTATTGCGGGCAAGCCACCGTCGGCACAGTGCGATGCCCTTCTGCCGCAGCGCGTCGTGCAGCTCGCCGCGTTCCGTTTCGGTGAACACGTCAGGCGCCAAATCGAGAGCGGCGGCGACGCCCCAGCACAGGTGCGCGGTCTCCAGATGCCCCACCGCCGGTTCGGCCGCGTGGTCGCGGTACCAGGGTCCGATCCAATCCGCCTCGGGCCGTCGTGCAACGGCCAACGTCGCGTCATGCAGCCACGCACGCAAGTTCGGCGTCGGCTCCAAGACCCAGGCCATGGCCGCGTCGGAAAGGTACTCGGCCGCCGGATACCACCATGCGGCGTCATCTTCGGTGGAAAGGAGCCCGGGCGCAGTCGCACGGCGCGCAACACGGTCCAACAGCGCAGTCCGGAAGCGATGCACGAGCGGCTGACCCTGCCGCCAGGCTTCGAAAAGTGCTTGCCGCCGCGCTGCATCGAGAAACAGGTTCATCAGAACACCACGTAGAATGCGTTTCCAGCGTGAAATGGGCTGCGGTAGCTTAGAAGTAGCCCCCTCGCGCCACCACCTCGGTCGGCCGCACACCGCTGTTGACCCACTCCTTGATCTCGACCTCCTTGCGCAGAATCTGTTCGGCGGCTACGAGCACGTCGTAGGCGATGCCTTGTGGGATCGCCAGCACGCCGTCGATATCGCCGAAGATCCAGTCGCCCGGCCGCACAACCACTTCACCCACCAGGATCGGCCTCTGGTAATGATACATCCGGAACCGCCCGAGCATGCCGGTGCTGCAACGATACTTGTGGAACACGGGGAAGTTCTGCCTCAGAATGCTGTTGGTATCGCGGATGCCGTTGACCATCGCACCGCGGCAACCGGCCCGCACGGCTGCCATCGTCATCACTTCGCCCCACTGAGCGGTGACGCGGTCGCCGGTGCAGTCCCAGACGACAACCGAGTCCTCGTGCAGGGCTTCCAGCATCTCGGCCCGCATCTCGAACTCGCCGTCGGTGGTGATGTCCGGCCCGCCCTTGACCGTGAACGCCTGGCCGGCAAGCACCATGTCGTCCCGCAACGGGAGGAAATCGGAAGGCAGCGCGCTGGCGTGCAGCTTGTACTTGAAGCGGAGCACGTCGTTGACGGCCCCGGTAAACAGCTTCATGTAACGCTCTCGCATGTCGCGCACCGAAACGGGGTGCGCCGGCTCGCCAGGCGCCGTAGTTTCTTCCCGCTTATCAAGCACAGGTTCGTTCATAACACCAATCTCTACTCGTTTCAGCCCCGACCGTCAACCGGCTCCAAACGCTTCGTTCGAAAGAAGACCACCGCCGCCAGCGCCAGGCACACGCCACCTGCCGCCGCCGACAAGACTCCGCTCCGATCGTGGACCGACAGGAGCCCCAGACCGGCAAACAGAACACCCGTGGTGGCAAGCGCCAACGCGAAGACCTGCCGCATGGCCACCTCGAACCGCGGGTTGGGCGACGGCTTTTCACCTTCGGGAATGGGCGTATCCAGCCGTTTGAAGAACACGTTGACCCGCTGCCGGTACGCGGGGTCGCGCGAAGGAAAAAGCCCGGAAAGCAGCAGCGTACCGACAGAAACGGCGATGACCGTGCCGGTCGCCACGGGCCAGGAGATGTCGTCGTGCAAGTTCATATAGAATCCGACGGGAACCCCGACGCCCACCGAGACCAACGCCCCCCACGGGCGAGCCCGCCGAGTGAGGACGCCAAGCACCAGCGGGACCGATAGCGGGATCGCCAGTCCGGTGATGATCATATTCGCCTGGAATGCACCGCCGAAATGGCCCACAAACAACGCCCCGCCCACGACGACCACCCCGCAAGCGAATGTGGCGGCCCGCCCCGCGAACATCAGCTCGCGGCGCGACGGCGTCGGGCGCAGCAGTCGCTGGTACACGTCCCGCGTGAACACCCCGGCGGTCACGTTGAAGTCCGAATCGACCGCCGACATGGTCGCGGCGAACATGGCCGCCAGCAGCAGGCCCATGATGCCCGGCGGAAGCACCCGCAGCGCAATGGCCACGTAGGCCATCTCCGAATTCTCCAACGCCGGATCGATCACCCGCATGGCGATCGCCGGCAGCAGGAAGAAGATCGGCGAGACGAAGAACAAAAGAGCCATGACCAGAGCCGCCTTGCGGCCGGCGGCTTCGTCTCGCACGCTGTAGAACCGCTGGATGAACGACCAGTTGCCGTTGTACTTGATCAACACCATGATGTAGTAGACGATCAGGAACAGCGGCGCGCCGCGCGGACCTTGGAAGAAGGTGAAGTGCTCCGGCACGGCCGCCCGCATGGCCGCCAACCCGCCAGCCTCGTGCAGCGAAAGCGGCACCAGGATGAGCACCGCCACGAGCAGCACGACGAATTGCAGCAAGTCGGAAAGCACCACGGCCCACAGCCCGCCCACCACCGTGTACAGTGTCACGACCACGCCGGCCATCAGAATCGCCTGGTCGATCGACAGGGGCGTCGCGGCGGAAATGAACAGCCCGATGGCGTACAGACGCACCATGTTGTCCATCAGGCGGAAGACGATGCCGCTCCAGGAAAAGAACTGCCGGACGGGCGCATTGAAGCGAGTTTCCATGTACTCGACCGGCGACATGACGCCCGCTCGGCACCAGCACTTCGCAATGACCGCCGCCGCGAACAACGCCGGGGGCACCATGCACCAGATCAGGGTCAGCGCCACCAGCCCGTAATCGTACGCCATACCCGCGTAGGCGACGAAGATGAACGTGCTGAACATCGACATGTAGTTGCTGACCGCCGCCGCGGGCCATGGCAACGTACCGCCGCCCTTGAAGTACGCCCCTACGTCCCTGATCCACGCGCCCATCACGACCCCAATGCCGGCCACCAGAGCCATATAGACGCCGATCGCGATGTAGTCAGCCATGCCCAGCGCGGTCATGTCACCTTACTCGTCGTTCATCGAAAGCTCCAACCAACGTGCCGATTGCCCCGATTGTAATCGAGATCGGACCCGAATCCAGGCGGTGTATTGAGACCAGCGTTGAACAATTTTGTGACGGCCCGGAAGCACCCGGCCAGGGATTTCTTGGTGGAATCGGGCGGAAGGGGTCGGGAGTCGTTTTCCGGCAAGACCGTTTCCATAGGGTTGGTCGTCGGCCGAAAACGACTCCCGACCCCCGTTATGTCGACCCCGTTATGTCGACCCCGTTATGTACTCACTCGTCATTGGTGATTGCGTTCGCGTGACGCCAAAGGCGTCGAACTCCAAAGCCCAAGGTCGCGGTACTCCGCGCACCTTGGGTTGCCGTGTTGCGCGAGAGTGCCACCAAACCCCAACGGGGTTTTACACGCCGTCGCGTCGCCCATTCGTCTCGTTGCAGATTATCGCAAAAAACGTGTGTCGCACCCTTTCAGGGTGCTTGGTCTTTCGCGTTTCGCGAACTGTGGAATGGCACCCCGTTGGGGTGCGACGCAGACGCCCTCTTACACATCGGGCCAGGAATTTCTTGGCGGAATTGGGTGAAAGGGGTCGTGAGTCGTTTTCGGAGAAAGTATGGACCATGTGGTTGGTCGTTGGCCGAAAACGACTCCCGACCCCGTTGCGTCGACCCCGTTGCCTCACCCACGTACACCTTCTTTGTACGCCGGGCCATGTGCCGGACTCGGATTTCGTCCCGCCCCCTGATCTACCTGATCCACCCGACCAGCCCAGCCACGAAGCGGAATGATCCACACTCGACTGATTTCG
>SKKK01000454.1 GCA_007121535.1 Planctomycetaceae bacterium | reverse complement strand
CTCGCGGTCCCAGTACAATCTCGCGGCCTTCGAACGTGGGATGCTCGGCGTCGGGATCCTGCACGTAGACGATCGCCCGCCGCCCCGTCACCAACGCCGCCGAGACGGGTATCACCAGCGGTGGCGGCAACGGCTCGACGTACGGCAGCAGCCGGTCGAGTTCCTCCAGCGGAACCAACGGATCTCCGCATACCCGGCACGCGTTCTCTTCCGGCTCGAGCACCTCCGGGTGCCGCCTGCATGCCCACAGCCCCGCCAGATCCGGCTCGACCACGCGACCGCCCTCGGCCAGCGTCGCCCGAACCACCGCGCGGACGAACATGTCCGGCTTGAGTTTTCTTTAGGGATTAGGCACGTTGATTCGCACTTTCACGGTCCGAGTCCGTTCGTTCAGCACCGGATCGATGAAGACGATTCGCCCCTGGAAAAACTCCCCCGGATACGCCTCGGTGGTGAACTCGACGGGCTGCCCGTACCGCAGCCACGGCAGGTCGGCCTCGTACGCATCCATGCGGGCCCAGAGATGGTCCAACTCGGCGACGCCGTAAATCCGGTCGCCCTCGGCGACGCGGTCGCCCTCGCGACGGACTTTTTCGAATATGGTGCCCCGAATCGGAGCGTGGATCGTCAGGTGCTCCATCTCGACGCCGCGATCCTCGATTTCGCGGATCTGCTGGTCCGTCAGCCCCAGCCGGCGCAGCTTCGTCCGTGCGGCTTCGATCAGATCGATCTCGCCGCCCGTCCCCGGTCTGCGTTCGCTTCTCGCCATACGATCTGCGTCGTCTTCCGGCTGCCAACGCATCAGACGCAGTAACTCGCCCTGGGCGACGATCAACTCTTCGCTGTAAATCTCGACCAGAGGGTCCCCGTGCCGAATCTCGATGCCCTCGTAATCGACGAACATGCGGTCGATGCGGCCGGCTACCCACGCGGTCACGTGCCTCACGCGGGTTTCGTCGTAATCGATCTTGCCCACCATCCGGACAACCGCCGACACGTGCCGTTGCTCGACCGGTGCGACCTCGATGTTCATCAGCGCCGCAACTTCCGGCCGCACCGTCAGTTCCCGCATCGAAGTCAGGGGTTCGTCCTCGTGGTCGTGCACGTGCTGGGCATGGGGATCGTCCGCCGGCTGAGGCGCCGCGTGCGGGTCGGCGACGGCTGCAGGGCGAGACCACATCGCGTGTATCAGCATCCCCGCGCCAAACGCCGCTAACAGCAGCGCGGCTCCCAACAACCACCGATACGATCGCGGCCACTGTGCCAGCGGCGGAACGCGGCGTCCGCTGAACGGCCGCCGTCCTCTACGTTCGGTGGTGGGGGGGTGGGCCATCACTCCAGCTCGCTATCTGAGCCAATCGGTTCACGCCGTCCGGACCGAACCCGACGGGGGTAGGGCGCACGGCGATGGGGTTGCAGCTGCACTTTAGGCGAACTTAGTCGCCTCGGTTCCGCCGGCCTGACCAGCCAGCGCGCGAGCAACCGCTACTCGCTACCATTCACTGTACTTGTACCAGAAACCCTGTCAACTAAATAAAGGCCCCATAAACGTGCTGCATGGCACATGTCGTGCGGGGGCAGCGCAAGGCGTTTGGTATGAAAGGAGTTACGCGCTGGACGCTGAGCAAAAAAAAGTGGTCATCTTCGGCGGGCGTGACCGCCATCGCTGCCCGGATTTTGCACGGTCAAACGGGTTTCCGGACAGACACTAGCTTGGCAGTCACCCGTTCGATGACCCGGGGCGACCGCGAAGCCCAGACGCGTAATAAGCATCCGGCCAGGAGTTTCTTGTCAATTGAGCTGGCCTTGCATTGGGGCCGCAACGGGGTCGGGAGTCGTTTTCGGGCAACGAATCACCACATGGAAAGCGGGTTCTCCGAAAACGACTCCCGACCCCTTTAGCCCGATTCCACCTAGAAATATCTGGCCGGGTGGTTATCGTCAAGCTGAATGTGTCCCGCGAGTCGATCGTTTCGTGTTCGTGGCCATCGCCGTATGAGAGTGGTCAAGATAATCGACTGCGAATCGGGCATGCCTTTTCGCTTGCAAGAAGAAATCGAACAGAGCTTGCATCTAAACCCGCAGTGGCCTTCCCGAAGGTTTCGACGGAAGGCCGACGATGTATTTCCTCTCACTGCAAAGGGTACGAAGATGTTGCGATTTCAAGCGTTCGCGATCGTGCTGATCGTGATTATCGTTGTGGCGGCCGGGAAGGCCGATGCACAACACAACGTCACGGGAATTTCGTCCGGCGATCTAGTGACGGTCACTCGGGCGGAGACTCGACTGATGCTAGGAGACGAAACGCTGGCACGGCTGCCAAGGGGACAAACGTTCGAGGTACGGCGAGTGCGGCCACTGGTCGAACGAATCTTGGTCCGGCGGCCGGCATCCAGCGCTGTCGGGCAGCGACGTCCCACGCCTCCGGAAGTCCGTTTGCGGCCCGGGAGTCGTCGATGGTAGGAGCATGCTCGGCCCGGGGTGATCGGGGTGAAACGGCTCCGTGCGACTTGGCTGCATCCATTTCGGCCAGGGCGTTCAAATGGTGCTTTCACCCCGATCCCGGGCATCTACGTCCGTCAGCGCCGCCACCAAAACGGCCAATTCCTCCAGATCCCGCACGCCGACCGCCGTGAAGTGCCAACCGCTCCCTCGCCAGGTCACGGCCAGTTGCTCTCCGATGGCGACCATCGTGCACGTCTTGCCGGCACAGTGCGCTTCGATCGGCGAGCGCCCGGCAAACCACATCGGCTGCGGTTCCTCGTGCTTGAAAATGGCCAACATGCTCCCGTCGGGTCGCTCGCATACCATCTGAAAACACGGACAGCACGGCATGTCCCACACGTGGGCCGACTGCAGCGTGTAGGATGCACCCAGCGCTGCGGCGAACCACGGACGATCGTCGCCATGGCCCACGGGCAGGCGCGCAAACGCTTTCGACAGGAACTCTTGCGCTTCCGACGGGCTTCGCTCGAAGATCTCCAGATAGTGCGCCAAATCGGCTGCCATCTGCGCATCATGGCTTTCCATCCCGCGACGATGAGCGAACAGTCCCACAACGCCGATCAGTATCGCGGCGCCAAGAGCGAGCGATGCCCAACGCACCAACGGGTGACGGTCGAATCGTTTACGCAGGCCGACCGTGCTGTCTTCTTCAAGACGATTCGCCAGATCGTTCCAGTCGCAAGGGGAATCGTTCAGCACGGCGTGGCGGACCAGGGTTGAAAGCCGGCGAAAGCCTTCCACTTCCGCCGCGCATGTTCCACAATGACTTAGATGCTCCGTGACGACCTCCCGATCGTTGGCCGGCAGTTCGGCATCGTAGTATTGAGACAGAAGTTCGCGCACCTTGCTGCAGTCCATGTTGCCTCCAAAAAGCCCTTCATTCTGACTGGTACCGGCAGATCGCCTGCGCCCTGGAACGGCGCCGGGTTTCGTCTTCTCGGCAGAGATCGAACCCTACGGGAAGCGTCTTGTCCGAAAACGATCGGCGTCACCTTTTTGCTTAGATGTCGTAGCCCGGTCATTCCTTCGCGAAATCGGACGGAAGGGGTCGGGAGTCGTATTCGGACAAGCTCGTTTCCATGTGGTTGATCGTTTCCCGAAAACGAGTTCCGACCCCGTTGCGTCATCCCACCGAAAGAATAGGCGCGACGCGAAGCTCCGTCAACTGGCCGAAGTCCGCAACGCGATCAAGCATTCGACTCGGCGTGCGCTTCGTCGACGTGTCTCAGGCTTCCCCTTCAAGTTCCCGCAGATGGCGTCTCAAGTCGCTCCGGGCGCGATTCAAGCGCGAGCCGACGGTACCTTCGGCGACCCCCAAGGTCTGGGCGATCTCGCGATACGAAAGCTGGTCCACCTCGCGGAGTAGGAAGATGCACCGCAGTTCGGGCTCCAGTCGCTGCAATGAGCGGTCCAGCAGTTCGCGCTGCTCGAGCGTTTGCCTGCGGTCGGGGGTTGAATCGACCGGTTCCCAATCCAGTCGCCCGACCGTGCGTTGCCGCGAACGGCGGAGGTGCTGCAACGCCTCGTTGGCTGCCACTCGATAGACCCAGGTTTCCAGCTTCGCGTGGCCGGCGAATTGGCCGATCGTGCGAAACACCTGCAAAAAGACACATTGCGTCAAGTCGGCAGCCTCGTCGATGCCGACCATCCGTACCATCAGCCGGTGAACCCTTTGGTGGCAGGATTCGTACAGTTCCCGCTGCGCATCCCTGTCGCCTCGCTGACAACGGGCGATGACCGCGGCGTCGAGTGACTCGTGCTGGATCGGAATGCCGTCGGTCATTTTCCTTCTTCCTTCAAAGCCGCATCGGGGCGGCACTGGACGAACACCGTCGAAGGTTGTATGCTAAATGCAAGTCGAAAATCCAATCGCTCTCGAAGAAAACCCACGCTGCGTGCATCAAAACCGGGTAGGCTCCGACCGCGGTGCGTCGTCTCCGTGCGAGTTTGGACCGTCACGGTTTCGCTGGCTGTCGCGGGTTGGATTGGTTTGACAACAACTCTCATCAGACAAGGAGACACGATCATGCGTAAAGCCACTTTTGCGGTCAGAGCGATCGTCATCATGCTGCTGGCGTGGGTCAGTACGGGTTGCGAGACTTCGCCCCCACCGCAGCCGACCGACGCGGTACCCGGCACCGAGGCCCCTTTGATGGACCACGCCGAGCACCAAGATCCGGCCGAGGACCCGGGGGACGAAGTGCAAGCCGCCTTGGCGGGACTTTCGCCGGAGGATCGCCAGTCGGCCGAGCACCAACGTATCTGTCCGGTCACCGACCAGCCGCTGGGCAGCATGGGCGAACCCATCAAGCTGGAGGTCGAGGGCCGCGAGGTGTGGATCTGCTGCGCCGGCTGCGAAGGCCCACTGCAAAACGATCCTGAGCAGTATTTGGCCAAATTGAACGACGGATAACTCATCGGCGATGCTCTTGCGTTGTGCGAAGCGCGAGAGCCGGGCGGCGGTTTGGCCCGGTCGCGCGCTCACGGTTGCGAGCTTGGAATGCGATCGACTCAAGCCGCCTGGGCGGCTTGCGAGGACACTTCCTCTTGCGCTTCCCAATCGGGATCGTGCAATCCCGCGTGCATCTTCAGTTCCTTGTAGCCGCAGTACAGCACGGGCACCACGAAGAAGGTGATCAGCCCCATGCACATGCCGCCGAAGACGGGAATCGCCATGGCCCGCGCCACGTCGGCCCCGCGACCCGTGGCCAACAGAATGGGCATCAACGCTACCAACGTCGTCGCCGTGGTCATCAAGCAGGGTCGGATCCGCTTCAATCCGGCCTCGACCGTCGCATCGCGGATGTCCCGGACGTTGGTCAGACGTCGGCGTTTGAATACCTGGTCCAGGTACGTCGCCATGACCACGCCGTCATCCACGGCGATTCCAAACAGCGCGATGAATCCGACCCAGACGGCCGTGTTCATCTGGACGCCGGCCAGCGCCAGCGCGATCATGCCGCCGGCGAACGCGGTCGGGATCTCGGTAAACACCAGCATCGAAATCGGCAGATTTCGGAATTGCAGGTAGATCAGCAGCAGGTTGATCATGATCACCATGGGGATCAGCCACATCAGGCGACGATTGGCCTCGATCTGATTCTGGAACGATCCGACCGCCTGCAGTTCGAAGTTCCCCTCGGGGAAGACCAGGGTGCCATCGGCGCGTGCGGTGCGCAACGAGCCCATCACGGCATCGACGGTCTCCAACGCACCGGCCCCGCCGGACGGGGAAAAGATCACGTGGGCGACCAGCCGCGCATCCTCGCTGCGGATCATTCCCGGGCCCCAAGTACTGGAGATCTGAGCCAGTCTCTTCAACGGCACGACTGCACCGGCCGGGGTGACCACCGGCACCTCGCCCAATTGGTCGATCTGTTCGCGCACGTGCCGCTGGTAACGCACCTGGATCGGGTAGCGTTCGCGGCCTTCGACCGTGGTGGTGACATCCAATCCGCCCAACCCGGCAGCCACGACCTGGTTGACCATCGCGGTGGTCATGCCGTAGCGAGCGGCCTCCTGGCGGTCCACTTCGAATTCCAGATAAGGCTTGCCCAACACGATATCCGGGCTGACCGTCCCGCGGTTCACGTGGTGCAGTTCGCGCAGATGCTCGGCCACGTTGCGCGAGGCGGTGGCCAGCCCTTCGAGGCTGTCGCCGTAGATCCGCACGGCCATCGACGCGCGGATACCGGCCTGCAGCATGACGACGCGGCCTTGGATCGGCTGCAGCGGGCTGGCCATGGGGATGCCCGGCAGGGTGGCCACGGCGTTGATCTCGTCCCATATTTTCCGTTCGGTCATGCCCGGCCGCCATTGGTCGCGGGGTTTGAGCATCACGTAGGTTTCGATCATCTGCACGGGAGCGGGATCCAATGCCGATTCGACTCGCCCAATCTTCCCCAGCACGTTTTCCACCTCGGGAATCTGCTTGATCATCGCATCCTGCGTCTGCAAGACCTCCATCGTCTGGCTGAAGCTGCCCGCCGGATACAGGCTGGGCATGTAGAACCAACTGCCCTCGTCCAGCGCGATCCAGTCGTCCGAATGCAATCCGGTAAACACGTGCTTGGCGCGGACATAGCCGGGCACGGCATTCAGATCGGCGCCCAGCGCGGCCGCCGCACGCTCGATGGGCTGCAACACCGTAGGCAGCCCGAACCAGGCGCCCAGTCCTAACAGAACGAGCAGCGCGTAGCAGGTCATGAAGCCGCGCTTGTGAGCCAGTAAGAAACGCAGGAGCGGCTCGTAGCCCCCCACGATCAATCGGCTCAGCGGGTTCTGCTCGATCGGCTTCACATTTTCCCGCGTGATCCAGTATCCTGCCGCCACGGCGATGGCGGTCAGCAGAGCGGTGGTCCAGGGCGGGCTGAGTGTCGTCCATTGCTCCAGCCGATCGCCCCAGACAAAATAGGTTAACAGCCCCACCAACCCGCCGATCGGCAGAGCGCTGCCCAACCCCGCCAGGCGCGGCCAGCGGACGGTCACCAGCAGCATGCGGCACAAGAGGGGCACCAGCACGACCGCCAGGATCAAACTGGCCACCATCGCAAAGCTCTTGGTCCAGGCTAACGGAGCGAACAGCTTGTAATCACGGCCGGTCAGAAAGAACACGGGTAGGAAACTGATCACCGTGGTGCTGACGGCGGTGATCACCGCCGGGATGACTTCGCCCGCCCCCTCGCGGATCACGGCCAGCCGTCGTTGCCGGCCTCCCGGCGAACCATTGGCTTCCCAATCGGACAGGTGCCGGTAGATGTTCTCGGAAACGATGATGCCCATATCGACCATCGTGCCGATGGCGATCGCGATCCCGGCCAGCGACATGATATTCGCATCCACATCGAACACGTTCATGCCGATGTAGGCCATCAACACGGCGATCGGCAGGGTGATGGCCACGACCAGACTGGCTCGCACGTGCAGCAGGAACAGCAGGACGACCACGATGGTGATCAGCACCTGCTGGCCCAGGGCGTCGGTCAGGGTGGCCACCGTTTCGTTGATCAGGATCGAGCGGTCATAGATGCCGTGGATCTTGATGCCGTCCAGTTCGGCTTCCAGCGAGCGGATTCTTTCTTCGACGCGTTGGATCACCGCGCGCGGGTTCTCGCGATAACGCATCACGACCACACCGCCGACCGCTTCCTGCCCGTTCAGATCCAACGCGCCGTCGCGGAAAGCGGGTCCGGTCTGCACCTGAGCCAGATCGCGCACGCGGACCGGGATGCCGTCGCGCGTCAGGATCACGGTGTTTTCGATATCTTCGATCGTGCCTTGCACGTTCTTGCCCGATCCGATGAAGCCGCGGCCGCGGACCAGGAACTCCATCCCGCCGGTTTCGACCGTCTTGGCGCCCACGTCGATGTTGGACGCCCGTACCGCCTCGATCACTTCGCTCAGCGGAATGTCGTGGTAGCGCAGCCGGTCCGGGTCCACCTCGATCTGGTACTGCCGGACGTAGCCGCCGATCGAGGCCACTTCCGAAACGCCCTCGACCGACTGCAACGCGAACTTGATGAAGAAGTCCTGGCGCGAACGCAATTCGGCCAGATCCATGCCCGGTGGCGGCTCGAGCACATAATAATAGATCTGGCCCAGTGCGGTCGCATCGGGGGCCAGCACCGGTACGACTCCCTCGGGCAGCGTATCCCCCAAGGCCGTCATCCGCTCGGCCACTCGGGAGCGAGCCCAGTAGAAATCGACCGAGTCGTGGAACGTTACCTGGACGAAGCTGAATCCGAACATGCTGGTGCCGCGGACGCTTCGAGCCCCCGGCACTGTCTGCATCGCCACGCTCAACGGATAGGTGATTTGGTCCTCGACATCCTTCGGCGAACGGCCCAACCATTCGGCCAGCACGATCACCTGGTTCTCGCTGACATCAGGGATCGCGTCCAAGGGCACGCTGTGTATGCTGTACCATCCGTAAAGGATCGCCGCGACTACCAAAGCCAAAACAACCAGGCGTTCGCGGAGACAAAAATCGATCAGCTTATGGATCATGGTGGGGGTTCCTGGGCTGGATAATCAGTCTTCTGGGTCACAGCACGGCGGTTCGGCAGCGGGCTTGGGGGCTTCGTCCTGGTCACTTGCCGTTTCCGGCGACGTGTCACAGCACGGCGGTTCGGCTGCTGCGTTGGAAGTGATGCCAGACGGCGACAACTGCCCTGCGTTGATGCCGCAGCGCAGCATCTTGCTGCCCCAATACGGATTGGCCAAAGGCTCCGACGGCTGTAGCCAATCGCCTTCG
>SKKK01000312.1 GCA_007121535.1 Planctomycetaceae bacterium | reverse complement strand
GTTGGCGGTGGCCAGCCGCTTTATCGAGGCGGAATTGCGGTTCGGTCTGCGAAACCCGGTCCACCAGATGATGGCCAATCGATTTGGACGATCGATGCGGATCTTGATCCGCGGCTGGACCTTGGGTCTGTTGATCCCGATCGGCACGTTGATCGCGTCGGCAGCGATCGCCGGTTTGTTGAAGCTGGGCGGCGCCACGGCCGTCGGCATCGTCGGCACCGTATTGGGCCTGGCCTATGTGCTGGCCGCTGTCTACGTAGGTCGAGCGTATCAACAACACCGAGAGGCTTAGCGTCTTGAGTCGTGACGTTCGCGCACGGTGCGCGCATCTTTGTAGGTTGGGACTCTGTCCCGACCGGGTCGGGTCGGAGACCCAACCTACGTCGGTTGCGGCCGAAGGCCGCGTTGGGACAGATCACTAGTAACCCGAAGCATGAGCGAGGGACCGTTCTTGATCTCTCGTCAAGTCAGTCGCTGGTCGTCAATCGCCATGGGCCATCGGCAGCCAATCGCTGGCCGCGATTGGACCGCGATCGATTCACCTGGGCTTGGACCTGCCAATAGTACGTCTTGCCGGGGTCGAGACCATCGAGCACCAAGGTGTTTTCCTCCACCGTCTGGTCGATCACCTTATCGACCAGACGGTTGTCCGTCGCGACGAGAACCCGGTAAACGTCGGCGTTATGAGCCGGCTGCCACCACACCCGGACACGATCGGCCGCCAGATCATTCGCACCGTCCGCTGGTCCCAGCAAGCGAAAGGCGGCGGGGCCCAGATCTTGCCGGAACGTGTCCCGTTCCAAGCCGATCGTCGCGAACGGAATCGGCTGAAACGCGATCATTTCGCCCTCGGCGCCATGGACCCGATCGACCACGTCTTCGGCCACCATGTTCAAGATCGGCGAATCGGGGCGCAGCGTAAAGTCCAGTTCGGCCGGGGCGACGAAGTGTTCCAGCTCGTCGGCAGACAACTCATGATTGTTCCATGATGGCGTGCCGTAGTTGAACTTGTTGGTATAAGTGTCGTACAGATACGGGTAGCGCGAGCGATAGGGATCGCGGCGGATATCGACTTCCTGCGTGATCTTGGGGACAAACCCCCGACTCGTGAAAGCGCGGGGGTCGGTATCCGAACCGTGCATGAAGCCGATGGCCCGATCGACATGCGCCGGGTGCCCGCCCTGGATCAAGCGCGGGCTGTCGATGGCAATGTTATTGGCGATCGACGCGCCGCCTCCGCCATTGAATTTGATCACGCCGGTCGACCCGGTTCGATAGAAGACGTTGCCGAAGACGCGAGCCACGTACAGCGTATCGTCGTCGAAAAAGATGGCTTGGGTTCCCGGGCCGCCCTCGTGGGGATGAAACAGGTGGTGGAAGAAATTGTAGCGGATCACGTTGCCACAAAAGCTGGGGTTGCGGCCGATGTAGATCGATCCCATGTCCGAGATGTCTTGAAGGACACGGTGGATTTCGTTCCGCTCGATCACGTGTTCGTTGCCGCTGAACGTGATCGCCTGATGATCGGAATCGTGCAGATGGTTGTGCTGGATCGTGATCCCGACTCCCGCCGCGCTGATCAGCGGGTGATACTGGCCCGTCCAGCGACCGCTGCGGCGGATGTCACAGTTGCGGACGAAATGCTGTGCGGGGATCAATTGCCTGCGATCGCCGCCGCTGACGGTAACCGCACCGGCCCCGACCTGGTAGATGTCACAGCTCTGCACCCCGTGCTTCAATCCTCCCACGATCCTCACGGCTTCCTGGCCCAGATTACGCAACGTGCAACCGGCTACGAGGCAACCACGGCCGCCTTCGATCACGATCCCTTGTCCTCGGCTGTTCTCCAGCACCAGCCCCTGAATCTCCAAGTGAGAAGCGTCTCGGGCGCGGATCATGACATCGGTCAACAACGAAACCTGAACCAGCGACCGATCCAGTGGGTAAGGTGGCAGGAAATACAGCATCCCCGCTTGCCGATCCACATAGTATTCGCCGGGCATCTCGATTTCTTCCAGCAGGTTGACCGCATGGTAGAACGTCTGGACATTGGCGGGCGAACCGGGCTGAGCCACTCCGTAATGGGAGGGACCGTCGGTGGTAAACGTTTCCTTTTCCAGATCGATTTCCGCGATGCGGATCGTGTCATGAGCCCAACTGACGCCCAGGATGCCCGAGATGAACAACTCGTCCGCCTCCGTCCACCGAGTGGCACGCGGCGTGTTGTAATGAAAGACTGCCGAGCGCCCGTCCTTCTCACCCCGCCGGGGAACGCTGCCGCCTTCAAGAACCTTGCCCAGCGGCACGTTCCCCGTGTTGGGCCAGCGGGCGACGGTCTGAGGAACACCGTCGACGAACAATTCCAGGGGCGGCGGAATCCGAGGCCGTCCCCAGCCTCGAGGCCCAAACGGGCCGGTGTCAGCGATGCCCAGTTCGCGCAAGTCGGCTTGCAGCACACGGCTGGACGCGGCGTCGGTCAAGCGAGCGAGGATCGCCGCATCGGTGACCGGGACGAAGACCGATGGTTCCAGCACGCGACCTCCGTCCAGATGGACCGTTTCGCCGTCTTCAGCGCGCAGCACCACGGGGGCGCCCTCGCGCCCCGAATCCTGCTGGCCGAAGTTCAGGGTCTGGTTGCGAAAATACCGACCCGCGCGCAGGACGATTTGTGCCCCGCCGTCCGGTACGTCCTCCGCCGCGATCCGCTCGCGCAAGGCATCCTGCGCCCGCTCGATCGTTCGGAACGGGGCTTTTCGAGTCCCCGAGTTCATGTCGTCGCCATCGGTGGCCACAAACCATTCCCACCCGAACGCCGCTGCTGGCGAAATCAGCCCGGCGAACAGGACCAGCACAACCAAGATTCGAACCCGCATCTTTCAGAATCTCCCTGCTTCATCCCGGAGTCGCATAAAAGGTAGGACGGATCACCGATCCGCCTTGCGAAGGCGTTTGCTCCCTCGCCATCTAACCACGCGTTCGCCCGCCGGTCAAGGCGGTCGAGTCGGGCAGCACTGCACCCTGGTGCACGGCGCGACCGAGCGCGGGGGGCCGGGCGAGCCCAAGTGGTTGCAGAGCCATAAGCACCCGGCGTGGCTACAACACGACGCAACCATCTTATCAGATTCCCTCTGGACATGACGGGTCGCGTCCATTACATATCGGGCAGCAGGTGTTCGCGAAGGGTTAGGAGTCGTTTTCCGGCAACGGCCAACATGCGCAGTCGGTCTTGGCTGACGACGATTCATTTCCCTTCGCGTTCGGTTCGTTTTTTCAAGGCAGCAAACTTTTACCAAGGCAGCAATGGAGTGCTAGCAATGGAATTCAATCTGTTTCAATGGATTCGCCAAGGCGTCAAGCAATCGATTTTGTTGGGAGTTTCGGACGCGATCGAGACGATCGGGACTCCGCAGGATTCGGACGACATCAACCCGCGTCTGCTGGAATTCATGCGTCAGGAATCCACCGCAGGCCAGATCACGGGGAAAGGCGGCCGCAAGCGGCTGGGGAAATCGCTGAAGGACATCGAACCCGCTGCCTGAACAACCGGCCCATGGACGCACCCTGGAAGCCGTTGACGATCGGAAACGTTTCGGTTGGTTTTCCAGTGGTCCAGGCCGCCTTGTCCGGCTACAGCGATTGGGCTATGCGTCGGATCGCCCGAATTTGGGGCGCTCCGTATACGCTGTGCGAGGTGATGCTGGACCAATTCTTGTTGAGTATCCGGCATCGCAAACGGACGGAGCATTTCCTGTACCTGACCGATGACGACCACCCGGTTGGCGGCCAGTTGATGGGCGCCGAGCCCGAGCAGTTCGCCGCAGGGGCCTCGCGATTGGTGGACGCGGGTTTCGACGTGATCGACATCAATTTCGGCTGTCCGGTCAAGAAGGTATTGGGTCGTTGTCGAGGCGGCTATCATTTGAGTCAACCGGAAGTGGCCTTGGAAATCGTGCGACGCACTCGCGACACCGTTCCGCCGGCCATCCCCGTCACAGTCAAAATGCGCTGTGGTATCGATGATTCGCCGTCTAGCCGTGAGCGGTTTTACACCATCCTGGACGGGGCATTCGCGGCTGGCGTGGCGGCGATCACGGTCCACGCCCGAACGGTCCAGCAACGCTATGTCGGTCCCAGCCGCTGGGAAGTGCTGGCCGAGGTGAAGCGGCATGCGGGCCAACGGACAATTCTGGGCAGCGGCGATCTGTTTTCGGCCGAAGACTGTCGACGAATGATCGAACAGACCGGGGTGGACGGTGTGACCGTCGCCCGGGGGGCCATCGGCAATCCCTGGATCTTCCAACAGGCTCGTGCGTTGTTCGAAGGTCAACCGATCCCCGATCCCCCCACGGTACACCGGCAACGCGACGTGATTCGCGAACATTTTCGACTGGCCGAACTTCTGTACGGTCCTCAACGCTGCGGACCGTTGATGCGAAAGTTCGGCATCAAGTACGCCGCGTTGCATCCCCAGTATCCGTCCGTGCGGCAAGCGTTCGTCCAGGTCCGCGACCGCCATGGTTGGCAGACGGTCCTCGATCGCTGGTACGACGAGGATCTGCCCGGGGTGTCGAGCAGATTCCAGGACGAGACGTGTATTGACCCGGCCGAGTGAATCGTCCCTGCCCGACGTGCGGCCTCCGGCCGATCCTTACTCGTCTGCCAGCAGTGACAACACCGTCTGGAGTCCGAGCGCATCCCACTCGATGCGGTCGGCCCAAAGCCGGTCGTCTCGCGCCAGGGTACGAAAGGCTTCGTCTATCGCTCGATCTCGAACGCTGCCGTTCGATTCCCCTGCGGGGAAAGGCGGCAGATCGGTCGTATTCGCGGCGTAACGCGAGGCGCGGGGTGACCAAGCAAGCGGATCGTGTGGTCGCTCGATCTTCGGCTGAAAGTCCGTTGTGATCGGAGATGCCCACACCGAGCCTTCCGGTTCAATGGATCCCGACCGATTGATTTCGTTAATGACGGCCAGCACGTCACCGGGTGTCAACTCTCCATCACCATTCGGATCAAGGAAAAGTGGGGGCCCGGGATCTTCTGCCGTCCGTGGCGGCAGAACACGAGCACCACAACAATTGATCGCGTTGATCAAGAACAACACATCCTGAGCGGACAGGTAGCCATTGCCGTCCACGTCGAAGCGATCGATCGGGTTCTGCCAGCCATCGGCCGCCTGACCTCGATACCGTATCGTTCGGCCGACCATATCGTCGATCAACGGCAAAACAACCTCGTGCGAGCCCGCAGCAGATGGCGAGTAGCTGACGATAAACGTTCGACTGGAACCCGGTTCGATCGTCCAGTATTCAGCTTGCCCCGCCCCTTCCACGGGCAGCATGGCAAAAGGCGGATCAAGTGCCGCCGGATCGACCATCAACGTTTGCGGCCCATCATTGTTCACCGTCAATTCGGCTTGTCGTGTCGTGAATCGCGGCACGACTCCGAAATCGATGGGCGCGAAATCGGCCACAATCCAGGCGTCCGCTGTCGCCCATTGACCGGCAACTCCATGTTGGCTCCAAGCACGCGCCGAAAAATGATGCTGACCCGTCGTCCAGTCCTCGGTGATACCCGTCCAGCTCCAACCGTCACTGCCTTGATCGTCGGTCCCCAGCAGCAAGCCATCCCGATAAAAATCGACCCGAGCCACAGCACCCGGAGAAGCACTATCAAAGTCGGCGCTCAAGGTGATCTGTCCGGGACGCAACACGGTCTGGGGATAAGCGGAAAGATCGGTGATGATGGGTGGCGGATCGACGACCGTCACTGTCGTGCTGACCGCCTCGCTCCAAGCTCCCTGATCGTCTCGAGCGCGGGCGAAGACGGTATGCGTGCCGACCGGCCAACCGGCCGTCGTACCCGACCAGTTCCAACCACCGGTAGCGTGCTGGTCGGCGCCCAGCAGTTCGTCGGCCGGATCCCAGCGGCCATCCCCATTGCCATCGCGGTAAAACCGGACCTCGACCACGTGTCCATCGGGATCGCTCACCCCGTGAGCTGTTAGACTCAATGATTCCGACTGGACTACGGGCGAAGGACTGGCCGTCAATCCGGTGATGATCGGTGCGGCATTGTCGACCAATGTAAAGTCGACTTTCACGTTCTGCTGGCCGATCGCTACGCTGTTCTTGACCAGTGTTACGTCCAACGGTCCGCCTGATGCGGTCACGGTGTAGGTTCCAGCGGGCAATGGCAGTGAGTAGCCACCCGATGCCCATGAGGTGGTGGTGAAACGTTGCGCATCGGCATGGTTGATGGCAGCGATGGTCACGCCTCCCAAACCTTCGCCCGGCGTGTAGAATTGGTCGGCTTTCACTTGCCCATCATCGAAAACCACACCGGTCAGGAAAACCGAGGTGCCGGACACCGCAAAATCCTCGGTTGCCAAAACGGCATTCCACGTTCGACCATCTTGAGTGAAAGGGCCTTGAACTACCCCCACGCCGACTTCACGGTACAACCCGTTCATCTGATTGACCCGGTGCCCTGCAGAAAGGTACAGGTCCTTATGCATATCTTCTACGTACTGGGTGAGATTGATGGACGAAGCCGGTCCTGTGGTTCCTTGCCAAACAATGTTTTCCGCCCAGCTCCAGGCACCGACGAACTGGTAGCCTGCCGCCTGCATTCGGTCGCCGGCGTTGCTGCCACCTTGCCCGATGTGACTAAAATTGTTGGTGTTGACCATCCATTGGCTGTGCGCTCTCGCTGATGCAATCAACGACGGGGAAAAGGCAAGCGGTTGTTTCGGTGTGGTCGAGATGGTACCCGAGGGCAAACCGGCGTTCAGGCCGACATTGTACCGGGAGGCTTCGGCGGACGGATTGGCCCGACCGCGATTGATCAATTCCAAAAGGTACTGCTCGTGAGCGGTCGGGCCGCTGCCAACGCTAGCTCCTGTGACCGACAACAATCGACGATCCTCCAAGTGTTCCAAACTCAGTCGGCACAGAGGATATCGACTCGGACGTCGATTCGAACGCACCGCGGAACGCGATCGAGCAACATGACGCCAGAAAAACGTGTAATGGATCATCAAAGCGAGCCCGTACCGGTGACGGATCAATGTGAAAAGAATGCCGCTGCCAATCGGCGAACGATACCACCGATCAACCATAGCCACGATCACCTTGACGATATCCGTAGACGCTAGGATGTCAAGACGATCTAATCGGAAAGTGCCGAACCACCTCGAAGGATGGAGCCGACGAGGGCAAACGTCTGTGATCCAAAAAGGCGACAAGGGGCCGCCAAAGGGCAACAGAAGGCAGGGACAGGACACAGGCATCCTGCCTGTGTGACGTGGGGTCCCTTTGGTCGAACGGCGTCCCGCCGTTGGTTGCCAGAGAAATCAAACTAGGAAAACGTGGGAAAATGCAGCACGATACAAGTGGTCTGAATGGTTGCTTGTTTTATCAGCAAACAGGTTGCAATTGACGCTCTAGTCTTGACATGGCAGTCATCAATTGGTTCCATTCGGCGAACAACTCCCCCGTATCGTGAACCTCAGCGTCCTCGCGTCCGAAGCCCTTCTCGCTGGTTCGAATCGTCGGCTCCAGCACGTAGCATCCCCGCTGCTGGATTCGTTCGCTCTTCTCGCCAGCCGACAGGGGATCGCTTGGACAGATCGGCAATACTTGCTCGATGCACAGATGCATGGCCCACAAGGCCGCTCCGCGATCATCGTCCGCGTCGGTGACCAACTGCATGGTACCGGATTCTACATAATACTTTGCCATTTTTTCCTTCCTTTCGTAAATCGTACACTTCCATGGTTCGTCGGCGTCCTCGCCCGCCATCTATGATCGCCACCTGTTGGACACGGTAGGTCCTGCCTGCCCGACTTTCTCAAAAAAATTTTGTCGAACCGTCGTGAGTAGTCGCCATCGTCAGATTGTGGAAGTCCTGCATTCCGGCAAGTGCCGCTACCCAAAGACCAAGCCTGGTCGGTGTACGAGACAGAGGACGATCAGCCGATCGCGTTAGAATTCTTGTCCAAAGGCGGGTAAAGGCAAGCCATTGGCCCGCTTTGCACTCCAGAATTCATCGGTTTTTGACGAAACGCACCTGCTGCCAAAGCTAGCCTTGCAATGCTAGCACGATCCCTGATCCACCAATGATGCGTCGTGGTGCACAATGGTCATTGCAGCACTTCGGCGACCGTTACCTCGCGCCGTTCGGCCAGCGACCGTTTACCGGCTTCCAGCACGGCAATGACCTCGACTTCCTCCTCGATGGGTACGGACTCGTTGCCCGTCCGCACCAGATCGACAAATCTATCCAGCAGGTACCAGTACAAGTCCGTCAGGTCGGGTGTCACGCTCCGCCAACCCCGGCTGCCGTACAAATTGATCTGAAAGCCGCCGCGCATCCATTCGCGCTCGCCGACCAGCAGCATCAGATCGCGGCCGTTCGCGTAGCGGACCCGCACGATATTCCGGCCCGGTTGGCCGACGTTCAGGCACGATACGGCGCCCGGTCCCAGGACCGCATAAGCCATTTCCAACGCATGAATCCCGTAGTAGATCAATTCATTACCGCAGATCGAAGTGGCCAGATGGATATCGCCCAGCGAAGGAACCTGTTCGGCCAGCGCCACCACGTCGGGCACGAAGCGCAGGGAACTGGCGGACATGAACGGGGTGCCGGTCTCTCGAGCCACCCGGGCCAGTTGCTTGGCCTGCTTGCCGGTCATTGCCAGCGGCTTGTCGCAAAAGGTGGGAACGCCACGTCGCAGGGGTGTCACGGCGTACTTTCCGTGTTGGCCGGAACCGTCGTCCACGATCAGGACCGCATCGACGTCTTCGGAGCATTGGTCGGCGTTGTCGCAAACGATCGGGATGTAGCAAACATCCGCCAGTCGCTGCGCAGCCGACTTGACCGGGTCCCAGATTCGGACGACTCGTACGCCCTCCAGCCGCTTTTCGGCAGCGACGAACGTTCCCTCGATCTGCTCGCGCTTGGCAGCGTCATAACCGTTGCAGATGGTGGCAAAGGCCGTGCCGTGGAACGATCCGGGCGTCCGCTGTGCTCCCATGTATCCATACGTCGCGGCCGAGATCAATCCCAACCGTAGCGGGTCTTGCCTGGAGCCGCCATCGGCTTCCGATGAAAGCGCCGTCGACGATGTCAGCGTTCCGGCCAAGGCGGCTGCCGACGATGTCTTCAGGAACGAACGACGCGACCGTTGAGTTTCTGGTCCCGATTCCACGATTCCACCTCCCGAACCGATACGGTCAAAGGATCGGCGAAGAAATAACCAGCCTCCGGCTTTTCGCTCGATGGGGAACCGGTGGCTAACGCCATTCCGCCCAGTTATTTCTCCGCCGGTCGGATGGTTTGAAGCTTTACAGCTTGGCGACGCACGCCTTCAAGTAAGCGATGCTCTCCCGAGCCAAAGCTTCGGGGCCGGGCGTATAATCAAAGACTTCGACCGACACCCAGCGATCGAATTTGATGTCCGCCAAGGCTCGCAAGATCGGCATGAAGTCCAGATCGCCCATCCCGGGTCCCTGGAGATTCGGGTCGTTGGCGTGGAAGTGTTTGATCCACGACGAATGGCGGCGAATCAACGTCGGCATGGAGTAAGCCTCGTGAACCATGGCTTTGCAATCGAGCATGATCTTGCATTGCGGCGAATCGACCATCTCCGCCAACTCGACGGCATCCGCAGCAAACGGCATGAAATTGGTCTCGACGTCCCCCAGCGGCTCCAGAGCCAAAATGACGCCCCGTTCTTCCATGGTCGGCATCGTGGCCTTGAATACTTCGGCCGCATAGGCCATTCCTTGGTCCCGACTGACGCCTTCCAACAAATTCCGTTGCTGGGGCGATCCGAAAATCATGATGTCGCCACCCAGGTCCGCACAGAACTTCGCCAGTTCGATCAGATAATCGGTCGTCTTCTTGCGGATTTCGGGGTCGGGATGCGTCAGATGAAAACCCTCGGTGCGAGCCAGCAACCAGTGCAGCCCGGCACACTCCAACCCGGCGTCCTCCATAAGTTGGCGGAGCCTGGCGCGCCGCCGCGGCGGAACTTCGGTAACGTACTGGGCGATCGTAAAGGGGGCGATCTCCAAGCCCGTGTATCCGCATTCGGCCACAAAACGGCAAACCTTTCCGAAAGGCCAATCCTCAAACGTCTCGTTGCACATGGCAAACTTGAAAAGCTCCTGAGGCTCGGCCGCCGACGATCCCAAAGCGGCAAGCGGATGGAGTCCCCCCGCTGCGGCGCCCAGGCCCGCGGCGGCTTGACCGAGGAACGATCGACGCGAGTTGGTCACGGCGGTGTCATTGCGCTGGTTCATTGTCTCTCCTTTGCATGCTGGTGTTTCAAAGCTAGGCCCCTATTGTAATCCGTCGGACGGCAACGAGCAATCGTTGCAGTCGGTGGTCGTTTTCGGCCCATGATTTGCCACTTGGAAGGCGGCTTCTCCGAAAACGACCCCCGCCCCCGTCCGCGGCGTGTACCGCCAAATCTAGTCGGGCACTTCCTTTCTTGGTGACTCTAAAAGTCACCGATCACCTCTCGGCCATCACGTGAAGCCAACGATAACAGGACGGTGACGTCGATCGATTCTGCCAAGAATCGCACAGAACCATCGCAGAACAGCACCTGCGCGCCGCCGGGATGATCGGAGAACAGCGAACTGTTACCGGCATTGATCCAAGCATCGGCAGGGGCCGGGTTGATCGGTGCGATGCGCACCCCTCCGATCGGAGCCGCCGGGAGGCTGGTGCAGTTCTGGCCACCTGTCCAAACGCCTCGCAGAGCATTGCTGGTGCCCGCAATGAAAACGCCACGCCCTGACAATTCGCCGACCAACAGGGTGTTGGAAAGGCCGTCGATAATCTCCGCCGGTGTGGTTTGCGTCCGGTGACCCGTACTGATGTTCAGCAGGATTCCGCTGTTGGCCCGATACTGCTCGCCCGTCACCGGGTTGCGGAATGCGGTGTGCCGAGTCGGTCCGCTGATTCCCGCATAGTCGATGCACGCCATGTCCTCGCCCGTTCCCGCGTCCCACTGCCCCGGATTGATCAAGTCCAAGTGGACGCGGTCACCGCGGCGAGTCGGGTGTCGCCGCGCGGTGCTGGGACAGAGAAAGGTCGGTACGACCGTCGAAACCGCCTCGCGGTTCTCTTCGCCCCAAACCGGCCGACGAAACTCGATGCGATCGTGCACCGTCGTCTGTTCCATCCATGGCAGCAGGAAAGCCGGCCAACCCCACGTCTTGTGGCCGACGACCATCAGACGCTGACCGGGCGGAAACGCGCCGTGAACCGAAACATGGTTCTGCATGGCAATGCCGATCTGCTTCAGATTGTTGGAGCACTGCGAACGCCGGGCCGATTCCCGAGCGGCTTGGACGGCAGGCAACAACAGGGCGATAAGAATTCCGACGACGGCGATCACCACCAGCAATTCCACCAGCGTAAAACCGGGTAACCGTTGCGATCGCAGGCTTCGATGATACGTCATCGGCTTGATTCCCCCTCACCCTTTGGATTATTATCTGTTCATCATGCTAGGAAAACCAGCCCTCTGATTGGTGTAAAATTAATCTCGTTGCAAGTGGGGGTTCCCGTGCCGCTCTCTGGATGTTGCCGCCCGATTCTGGGCATAGCAGGCTTGGCGTCGTTGCTTCTGGCAGTCGGATGTCGCGATGGCCGCCAGGCAACGTATCCTGTGTCGGGCCGCCTGCTGGTCGACGGCCAGCCGGCGGCTGGTGCGGATCTGCGTTTCTACGAAGTCAGCGGCCGAACACCGCGGTTGGCGCGACCGTATGCCACGACCGACCAGGATGGCCACTTCGTCGTGTCGACCTACGGTATGCACGACGGCGCCCCGATCGGAACCTATCAGGTCAGCGTCTCGTGGAAGGGGCCATTGGGCCGCATTTCACCCGACCAACGCGACGCGATGCCCGAACGATTGCCCGAACGTTTCACCGACCCGACAACGTCCGGGCTCGAAGTGCAAATCGCCCGCGGGAACAACGAACTCGATCCGATCGATATTGGTCCCTGAGCGGATCGCAAAGAACTTGGTGATTGGCCCAACTGATCGGCCGGTACTCCCAAGTCGCGGTACGTTTCTGCGAGCGTCATTCGTTCGTTATCGGAAAGCGGTTGCAGATTGTGCCGTATGCGGCCCAAAATGTCGTCAACTCGATTGAGTGGGTACGCATCGTACAAGGGCTCGAAGCCCTCAGCCTGTAAACGACTGGCAACATCAGCCGCAACTTTTTTGTCTCGCGAGCCATGTGAAAGGAACACGTCGTAGGTTGTTGTTGCTGTAGCCATAGTAGCCATCAAGTGTTCACGCGGCGTGCCAGTTCTTCGAGATACGTATCAAAGTCGTTGATCTATGTTGGCGGTTTCTGTTGGAATTGGGCCAGTGCTTCCATGAGCGGTTGAATTTGATTTTGCAAGTCGTCCCAATGCTGGGCCACTTGCGGCAGGTTTCCCGCTCGGGCCAGGCTTTCGATCTGCTGACTGAGCTGATGCGCGCGGTCGGCGCCGAAGACCTGGACGGTGCCTTTCAGGGTGTGGGCTGCACGGTGAACCTGCTCGGCATCCTCGGCCTCCAGGCCAGTGCGCAGCGTTTCGATCAATTGCGGTATCTCCATCCGGGCGGCTTGGACGAGGGATGCTAAGACGTCCGGGCTGCCCTGTACCAGATCGAGCGCACGCTGCCAGTCGACAAGGTCGTGGGGGGCGGTCGATCGGGCCACGGCTTCCGCCGGGCGATCGCAGCACAATGCGTCGATCGCGTCGAACAGCTCGTCGGCACGGATTGGTTTCGCCACATAGGCGTCCATACCGGCCTGCAGGCAACGTTCGCGGTCCCCTTTCAACGCGTGGGCGGTCATGGCGATGATCGGACAATGCTCGCCGGTCTGCCGCTCTCGAACGCGAATCCGTCTGGTGGCTTCCAAACCGTCCATCTCCGGCATCTGGACATCCATCAAGATCAGATCGAACGGCTGAACCTCGCTGGCCGCAACGGCTTGGGAGCCGTTGTTGACGACGGTGACCGTGTGGTTGTGCTCTTGCAACAAAGCGATGGCCAGTTGTTGGTTGACCAGACTGTCCTCGGCCAACAAGACTCGTAGATCGCTCAGACGATCGGTCGGCGGGGCTGAGCCCTCGGGCTGTTCACGACTCGGTTCAGAGACGCCCACAGCAACCTGGATGGCCTCCAATAACTCCGAAGGCTTGACGGGTTTGAGTAAGTATCCGCTGATCTCCAACTGGTGGCAAAGCGCCACGTCTTCGGGGCGATCCCCCGAGGTCAGGATCAACACGGGCATATCGCGGATGGCCGGGTCGCGGCGGATCTGCCGGACCAGCCCGAATCCGTCGACCTGGGGCATTTGGGCGTCGCTGATCAGCAATCGGTGCGGTCGGCCCTGTTGGCTGGCCTGCTGCAACTCCAGCAGCGCCTGGTCGGCGCCCGAAGCCACGATGGGTATCATCTGCCAGCCCAGCAGCGTCTCCTCCAGGATTTTCCGGTTCGAGGCATTGTCATCCACCACCAGAACTCGCATCCCGTGCAGTTGGGCCGACTCGCGTGGGCGGGGTGCGGGCGGTTTTTCGGGCATCTTCAACCGGACGATAAAATGGAAGCGGCTGCCTTGGCCGACTTCGCTGTCCACCCAGACCTGCCCATCCATCAGGGCGATCAACCGCGAGGCGATCGCCAGCCCCAATCCGCTGCCCATGTGCCGACGCGTGGTCGCACTGTCCGCCTGTTCGAACATCTCGAAGATCGTCGACTGCTTGTCTGGGGGGATGCCGATCCCCGTGTCTCGAATCTCAAAGTGCAAGCCGACATCGGTGGCCGAACGCGATCGCAGGCTGACATCCAAACCCACCTCGCCCCGATCGGTGAACTTGATGGCATTGCCGACAATATTCACCACGACTTGGCGCAGCCGATGATAGTCGCCGATGACGTAACGCGGCACGTCGGGATGGATAAAAAAGGTCAATTCCAGCCCGCGTTGATGGGCTCGCAGGGCGAACGACTTCATCGTGTCGCCCAGACTCTCCCGCAAATCGAACGGCTGGCAGTCCAAAACCAGTTTGCCAGCCTCGATCTTGGAAAAATCCAGGATGTCATTGATCACCGACAGCAGGACTTCGCCCGAGTCTTTGACGGTCATCAAGTATCCGCGTTGTTGAGGCGTCAGCGAACTGCGCAGGACCAGTTCCGTCATGCCGATGACGGCGTTCAGCGGCGTACGGATCTCGTGGCTCATATTGGCAAGGAAGGTGCTCTTCGCTCGATTCGCAGATTCCGCAGCATGCTTGGCCGCTTCCAACTGGGCATTGGCCAGCGTCAACTCGGCGGTCCGTTCCTGGACTCGCAGTTCCAATTCGTCGTGGGCTTTCTTCAACGCCTCCTCAGCCCGCCTCCGCTCGGCTGCGACCAGCCACTGGGCGACCAGCGCGGCGACCGTCCCGACGAAAGATTCCTCGTCCACGCGCCACTTGCGTTGAGGTCCGATGTGTTCGTTGCACACGACCCCCACCAAGCGTCCCGAGACGACGATCCCGGCGTCCAACATCGAAGTGATCCCCAGGGGAATCAGGTAGGCATCGGTCAGTTCTCGGGTGCGTGGATCGCTTTGCGCGTCTTCGGCCGTGATGCGGCTGTCCGTCAAAATGGCCGAAAAGTACCGAGGCAATTCGCGTGCCATCAACACCCCGCCACTGCTGTGCGAGCGTTTCGTTGCCTCGTACAGGGCCAAGCAGTGCAGCTCGGACTGGTCTTGGCTAAGCTGCCAAACGCTCGTGCGGGCGACGCCCAAAGTTTCCGCGACGATCTTGACCAGCACGGGCAACGCCCGCTCCATCGAGCCCTCGACGATCTGCTGGTCCAACATCAATTGCACGATAGCTTGACGCTGCGCCGTGGCTCGTTGCTGGCTGGCCAGCAGTTCGGCTTCCGCCGCCTTGCGTTCCGTTATGTCGCTGATCACAATCCGGCAGACCGTCTCGCCACGCTCGTCTCGCGCAGCGGTCGCGTCCAATCGGGCCCAGAAGTTGCTGCCGTTTTCGCGGATCAACCGCAATTCACACACCTGCGGCTTCCCCGTGGCGAACAACGCCTGACGATGATGCTGATACTGATCCAGATCCTGTTCGAACAGGAAGCCGGAGAATGGCTGCGAAACCAGCGTTTCGGGAGCCCTGTCCAGCAGCTTGCCGGCTGTCAAATTGGCCTCCACGATACGCTCGTCCGCAGCGACCGTGATGTATCCAACGGGCGCCAGATCGTACAGATCGAAGTATCGAGTTCGCGATATTTCGAGTTCGACGTGGGCCTGACGCAGCCTTTCGTTGCGTCGTTCCAACCCTTCGTGCTGCGATCGCCGTTCGCGCTGCATCCGCCGAGCATCTTCCGGACGAGGTCGGTTTTCACCGCCGCTCATCGTTCACCCTCCTGTCGTTCCATCGGAAACCAGGCCGGCCGATTGCATCCAAGCGAGCACCTGATCGGCCAATTCATCCGGGGAACCATTCGCTCCGTCAAGCGTCAATTCGGGATGCTCTGGGGCTTCGTAGGGATCGTCGATGCCCGTCAAGCCCGACAATTCGCCAGATCGAGCCTTCTTGTACAGTCCCTTTGGATCTCGCGCTTCGCATATTTCCAGGGGGGTGTCGACAAAAACCTCGACAAAGTCTCCCACACGACCATTGGTTTCGACCCACTGCCGGACCGAATCGCGGTCACGACGGTAGGGGCTGACAAACGCCGTCAACGTCACCAACCCCGCCGACGCGAACAACTCGGCCACGGTCCCGATCCGACGGATGTTCTCACGCCGATCTTGCTCGGAGAATCCCAATCCGAAGCGTCGGGCATAGTCTTCTCCGTGGTCCATCAGCATTGCCGCGCTGGCATTCAAACCATGACGGATGTTGTCGCCATCGAGAACGAAGCTGCGGATTTGGCGTTCGTACAGCCGTCGATCCAAGGCATTGGCCACGGTGCTCTTGCCGCATCCGCTGAACCCGGTGAACCATACGACACAGCCGCGATGCCCGTTCAGCCGCTCGCGATCCTCGCGAGATACCGCGTGGTGATGCCAAGTGACCAGCGTCTTGTCCATCATGGTCTTTGCTGAAGAGGTTGGTAAAAATAGAGCGGAAGTGCATGGGAATCGAACCCACCAATCCCCGGCTTGACCGACGATTCGACGATTTTGAAGACCGCGAGGGGCACCAGCCCGCTAAGCACTTCCGAGCGTTGTTCCGTTGTTCGTCCACGAGTCCCGGCAACCGGGTACGCGTCCCCAAACTGCCGATGTCGAGTTCGTCTATTATAGGAGATCCGGCATCGTTTGCAAGCCGGGTCCACCTCACCCGGCTCTCGTGCAACCGATTGTTACGATTTGCCCGCTTCGATCCGCAGGGCCCCGGATGCCGTGCCCCCGAAAATCGCCCCGCAGCAGCCATTCCGACGTTTCCACGCGACACGTAGATGCGGATACGTCAAGGACGCGCAGATCTGGATATTTCGGGTGGAATTAAAGTCTCGCCATTCCAGATTATCTCCGCGTCGATCGACTCCTTGAGCAAATACGTTTGGTACTTCGACGGGACTTTGGGAATTCCATCCGTTTTCTTGTCTCGATCGTCAACATGCCGAAGAAACCGGGCGGCTCGTGAAACACGTTGGCTTCCGCTATTGATGTGATTGCAAGAGTCGAGGCATTCGTTTTCTGGGATCAAGCATCGGCAATCTCCCCAGCGGATCGGGATGTATTGCTGGGATCACGGGGCTTGTAGAACAGGCTCGGAAGCGGTGAACTGGACCTGCTGAAAGCCTTCCAAACGCGTCAGATCGTACAGATCGATCACGTGGCCCAGCGGCACTTCGGGATCGGGGAAGACGATGACCGGCGCGTCCGACTTGATCGCCGCCAGCGATTTCAAGGTCGTTCGCACCTGGTCCAGCGAATCGACCGGCACCCCGTTGATTTCCCACTGGGGTCGGCGATCCATCCAGAGCACCCGCAAGACCACCTCGTCGAAGTCCTCTTCGGGCAGCGGAGTATCGCTGGCTGCTGACGCTTCGGCCGTGCTGGCGGAGATTTCGCTGGGCAACACCTGCTCGCTGATCCGAAAACTGGCCGTCCACAAGAAGAAGACCAGCAACAGGAACACCACGTCGATCATGGGCGTCATCTTGACGTCCAGGTCGCGTCGTTGCTGGCGATAGCTGGAGACGCGGCGCATCAGCGGACATCCTCCGGTCGATAGACGGCGAAGGCGACGTTCCAGATACCCGCTCGGGCACACGCCAGCAGAATCGGCTCGACGTGCTGGTACGCGACCGAACGATCGCCTCGGATGCGGACCTCGATCTCTGCCCCGCTTTCGTCGCGTGCTGCCACCAGACGTTCGCGCAACTGGCCGGCCTCGACCGGCTTGCCCGCCAGCAACATCTTCCCGTCGCTCAGCACATTGATGGTCACTCGCCGAGTTGATGTCTCGCTGGGATGTTCACCGCTGGCGGCGGTGGGCAGCGGCAGGGGCATCTGGACTTCTTGACGCGCCAGGTGGCTGGACACCAGGAAGAAGATGATCAGCAGGAAGACGACGTCGATCATCGGCGTCATCTGCACGTTCGCTTCACTGCTGCGGGCATGGTCGGGAACTCGCATCAGCCTCCTCCGGTTCGAGGCGGTGGGGGCACGGCGCCTGAGGATCGGGTGGCGGTGACGCGTCGGCGCTTCAGGGGGCCAACGGCATGTTGAGCCAGATAGGCAGCCTCGGCGACCAGTTGGTCCAGCCGATTACGAAAGACGGCGAAGGCGCCCAACGAGGGGATGGCGACGATCAGCCCACCGACGGTGGTGACCAACGCCTGGTAGATGCCTTCCGCCAGATCGGCAGCCCCGGCGGCCCCTTGCGTGCTGGCGACCTGTTGAAAGGCGATGATCATCCCCGTCACCGTCCCCAACAGACCGACCATCGGCGCCAGATTGCCGATGACCGACAGGTACTCGATCTTGCGGAACAGTCGAGCCGACTGCTCCGCCGCCGCGTCCTCCATCGCCTTTTCCACGGCACTCCAACCGCCTTCCGCCTCGGACAATCCGTTCAGCAGGACGAAGGCCAAGAAGCTGGGTTGCTGGCGGCAGCTCTGGTCGGCTTCGGCCAATCGCCCCGCCATCAGCAATTCGCGCACCTGTTCGCACAGCCCGTCAGGCATCAACTCGTTGCGCCGGATGGTCATCAAGTGCTCGAAGACCAGGTAGGCGGCGGTCAACGAAAGCGACAGCAGCAACATGATAATGGCGACGCCGACCAGGCCGCCGGAAAATACGATGCTGAAGAAACCTTGCGAAGCACCCGACGCGGCTGTGTCCATCGCGCCGTCAGCGACATCCGTCTGGGCGTAGACGGCGGAAGGCGTCAAGCATGCGTTTAGCATCGCGATGATCCCGGGGGACCACAACGCGAGACGTGATTTTGACAAAATCGTTCCTCCTTGTTCTTCAATCGCCTTCGAGAGATTCGAGACGGGTCGTCGCCTGGCGTGCGATCGTGGTTCCCCCGTAGTCTCGGAGGATTTCGCGGTACAGCAAAGCGGCCTGCGCAGGATCTCCGCTGCGTTCCAATTCGCGGCCGGCTCTCAGCAACCCCCGAGCGGCCAGACTGCGATCGTGATCGGCGTACAGTAGTGCGATCCGCAGCCAAGCCAAGGCGGCGCGTTCGCGGTGTTCCCGAGCGGCCAGCCCTTCACCGTAGACATACAGGGCGCCCGGCCGAACCTCACGAGGCATTTTCTGCAACAAGTCGCCCCAACGTTTCAATTCCATTTCGTCCACCGTCGCCGTTTGTGTTCGCCACAGTTGAGCGGTTGCCAGGGAGGCGATCTGAATCTGACTCTGCGACGTCAAACGCTGCAGCGTCTCGATCGCCGCAGCGCGATCGCGCGTCGCCAGCAGCCAACTGGCACCGATCAATCGCGCTGCCGGTGAGTCGTTGTTCCGCATCCATTGCTCGGCCCGCTTCTCTAAGGCCGGTGGCGGCTGCTCCGCCTGCCAGCTCAACGGGATCCGCCCGAACCAGATCGTCTCGGGATCGCTCTGCAACAATCGCAGAAAGTACTCGGCCGCCTGTTCGATACGTTCCAACTGCCTCAGGCAGCAGATCATTTGAGCCAAAATCTCCCGCTGAGCCCAAATCCGTGACTCGTCGCCCAACGCCTGGCCATACAATCGTAACGCCTGGTCGTACTGGTGATCGTAGAAAGTTTGATCGGCCTTGACTTTGGTCGGGCTCCAGTCAGTCGATACCTCCAGGACTTGTTGCGCCGGGATTTCTCGCTGCGAACCAATCGATGGCTGCAGTATCAGCCTTTGCCCGGTGTATTCCAGTATGGATCCTCGGATCGTCGTCCGACCACCACCATCGGGACCCGTAGCATACGTTACCTGATCCTTGGCGACGGCCATCGAGGTCATCAAGATCCAGGCGGCCGCTATCCACCCCCCGGCGCAAGAAATGCTCTGCATCAGTTGCTCCTCGCCGGCAATCGCGTCACGTCGATGTACGTGTGCCGCCCGTTGCTCTGCCGGGCCAGCCGCATCAGAAAGTTGTCCCCCCCGATGAACGGCCCCGTACCGAATTCGATCGCGTGGATCACGGTGCCCCGGTTGATTCGGCGCAAATCCTCCAGTTGTCGAGCGGTCAATTGCGGATCGTCGGCGTCCGTCAGGAAAAAGATCACGTCGGGCGCCAGCAGCAACGCCTGGCGCAGCGCCGGCACGTGCTGGGTGCCACCGGTCGCGGGCAAGTTGCGAATGAATTGTTCTGCCAGATCCTTGGTGCCCTCGTCGGCGAACATCAGCCGCGGTGATTGGCTCGGATTCGGATGGAAAACGGTGACATCGTGGTTATAGAAGATGATTTGGAATTGTTGAGTCGAGCTGAGCATGCGGATGCTGTTGATCAATTCGGCTTTGGCGGCTGCCAGAGGCCGCCCCTCGAAACCGTTCATGCTGTCGGAACGGTCGAACACGTAGACGAACAACGAGCCTTCGCCTTGGATGCCGAACAGATAGGTGCTGTTGCCCGTGCCGATCGAACGACTCGGTGCCGGACCATCGGTCAACTGTCCGGCGCTGGGCAACAGGTCGGCCCAGTCCGTCGCCGCACCGATGCCGCTGGTCGCGTCGGGACCGGGCAGCATCGGTCCAAGCTCGACGGGCAACTGGTCCGCGGACGGTAACGCCCTTTCCGAGGCGGACGCGTCTTGCACCGAATCGGTGGGCGACACGTCGGAGGACTCGGCGGCAGACTGCTGGTCGGTTTCGGAAAAAAAGCGAGTCTGCTGGTGGGAGGTTTGCGTCAGCACGATTCCCGCCGATCGCTCCGGTTCCGGCATCGTCCCCGGTGTTGTCTCCCGGATCAAGATCGCCAACGAAAACAACAGCAGCGCATGCACCATCGCCGACAGCAGCCAAGCTGGGATTCGCCTGGCTGGCGGTTCCGCAGCAGTCAGCAACGCCAGCGGCTCGGCTTTCATGGGCGGCATAAGGGGGGACTCACGAGAACCGGAAATCAGTCATAGCGGTAACAATCCCGCACGCGAAGGTCGGGCTTCCGAGACGGACGCGGTTTTGTCTCCACCTTGAAACGCTTCTTTTCTTGATCTTAACCGTCAACCGAAGAACTGACCAGTGAGATCTGCTGATCGCGTAACGCTTTGGGCAACGGAAAATGGACCTGTTCGGTCCGGATCGTACGCACCGAAATTTCGGCGCCGTATCGGTCTCGCAGATACTCCAGGCATTGTTCGACCACCGATTCCGGAGCGCTGGCACCGGCGGTTACCAGCACCGCATCAACGCCTTGGAACCAATTCGGGTCGATGTCGGCAATGCCGTCGATCAGATAGGCAGCGACCCTGTTTTCCCGCGCAATCTCGCTCAACCGCTGACTGTTCGAGCTGTTCCGGCTGCCCAGCACCAACACCAGATCGACTTCGGGGCAAATCTCTCGCACCGCTTGCTGGCGATTTTGAGTCGCGTAGCAAATGTCCTCTTTGGCGGGACCCACCAACTGGGGAAACCTGGCTCGAAGACGGTCGATAATCCGATTCGCATCGTCGACCGACAACGTCGTTTGAGTCAAATAGGCAAGACGAGTGTCCGGGGGAAGATCCAATCGGTCGGCATCATCCACCGATTGAACCAAAATCATGGAATCGGGAGCCTCGCCCATCGTCCCGAGCACTTCGTCGTGCCCTTCATGACCGATCAAGGCGATGGTATAGCCCTCGCGAGCGAATCGAATAGCTTCCAGATGGACTTTTGTGACCAGGGGGCAGGTCGCATCGATCGCGTGCAAGCGGCGCTGCCGAGCCTGTTGCCGGATCTCCGGGGAAACCCCGTGGGCCGAGAACAACAAATTAGCACCCTCGGGAACCTGCCGCAGATCATCGACGAACACGGCACCCCGCGCTCGAAACGAATCGACCACGAACCGGTTGTGAACGATCTCGTGATATACGTAAACCGGCGGACCGAATGCCCGCAACGTCAGATCCAGGCTTTCGACCGCCATATTGACGCCAGCACAAAAGCCTCGCGGGGCTGCTAAAATTACTTTCATAAAAGATTCCGCTATAAAGCACCCGGATGGTTACAGCACTGATCGGCACGATCCGGTAAGCGCCTTGTCCAATAATACGCGCATTGACGGTCTTGTTGCTTTCGAGTTCGTACCGCACAACCACTTGTCGGACAACCCGAACCACTAATTCTGGGGAAAATTACTTCTGCCGACGTGACTGCTGATCTGAACCGCTCTTCACAGGAGGCGACCATTTCGCGAATAATCCAGGCTAACCACCAATTTGGGCCGAAGACCGGCGGTTAGCGCCGTGCCGGTCGGGACGGAGGCGTTTTGACAAAGCGGGACAGGTTCGCCTTGGCATCGCTTTCGGTCCATCCCGTAAGCGAACCTGACACGCTTTCGGGCTAACGTGATGCACTCGCCGAGAAATCGCAATTGCTCGGGCGCGGCGACCTGCCGGGTGATCGCAAACGCACGATCCGGACTCTTGGCCGTCATTCGGGCGACAGACCCTGTCTGCCCATCGATCCGGCGAACTCCCCTACGGCTTGTTACCCCCAAATAAGAATGAACCCATTCAATCAGGCGAGTGGTAAACCAGTCTCCCGGTGACCCGTACGAGCATCAGTGCGTGGTGCTTTTTCGCGCGCAAACGGCAATTCGCCTAAGTCTGCATCTCATTTCCCGTCCCCTGCCGCCGCTGGCAAATCCAGGCAAAAGCCAGACCTGCCCGCCCCGTTAGCCAGCATGGGTGGTCCCAAAACCATCCTGTTCCAAGCTGTGTCCTTATTCTCACCGCTGACCACGCCTATCCGGATTATTCACGAGATGGTTGGCTTTCCCTGTACGTCGTTTGCTAACAACAAATTGGACATTGTGCTCTTTTTTGATCCGGCCGGCCTGCAATACCGTGATCACGGGGGCTTCAATCGCGCGGAATCCGCAGGGCTCGGCAGGTCTCCTCGTAGCTGGACTCCAGGTCGACCGAGATCGCCAGGTCGTCCGTAAGGTACATGGGCAGCGCCGGCAGTTCCCGGCCGACAGCCAATGGATACGCCCAAGCGACGAATCGCGACTGGGGTCCGACCTTGTGCCCACGGCATGTCACGGCGTAGACGGCCGGCGGGAGAGCGAAGGACGGGTCCGAGCGGCCGATCAACTCCAGCAAGTCGCAGTACAGATTGAATCTCCGGATTGTCACCAGGTCGACGATCGACACGCAAACGTGTTGCTGCAGCAGGGCCGCACACTTGGCCACGAACGCCCGACGATTCTCCGGCCGGTCCTTGTTGGCTGGGCTGACGATTTCGATGGCTGCCACCAATCGCCGGCCGCGCGTCTGGTCGAACACCAGCACCTCGTATTGGTATTGGTCATTCAAGTCGGTGTCCAGGACCAGCGTGGGCTCAGGTGGTGCATACGTGGAGGTCGCCAAACCGCCGTCTTCGGCATTGCTTCCCCAGGCAGGCACGCCGTTGGATCGACGGTCGTCCTGCTCGAAGGCAACGACGTCGATCTCGTAGTAGCCGCCCAAGTGAACGCGAGGTTCGGCCGTGTAGTCCGCGGGCAGTATCCTGGTCAACTGCTGGACGATGGTCATGGGCCAGCCGCCGTGAAATCCCTCCCACGAAGAGCGATTCCAGATGGGCGGCAGGAAGTGATCTCGCAACGGCATCGGATTTCTCCTTCAAGTCTGCCATGATTATAGGCTGGCCGCCAGACGGTCGGCAAGGCGACTGACCGCAACGCACGGCGGCGTGACTCGATTGCACGCCGCCCTCTCGTGCCAAAGATGACAGATCGCGTACAATTGGAAAGCCAAGAACCACGCTCCGGAGAAGAAGTCATGCCGATGCACGATTGGACCAAGGTGGCAGCGGGGATTTTTCACGCTTTTCATCATCGTTGGATTTCTGCCCTTAGTGATGCGCTCAACGGCGGAAAGCTGTCGCCGGACCACTTCGCCTTGCCTGAGTAGTTTGCGACTGAAGCTGCTTCACTTCCGACAACTCATACTCCAAGTGCTGGATGGCTTCTACCAGGGCGGCTTGGCGTTTCTGCCATTGCTCGATCTCTTTTTTGTCGGCTTCGGGATGCAACGTCTGAGCCGCATATTTCGCACGCTTTCTCGTCAGCCGTCTTTGCAGCGTACGACGACGCGTGTCCAACTCGCGACGGCCAAGCGTCCCATGCGCCAAGTGCCAACGCCGTCTATGCGTGTTGGTCAGCCACCCCGGAAAATCCGATAGGTCCCCACCTTCGCGAAGCCACAGTACCAAGTGCCAGTGATTGCGCAACACGAAAAAGGCGAGCAGCCGCATGTCGACCTGCTGCCGAGCGATATCCTCCAGTTGCGATTCGTGGTCGTCAAGGCATGACGCTTTCACACCCAGTCAACCCGCTTTCCGCAAGAGAATGAGACCCGACTCCATTTCCCCATTTCCGACCCCATTTCTTCCACGCAAGCAGGAGCACCCCGCGCTGCAATTCGCCGATCTTTCCTTATGTTAGTCGCATGCCGGTGTTGCACAGCCTTCCGGGTTGCCGTATGCTGGTTTGACAGAGGCCGCGCACTCGGATTGGGACTTCGCAGGCGGCACTTGACGCTTGGGGTTTTGGTGATCCATGCATGCAGACACGCAGACACAGTGGCAGATCGCAGGACGCAAGGGAGGTGTGCCCGAGACCATCCCTCTGAATTTGATCTTGGATTACCCGGTGCGGTGGAGCCGGTACAAGGTTCTGCGGGATCTGCTGCAAAACTTTTACGATGCGGTAGGGCACCAGGCGTGGCAGCAACGTTTTTCGTACACGCGCCGGGATGCTGTGTTGTTGCTGGAGGCTCGTAGCGTCGGATTCAGCCACGAATGGCTGATTCCAATCGGCGCATCGACCAAACGCCAGGCTCCCGGCAGGTACGCTGGCTATTTCGGCGAAGGATTTAAAATCGCGGCTCTTTGTGCCTTGCGCGACCACGGATGGAATATCGAATTGGCGTCCCAGGATTGGGAGCTGCGGGTGGTGGTCGAGGATCTGACCATCGACGGGCAGACAGTGCCGTCGCTTGCCTATCACCTGTGGCGGCGGCCGCAGGCGCGTCCGGACACCGTGCTGGCTCTTCACCGGTTCCTCCAACGGGACGAAGAGACGTTCGAATCCGCCCTGTTAAGTTTCTACTATCCAGAGAATCCTCTGTTCGGCGCTGAAATCTGGAGCGGCCCTTCAGCCGCTGTATTCCATCGTTCCGCGCGGGCGAAGCCCGGGCACTATCCGTCCACCTTCGAATACGCCGGCAGCGGCATCGTGTTCGCCGGCTATCAGGCGCTGGGCTCGTTTCCCTTCCCGCTGATCGTCGCTCAGCATGACTTCCGGCGTCACGACCGGGAGAGGAACACCTTCTACAAGATGGACGTACTGGAAGTGCTCGGGAACGTTTGCGGACTCGTATCACCGGCGTGTGCTTTCCAGTTGCTGGAAGTCTTTCAGAGAAAATGGTATTCCTACCCGCACAAACGATATGATTTTTCATCGTGGTATCCCGTCATCAAGCGTCTGATCGAACGAGTCGCTGATTCTGCGGAACAGACGCAACGCTGGCGCGACAAGCATCCGGGTTTGCTGGTTGCAGAGAGAGTGAAACGAAACCAACTGCCCGAGTACAACCGGCGCCGGCAGGCCTTGGATTGGGTCCGGCAGGAGCGTCGCGGCTACCGCTTGGTTCAGGATGGGTTTTCGAGGCTGGGCTATCCTCGATTGGAAACAGCCTGCGAACAGGCTGACGGGTTCAGCCGCGTCCGGGAACCGCAAGGCGTCGAAGTCGATTTGATTCGGATCTTGGAAGAGCTAACGGCCACGGTT
>SKKK01000277.1 GCA_007121535.1 Planctomycetaceae bacterium | reverse complement strand
CAAGCCCGGCGATCTGGCTGGGGTCGATCCGTACCGCGTTGGCCATCTGTTCCGGAGTCAGTTGGCGCATCCCCCCGTAACGCAGCAGGTGCTCGAAGGCCGGCGAGACCATGTCGGGCGCGGGCTGAGTTGGGCTGGGGAACTCGCGTGGATCGTACTTCTGATAGGTGTGTATGATGCCGCCAATAGAATCTCGCGTGGCCATCGAAATGTCCCGAAAGTGGATCAATAGAGAAACAAATGTCCGTAACGAAATGGGTCCCCTGCGCCGAACGGGATCCGGGAAAAGGGCCCGCAAGTCGTTTTCGGGCAAACGTGAACCTCATGAAAGGCGGTTTTCCCGACGGCACCTGCCGACCTCTTCCTACCACAGGCATCATAGGACTCCGCTCGGACTCGGCAAATCCAAAACGGAAGCTCCCGGAACAGCAAACAAGGTTCTCACTCGGGGCCAGTCCCAGTTTTTCAAACCTCGTTGTGTCTCGCCGATCCTAACGCGTTCAACGGGGGCGGTCGATCAACAGGGGCGGGGTTTCCCGGACATGCTCGGCAACTTGTCGGACGATCGTGGCGAAGTGGATGATCGCCGTGTAATGCCCGCCGGCCATCCGCACGTGGTGATCGTCGGACAATCCTGCGGTGCGAGCCAGCGCCAAAGCGTTTTCCAACGGCACCACTTCATCATCTTCGGCGGTGTACAGCCACGTTCGCTGCGGATCCAGCCGGTGCGCTACTCGGGTTGGTTCGATCTGCCAGAGCAGTTGGCGGATCGCCTCGCCTTGGATCCCGGCTCGCTCCAGATCGCGGCGGAAATTGGCGGCGTCGCGCGCTTCGCCAAGCAACACGTCATACAGATTTCCACCGGCCAGCATGACGAACGTGGTCTGATAGGCTCGATCCAAGCTGGCGGCCACCGAGGTCACAAACCCGCCCAGGCTGGTCCCCTGGACGGCGATCCGGCTGGCGTCCACTTCCGGGAAAACGGCGATCGCATCCCGAGCGCGACGGACATCGGCGATCGCCTGGCGAATCACCGTGACCAGATTGTCGGGTTCGGGACGCTCCTCGCCGCCTCGGCGTAGTCCGTAGTACGGCAGATGGATCAGGAACGCATGCATGCCCTCGGCCTGAAAGGCACGGGCGAATAGTCGTCCCACCGGCATGGCCCGGCCCGATTCATGTACCACCAGCACGGCCGGTGCTCGATCGTGCTGCACTTGGGATGGAAAGGCCGGATACCACACCATCGTCACGCGGTCGTTGGTCGCATCGCCGCTGGGCACCGGCGAGGGAAAACTGACGATCCGGCGATTGGCAGCGTCCGGGTCCGGTTCCCACGAGACGGAAAAGGGCGTGGGACGCCAAGCAAGACCGTCCAGACAGTCCTGGGCGTCGGGCTTCGAATCGGTGGTGGCCCCCAGCGTGTCGTGAGCTTCCCGTTGCCCCGACGTGGGCGATTCGACGGCAAGGCATCGCGGGACGCCGAACAGCATCAAGAAAAGGATGGCGAGTACCGATTGTCTGCAGCTTGAAGTTTCGATCATCCGATGTTTCCCGGTGTTTTTTGCCGATCCTCCGACAGCATAACATGTCACGGACTCGAAGGAAGAGGACGCGAGTCGATCACACGAAGCCAGCATCTTGTAGAACTCGCAGATGGAGGCAACTCGACCTTTGTGCCCCAGGCGATGGCATCACCAGATGACTCGTTATCACTGGTGGGCAAGGAGGATCCCTCACATCAATACCCCGGCGATGCAGGCGGTCATCAACACGGCGATCGTCCCGGCGATCAGGGCTCGTAGGCCGTACCGTGCGATGTCCTTGCGCCGCGAGGGCACCAGACCGCCGATCCCGCCGATCATAATGCCCATCGATCCGAAATTCGCGAAGCCGCACAGGGCGTACGTCGCGATCGTGAACGATCTGGGGGATAATTGGTCCTTCATGGCGATCAAATCCTGATACGCCAGGAACTCGTTGAAGATCGTCTTCTTACCCAGCAGCATGCCCACCTGCTGAGCCTCCGACCAGGGCACTCCGATCGTCCAAGCCAAAGGCGCCATCGCCCATCCCAGCATCCGTTCCAAGGACAGAGGCTGCTGTGCCACGTCCGGCAACAGGCCGAGCATCCAGTTGAACATGGCCACCAAGGCGATGAACGCGATCAGCATCGCGCCGACGTTCAACGCCAGAGTCAACCCGTCGGCAGCTCCCCGGCAGGCGGCGTCCAGCAGATTCGCGTCCGTCTTGGGCACCTGGACGCGGACCACTCCTTTGGTCGGCGAGACATCGACCTCGGGGACCATGATCTTTGCCACCACCAGGGCTGCCGGAGCGGACATCAAGGAAGCGGCCAGCAGATGCCCCGCGTCGGCTCCCATCCCCGCGTACGCCGCCATCACGCCGCCAGCGATCGTGGACATCCCTGCCGTCATCATCGCCATCAGTTCCGAACGCGTCATCGACGCCAGATAGGGCCGGATCGCCAGCGGCGCCTCGGTCATTCCCACGAACACGTTGGCCGCCGCGCACAACGATTCGGAACCCGAAACGTCCATCACCCAAACCATCAACCGCGCCATCAGCTTGACCAATTGCTGCAAGATCCCCGCATGGAACAGCAGCGCGGTCAGCGACGATACGAAGATGATGGTCGGCAGCACGGAAAACGCGACGAAATGATCCTGGAAGTCCGTGCCGAAGACGAATTCGGCGCCCGCGTTCGAGAAGCTCAGCACCTGAGCCACCACGACGCGGGCCGCTTCGAAGACTCGCTTTCCCGGCGGACTCCATAGCAACAGCATGGCCATGACGAATTGCAGCGCGATCCCACTGACAATCAGACGCACGTGCAGCCGCCGCCGATTTTCCGACAACAGCCAAGCCAGCAGCAGCATCACCGCCAACCCGCCAAGACTGATCCAACGATCCATATGCATCCCCCTTTGGTTACATGGCGGTCGTTATCCTAACAGATGCCGAACCCTTTGACCGCCACCTGCAAGGCTGTGAGCAGGATCTTCTCGGCGAGCAGCGGACCGCAGGAGGACTGCCGTTGCTGACGGCGATGCAGGTCAGCCGCGTCGATTGGCGGGCGTTGGGGGCGTCGCGGGAAGGGTCGGCGAGGTCGTCGTGGAAGGCGAGCCGGGTGACGTGAATGGCGGCACGATCGCGAGGAAACCAGAAGATTAAAAATTTGGCGGACTGCGAACAGATGGAACTCGCTACTCCCGACCCCATCGGCCCCGCACGATCCATGGAAGATCACGATGTCGGAAGGCTGGCGGGGCTAATCCAAACTGGGCAATTGTCGCCGCAGGGGGATGGTGTAAAATAAGGGCGCGGCCATATGTGCTGGCAGCTTTCGATGGGGCGGCTTGGGACGGGCTTTCCCGCGGATTGGGACGCGTGCTCAGGAGTTTTTCTCATGGCGATGATCAGGATGCTGAAAGGGCAGGGAAACCAACGCGAATTTCCCCTGGACGTCAATCCGGAAAACGAACTAAGCCAATGGATCATTGGTCGCGATGCACAACATTGTAATCTGGTGCTGCTGCCGCGCACGGTCAGCCGTACTCATGCCCGGGTCTACTTCAAGGAGGGAGAATTCTTCATCGAAGACTTGGAAAGCAAGGCGGGCACCGTGCTTAACGGCGGCACGCTCACGCCACACGTGCCGCGACGACTGAAGCATCGCGATTTGATCAACATCTGCGATCACATTTTCTCGTTCATCGACATGGATCGAGCCCCGGATGGCGGATCTTCGACCGAGGGCATCATCATCCAGGAAGATGAAGACACCAGCCAGACCTCGATCGTTTCGTCCTTGGAATCTCGCATCGATTCCATGACCAATCGTAGCGACGCCAATGCCATGGGCAAGTTGGCCGCCTTCATCCGTTTGAATCAAGATCTTCGCAATAGCGTGTCCTTGGATGCGTTGCTGGACAAAGCATTGGACAGTCTGCTGGCCATGTTCGCAAACGCGCGTCGAGTCGTGATCCTGTTGCAGGGGGACCAGGCTTCGATTCTGCCTCGTTCCGTGGCGCGATTCCGCCGCTCGGACCAAAGGGAAAACGTGTCCCTGAACCGTATGCTGTTGGAAAACGTGATGGCGTCCGGCCAGGCCGTGTCCGCCGCTGATGGAATGATCCTGTGTGTCCCCATTCTCAATGGACGGGAACAGCCTGTCGGGATTATCCAATTGGATGCCGATCCTTTCGATGGCCCTTTCGCAACCGACGAATTGGACTTGCTGCTGACCGCTGCCATGCAGGTGTCTTTCGCTGCGGAAAATGCCATGTTGTACGAAGCCGTCATGCGGGAACGGTCGCTGGAATTGGAACTGGGGTTCGCCCACGAAATGCAGATTTCCCTGTTGCCATCGGCGCGGCCGAATATTCCAGGATACGAGTTCTGGGACTATTACGCACCTGCCAAACAGGTGGGTGGCGACTACTTCGACTACCGGTTGCTGCGGGACGATCGGCTCGCGTTGCTCTTGGGCGATGTTTCTGGAAAGGGTGTACCCGCCGCTCTGCTGATGGCGAAGGTTTCCACCGAATTCAGCGTCTTCTTGACGCATGATATCCCTCCTGTCGAGGTGGTCAGTACCGTCAATAAACGGTTTGCTCAGCGTAGTGCCGAAAACGCCTTTATGACCATGGTGCTGGTGATCCTGGATTGGAAGACGCACCGGCTGCAACTGGTCAATGCCGGGCATTTGCGCCCCCTTCTTCGACGTGCAAGTGGCGAGGTTCTGGAGATCGGCAACGACACCTCCGGATTGCCCCTGGGGATCGAGCCCCAATTCGAATATCAAGTAGCCGAGTACGATTTGCGGCCGGGCGACACGTTGTTGATGGTCACCGACGGGGTCACCGAGGCCGAGAATCGACAAGGGGATCTGTACGGATGGAAACGACTGATCGAGAAATATCGCCAGTGTGAGGGGAGTGCATTCGATATTGTGCAATCGATTTTGAGCGATACGGGCCGATTCATTGGCGATAACGATCAGAAGGACGATACCTGTTTGGTGTGTGTGCAACGCTGTTTGTAGACGACCGCGCCGAACGCCACCTTTCCTGATCGCCGCCGGTTCGTTATCTTTGGAAACAGGAATCGGGCGCCTGAATGATGTCGCCCGCAGTGATCCACGGAAGGGATTTGTTACTACCAATTACCTCTAACTTAAGGAGTCGTTATGAAGGCGATCGTTGAGGACACATGCACGGGATGTGGCGTCTGCGTGGATGTATGCCCGGAAGTGTTCGAGTTGGGAGATGATGATATCGCCATTGTCATCGCCGACCCGGTTCCGGCCGACGTCGAGGACGCTTGTCGAGATGCCGCCGAGCAGTGTCCTTGCGAAGCGATTGTTATCGAGGAATAGCCGCGAGCAGAAATCCGAACGTATGGCCCCGGTTGTCGAAGCAACCGGGGCATTTTTGTTTTCTTCGAGGGCAGGATGACCGAGTCGATGATACATGCCGGCATGCAAACCGGACAAGTGCCCGACGCGATGGGGCGTTTCGGTCCGTATGGTGGTCGCTATGTACCCGAAACGTTGGTCGCGGCACTGGATCAGTTGGAAACGGAATACCGCAGCGCGGTCGAAGATTCGCTCTTTCGAGCGACTTTGGACGAATTGTTGCGGGATTTCGTCGGGCGCCCATCGCCCTTGTACCATGCCAAGCGGCTGAGCCAGCATGGGGGTGGCGCACAGATCTGGCTGAAACGCGAGGATTTGAATCACACCGGTGCCCATAAGATCAATAATACGCTGGGCCAGGCGCTCTTGACATTGCGGATGGGCAAAAGCCGAGTGATCGCCGAAACGGGCGCCGGCCAACACGGTGTGGCAACGGCTACCGCCTGTGCCCATTTCGGACTGTCATGCGTAGTCTATATGGGGGAAGAGGATGTGCGGCGGCAGGCTCCCAACGTGTTCAATATGAAGCTGATGGGCGCCGAGGTACGGCCGGTGACCACCGGTTCACGAACCTTGCGTGATGCGATCAACGAAGCGATGCGCGATTGGATGTCCAGTGTGGAATCGACGCATTACATCTTGGGATCGGTGGTAGGCCCTCATCCTTTCCCCATGATCGTGCGGGATTTTCAGGCAGTGATCGGCCGCGAGGCTCGGCAGCAGTGCTTGGCTCGGCTCGGCCGCCTGCCCGACGCGGTAGTGGCTTGTGTCGGTGGTGGCAGCAATGCGGCAGGGATGTTCTCCGCCTTCATCGCGGATGGTCAGGTAGAATTGGTCGGCGTCGAGGCGGGAGGACGCAGCCAGCAACCGGGCGACCATTCCGCTTCGCTCAGCTACGGCAGTCCCGGTGTATTGCACGGTTCGTTCAGCTATGTGATGCAGGACGAAGATGGTCAGACCGGCCAGGTCCATTCGTTATCTGCCGGATTGGATTATCCCGGCGTCGGCCCCGAGCACAGTTTCTGGAAGGATGCGGGTCGAGTCCAGTATCAACCGTGCAGCGATGCGGCTGCGTTGGAGGCCTTCGATCTGGTCGCTCGAAGCGAAGGCATCCTCTCGGCTCTTGAAACGGCTCACGCGTTGGCTCACGCCATCCAGCTTGCAGCCAGTCGTCCCAAGGATCAAATCATCCTGGTCTGCTTGTCGGGGCGTGGCGACAAAGATGCCGCCGAGATCGCTCGACTACGTCAAGCCGCCACGTGAAAGCAAAGCCGATGTCAGCCATCGATCAACTGTTTCAAGCCCTTCGCGCCGAAAAACGTAAGGCACTGATGCCATTCATCACCGCGGGAGATCCCGATCTGGACTTTACCGCTGATGTTCTGAAGCAACTGGACGCCTGCGGGTGCCCGCTGTGTGAACTGGGCATTCCGTACAGCGACCCGATCGCGGATGGACCGGTCATCCAAGCTTCTTATACGCGAGCATTGGAACGGAAGACGCACCTGGCCGATATCTTCGAGATGACGCGTCGCATCGCACCGACGCTGGCGATGCCCATCGTCAGCATGGTCAGCTATGCGATCGTTTTCCGTCGCGGCATCGCGTCGTTTGTGGCCGAGGCTCGGGCGGCAGGCATCGCCGGCGCCATCGTACCCGACTTGCCGGTCGAGGAAGCCGGCCCGATGGCGCAGATCTGTAAACAGGAGGACTTCGGTCTGATTCAATTGGTCGCACCGACAACGCCTCGCGAGCGGGCGATTCGGATCGCCCGGTCATCGACAGGCTTTTTGTACTATGTCTCGGTGGCCGGCATCACGGGAGAACGGACTCGACTGCCTGCCGATCTGGCTGAAAACGTGGCTTGGTTGCGCTCGCGGACTTCCTTGCCCATCTGCATCGGGTTTGGCATCAGTCAACCGGAACACGTTCGGCAATTGGCGCCGGTGGCCGACGGGCTGATCGTCGGGTCGGCCATTGTTCGCAGGATCGCCCGCGCCGACCAGGAGCCGCGTGACCGGGTGCTGGCCGACGTCACGGATTACGTCCGCGGGTTGCTTGACGCCTTGAAGAGCTGACGAACGCCATGCCCAAGGTCCTGGTGTTGTGCGAATACGCCTCGCTCAACGGCGGCGAGCGATCCTTGTTGACGGTTCTGCAACAGGGATTGGCCGACCGCTTCCGTATCCAGTTGGCCTGTCCCAGTCAAGGACCTTTGGCGGAGACCCTGGTTCGATCAGGCATCGCGCACACGCCGTTGGATCTGCACAACCCGCAGGGCGTGCGGCTGCCGCTGGCCGATTGCCGGTTGCGTCTTCGATGTCTGCTGGATGCCGTCCAGCCGGATCTGGTCCATGCCAATAGTCTGGCGATGAGTCGTCTGGTAGGGCCGGTGATCGCACAGCGTTCGTTGCCCGGTTTGGGCCATCTGCGGGACATCCTCCGAATCAATCGATCTGTGGTCGACGATCTGAACCGACACACTCGCTTGATCGCCGTTTCCCGGGCAACTCGACAATGGTACATCGATCTGGGAGTTGACCCGCAGCGGCTGCACGTGGTGTTTAACGGCGTGGACCTGAACCGCTTTTGTCCCGGTCCCGCCACGGGTTACCTGCATCGCCTTGCGAATCTGCCTCCAGGAACGATGTTGATCGGCGCCATCGGCCAGATCGGCATGCGCAAGGGCTGGGACGTGCTGCTGGATGCTGCCCTTGAAGTCGTTCGGCGGGCGCCCGACGTCTGTTTCCTGATCGTTGGCCAGCGTTATTCGCAGAAAGCCGAGGCGTTGGAATACGAGCGGCAATTGCACGCACGGGCCTCGCAGCCCGAGCTGCGGAATCGAGTTCGTTTCTTGGGGCTTCGAGAAGATATTGCGGCATTGATGCATGAACTGACGCTCTTGGTCCATCCGGCGCGGCAAGAGCCGTTGGGGCGTGTGTTGCTGGAAGCTGCCGCGTCCGGTGTCCCGATCATCGCCACCAATGTCGGCGGCACGCCAGAGATTTTGACCCACCCCCGCTCGGCCCTCTTGGTCCCGCCGGACGACAAACGGACGCTCGCCGAAGCGATGCTCCGCTTGCTGGCCGCCCCTCCCCTACGTCAACAGCTCGGCCAGCGCGCCCGTCAACAAGCCGAAACGCGTTTCGACGCTCGGACCGCCGCCATGGCTCTAGCCGATCAATACCAAATGATCCTGGACCGCTAAGGATCAGGCGATGAATTCATCCAGGCCGCTGCCGGCCATGGTTGTACGCATCACGAAAACCGAGGGCGCCAATCCATGTGTGCTGAAGATCGACGGACTGCTCGAGGCGGCAGCGGTAAAGATTTGGCACCGGGAATGGGCAACCGCGTCCCGCCCGACCTCGCTAGATCT
>SKKK01000085.1 GCA_007121535.1 Planctomycetaceae bacterium | reverse complement strand
GTCCGCCGCCTCAGGCGGCGGACGGCGGGAGAAAAAGGGCGGGGAAGCATCTAGCTTACCAATCGTCGCTCCGCCGACGCGGGGTCGGCGGCGCGGATACGAAGACCGGCGGGACTGCGGCTCCGCGAAACGCCTCATCTGCGAGTGGCCGACATCGACGGTCAGCGACAACAGATTCACCTGCACCACACCAAGGGCAGCAAGGATCGCATGCTGCCCTCATCGCCCGACTGCTGGTCGAACTGCGAGCGTACTGGACGATCGACCGACCCACCGATTGTCTCTTCCCTGGCAAAGCGTACCGAGTGGGCGACCAGTCGACGGAACGAGCACGGTCTTTTACTCGCAGATATCGCGACAAAGGTCTTGGCGATTCTCAGCGGATGTTCGGATCATGGGACGGCCCAAAAAGCTGCATCGAGCGCTCGCGTCCCCGGTACTGACGGACCCTCCAAAATTCGCCATTTTCCTCGTTGAACGACGTTTCCTCCATGATCTGCCTGCACGCCAAATTGAAAGAAGAAAATGCCTGTTCTCTTGGTTGTTGGTTTGGTTTTTTGGTTCTAAATTGTCGCCGATCTCGCCGCTTCTCGACGAACGACGTTCCGCATATACTGAAGAGGCGACCAAATTGTTGCCAGTCGGTCCTTGGCTTACCAAGGTGCATGCGTTATCGAGATCGTGGGAGGTTCGCAATGGATGTTTGCGTGATGCTTGAGCAAGTCGAACGGGACGGGTATCGAGCTACGACCTTTGCCCCGGCGCCGTTGGTTGCCGAAGCGGCGACGCGGGACGAAGCCATTGCGAAACTTCGCGACCTGCTGTGCCAGAAACTGGCCGGCGCGGAACTGATTCAACTTCAGATTCCCATCGAGACGCACCCGGATCCCTGGCTGGCGTTCGCCGGCATTTGGCGGAATCATCCCGAAGCGGCGGAAATCGAAAACAACCTGCGAGAATACCGCCGCGAGGTGAACGCGGATCCGGGACGACTATGAGTCTGTACGTGCTGGACACGGACCACTTGACGCTACTGGCCTACGGTCATGCACAAGTTGTCGCCCGTCTCCAGGCGACGCCGGTTGGCGATTGCTGCCATCGTGCTGGAGTTCGACGGTATCATCGTGACGCGAAACCGTCAGGATTTTGAGCAGGTATCCAAACTGCGCATCGAAGACTGGTCCGTGTGATCGCGAGCAGTTTCGGGACCAGAAGAATGGGCAACTGGCGGCCTTCGTGCAGCACAATAGGTGCCACACACCTAACAGAGTAAAGCACAACGATCCCACTCAGTTTGCGAAGACTGCCAACCTACTGCCGGACGATGGGCGCCCCAGCGGTCCAATATCAGGAATATGCTGATCTTGCCCGCCGCGATGATGATCGCATTTGGACGAGCGTGCCGTTGTCGGAGCCTTGCCGACCGAGGGCAACTTGGTTTGGCTGCGGTGCGTTTGGCCATAACCAAAGTAGTATGGGGCTCCGAATCGAATGGTGGCTGGACGGCACGGTTCTGAAAACCAGGCTGCATGCATCTGGACATCACATAAAATAACACCCGGACAACGGTTGTTCGGGTCAGGAAGTCACGGTGCGCACATGGGCGAAACGAGGCCGAACGTTTCGGCGGTTTTCGATCACCATCGAAACTGAGGCCACACAACACTAAGAACGGCCCTCCAATCACTACCCAGCCATCTCTTTCGCCGTGATTGTCGATCAGCCGCCTTTGTCGATGGTTGCGGCAAATGCGGAGCGTTATCGGTATGTGTAGTTGGCAGGAGAGGCCATATACCTGTTCGGCGATGCGACATCGCACGCTACAGTTCGTAGACATGCTCTCCACCGTGGGCAGGATTACCGATCAGGGAACGGCTCCGCAAGTCCACGACCAAATCGAGGTGCTCCAGCGGCAGTTGACCGATCAGCACGGGGACATCGTCGGGAAGCTCCATCACGTCCATCGTGCAACTCCGGCCGCGGATCGTCAGCCAAACTGCCTCATACATGCCAGCCTCGCCGCCACCGGTGCTACTGGTGATCCGCTTGGTCCCCGTCTTGGCCAGTCCCAACTGGTGGATCAATCTCCGGGGCACAGACAGCAAGGTAGCGCCCGTATCGACGAGTGCATCCGCGACGACGAGCCGACGCACGTCTTCGGGGGAGACCAGCCCGCGCTTGGCGGCCCACAGGTCTTCGAGGTTCTCGATCGTTGCTTCGGTGACGACACGGCCCATTGCGTCTGGCTCCAACACAGTTGTGGTCATAGCCCAGCTCCTTCGGCGACAGATTGTTCGCTTCTCCGGGTTTATTGTATCAGCCACGGACGCCCGGGAAAAGTTGCGATCCACCGTGTATCGATGGATCGAGAATCCGGTGGTCGCGTCGCGAAAGCCAGACTGTGTCCCGACCCGCTGCTGGCCCTGCCTGGGCAATCCAGGTAACGGATGCAAGAGGGCGTGCAGGACGCGGCCGAACCAATCCGATGTACGCGAGGCGGCGACGACGTCCTCGCACATGGTTGAATCACGCGCGCCGCCCGCGAGATCCGCAACGTTCTCCGGCTCAAGCAATGACATCGTACTACTGCAGTACCTTTCAATCCTGCACTGAGAATATTCCCGCCGTCAAAATCGGCAATCAGCACCCGCCCGCTCAGCCCGTGGAATTCGATCCGTGATTCGTTACACTGTGAATGCACGAGGTACGGCCTCGAAATCCGTCAGGCGGGCGGCACGATGTGCTGGACGCCATCCATCAGGTTTTGGTAAGCACGTTCGTCAAACGCGGGGATCTCGCCGGCGCTGAGCATATTGAAAGCCAGCAAAATGGTTGGATACGCGCCGTTCTGGACGCACCCGTAGACAAAGTGAAACGGGTAAACCCCCAGCGACCGCTTCTTGTCGAATACGCCGATCGCTTTGAGATCATCGAAATCGTGTTGGATGACGCCGACCCATTCCCAGTCGAAGTGACGCACCATCTGCATTCCCCAGAGAGCACCCAGGGGCATGGCTCGATCGTTCCAGTTATCCACCTTGCGAAACCAGCGTTTCTTCGGCGGCTTTGCCAGAAAATCATTGATGGCTTGGATGATCTCGGCAGGCTGATCGTCGACCGACACGCCGACAAGGTCCGCCCCTTCCTTGGCTGCGCCAGGCAAGAGTTCGGCGATGTTGGGTTCGATGGGTGCTTCGGTGATATTCATAATCCATCCTGACTTGCTTTTTTGGTGAACCTCAGCCAATTCTACAGTCCATGTCAAGTCGGAAAATCAGATGTGCGACGGCGCGCCATCAAATGGAGGACAAATGCGACAGCACGACCCCCGGAAAACCCGGGAAAGTAATGAACGTAAGTTGATATTTCAAAAAGACTTAGAGAATCTTCCGTGAGTTCTGGCACACGATCTGCTACCGAACCGTTCTTCGTACCGCTCGTATCTCGAGGGGTGGATGGAACTTCGGATTTAGAATTCGTAGGAAAAGGAGCATGGATCATGCGTCGACTTTCGATGATTCTAGTAGTTTTTGCCGGTTTGCTTGCAACTGCAAGCGTCGCTTCTGCTCATCCGTGCCCGGTAACCGGTCACGGACGAGTACATCGTCACGTACCCCACGCGGTCTATCGCCATGGCTACGTGCCTCGCATCCCGCACCATCATTACTATCGCCATCACCGCCACCGCCACCACCACCATCACCATCATCGGCACCTCCGACCATCGGTACGCTATCCCAGTCGGGTGCCGGCGTATGTGCCCCACCATCACCGCTACCACTTTGGTGCTGCGGGGCGTGGTTTTTCGATCCACTTTGGATTCTAGACCCGCGATCGGGTTGTTGCTGACGGAACCGACCCAGCAGCCATCTTCCGCGCCGTCGTGCGGAACGATGGCTGTTTTTGTTTCCATGAGCGTTTTTTGGGCTGCAATCAGGTTCAGCCGGGGGTAGAATCCATAAAAGGTCCCTGGATACCGTCGCTCATGAGAATTACCTCGATTCCCCACATCTACCGCAATTTTCGTCGTTGGACGGAAATCATCACGGTGCTCAGCCGTTATGGCTTGGCAGATTGGATCAGCCGTCTGCACATTGATTTTGTCAAGGATCATTTGAAGGATCGGGATGGCGAAGCGCTTGCTCGGCACTCAACGGAAAAGCGGATCCGTCTGGCGCTGACCGACCTGGGACCGACGTTCATCAAGTTGGGGCAACTGATGAGCACACGGCCGGACATCGTGGGCAGCAAGTTGGCTACGGAGCTGTCGCGGTTGCAGGCCGACGTACCCGCTGACCCTCCGGACATGGTCCGGACGATGATCGAAGCCGAGTTGGGTCAATCGATCGAGGAATTGTTCGCGGAGTTTGACGACGTGCCGATCGCCTCGGCATCGATTGGCCAGGTGCACCGCGCGCGATTGAAGACGGGCGAATCGGTGGTGGTCAAGGTCCAGCACTTGGACATCGAAGAGACGGTTCGCGAGGATCTGGATGTCTTGGCGGGCCTGGCGTTGCTGGCGGAACGAGTGCCGGAGTTGGCCGCTTATCGCCCGACATCGACGATCGCCGAGATGGGGCGAATTCTGCGTCGCGAGCTGGATTTCGGTCGCGAGGAACGCAATCTCCAGTTGTTCTTGACTCGATTCGCCGACGATCCTGCGATTCGCATCCCGACGCCCTATACCGATCTTTGCACGTCGCGAGTGTTGACCATGGAGCGAATCGATGGCATCAAGCTGACCGAATCGACTCGGCTGCGCGCCGAGGGGTTCGATCTGGAAGAACTCGCTCGTCGCGGCGCCCGTCTGTATCTGGACATGATCTTCACCGATGGCTTCTACCATGCGGACCCGCACCCGGGAAACATTGTCCTGCTGCCGGGAAATCGGATCGGATTAATGGATTTCGGGATGGTGGGTCGGGTCGAAGAGAGCTTGCGCGAGAGCATCGAGGGCGTGCTGTTGGCCATCACGCACCGCGACGTGGTGCTGCTTACCTCGCTGATCAAGCGGATCGGCGACGTCCCGGCGGAACTGGACGAACGGAATTTGTCGGTCGATTTGGCCGAGTTCGTCACCGATTACGCGAATCAGCCGCTGGACCAGTTCGATCTGAGTGGGGCTCTGGGCGATATGACCGAGATCATCCACCGTTACCGGATCAAGCTGCCTCCGCAAGCGGCCCTGTTGCTGAAGACGCTGGTGACGTTGGAGGGAACGACCAAGTTGCTGAGTCCGGAGATCAGTCTGCTGGATCTGTTGCAACCTTTGCATCGGCGGATCGTCTTGCGGCGTATTTCGCCGAAGCGCCAGATCCGAAAGCTGTTGCGGCTGTTCATGGACGTCGAACACTTGGCAGAGATCCTACCCCGACGTTTGGCCGATATTCTGGACCAAGTCCAAGCCGGTAAATTTGATGTGCATCTGGACCATCGGGGTCTGGAGCCATCGGTCAATCGGTTGGTGATGGGCCTGTTGACCAGCGCGCTGCTGATCAGCTCGACTGTGTTGCTCAGTAGTGAAGTGCCACCGTTGCTGTTCCCCGTGAACGCCTACTTGGGCTTTCATCGAATCTCGCTGCTGGGATTGGGCGCGGGAATGCTGAGCTTCTTCCTGGGCTTGCGGTTACTGCGGGCCATCTACAATTCGGGGCATTTGGATCGGCACGTGTGATCATTCGGCATTGGCCAACTTGTGAGCCGCTGGGCAGCTTGTTAGAATCCCCGGATTCAAACTCAACCAGAGCCAGAGATTTCGATCGAACAAGGAAATAGATCAACCATGAAGATTGCAGTGATTGGTGGTGATGGGACCGGCCCAGAGGTAACCGTAGAAGCGGTCAAAGTGTTGAAAGCAGTCGCCCGACTGGAAGGCTTCGATTGCGAGCTGACAGACTATGATTTTGGGGGTGAACGGTATCTACGTACGGGCGAGATTCTGCCGGATGGGGCCGTCGACGAAATGCGGGGCTACGATGCGATCTATCTGGGGGCGATCGGACATCCCGACGTAGCACCGGGGATCCTGGAGCGTGGCTTGTTGCTGGAATTGCGATTCCAGTTGGACCAGTACATCAATTTGCGACCGGTCAAGCTGTATCCGGGCGTCGAGACGCCCTTGGCGGGCAAAGGGCCGGAAGACATCGACATGGTGGTGGTCCGCGAAAACACGGAAGACCTGTATGCCGGGATCGGCGGGTTCTTGAAGAAGGGCACGCCGGACGAAGTGGCGACTCAGTCGGCCATCTACACTCGGAAAGGCTGTGAACGCTGCATCCGTTGGGCATTCAACTTCACTCGAAAACGCAATAACCCGAAGGGCAAACGTCTGACGTTGGTCGCCAAGACCAACGTCTTGACCTACGGTCATGACCTGTGGTGGAGAACGTTCCAAGAGGTGGCCAAGGAGTATCCGGATGTCGAGCCGGACTATAATCACGTGGACGCCTGCTGCATGTGGATGGTCAAGAACCCTGAGTACTATGATGTGATCGTGACCACGAACATGTTCGGCGATATCATCACGGATCTGGGCGCGATAATCCAAGGTGGAATGGGGGTTGCGGCCGGCGGGAATCTCAACCCGGATCCGGGCGGGACCAGCATGTTCGAGTGCATGGGGGGCAGCGCGCCGAAGTACACGGGCAAGAACGTGATCAACCCGGTTGCGGCGATCAGCGCCATGGCGATGCTGTTGGAACAGACGGGCCAGGAGAAGGCGGGCAAGCGGGTGCTGTGCGCGATCCAGGTCGTGACCGGCACGAAGATGAAGAGCCAAGGGGCGGGCAGGATGGGCTACAGCACGACCGAAGTCGGCGACTTGGTTGTCGAAGCGCTGTAGTTTCCGATGAGCGTGCCTGCGTCTTCCCCCGACCGACAATCCACCGGCGTGCCCGGCCTGGATCGGCGGCTGGGCGGCGGCTTGCTGCCCGGCACGTTGACGGTCGTGGCCGGCGCGACGGGGATCGGCAAGACGCAATTGGGGTTGCAGTTCGCTCGTGCCGGGATGACGGCCCCGGACGAGCAGCGCAGCGGCGTGATTTTCGACGTTAGCGCTCGAGGCGATTCGCAGAGCCATCAACAATACGCGCAGCGGATGTTCGACTGGACCCTGCGATCGGTCGCAGGCCAGGACGCGATCGATCTGACCGACTTTTTCACCGAAAGCCGCTGCCATGGCGACTACCTGCACGTGTTCGATTACCGCGGCAGCCGGGTGACCCGCCGCGATCTGGACCACGATCAATGGCATCGATGGCAAGCCGAATTGAACGCGCGTCTGGGATCGGCGATCGCTTTTTTGTACGGGAATTTCGTCCAGGGAGTTCGGCGAGTGGTATTCGACGGGATCGAACCGGCCGACCGGCCTCAGGAATCGATCCAATGGAATCTGCTGGAATACGTCTACCACCAGATCGTCCGCAAGGATCCCGAGTGGGTGGCGCGGGATCTGTTCCGTCAAGGTTACCGCCAGCAGGCCCGGGCGGCGGCCCAGCACAGCTACGATCCACAGAAAATCGGCTGCCTGATGCTGTCGACCACCCACGATACGATGCTGGATGAACTGATCTCGCGACCTTTGGACGAAGGCGATTCGTTGACGAACGCCAACACGCTGATCTACATGGGCAAGATTCGCGAAGGCCATCGCCTGCGCCGCGCGTTGTACATCGCCAAGCATCGAGGCAGTGCCTGCAGCGAAGAGATCCATCCCTACACGATCGACGAACGGGGCCTGGCGGTCGATTCTGAACTGGACGAGCAGGACGACCGATGAGTGCCCGAGAAACTTGGCGTCAAAGAGCCGGCTCGCCAACGGCAGGCCGAACGCTCACGATCTTTCTGCCATCAATTTTTCTGCCACCTTCTTAAGCTCTCCGCAGATTCGATCACGCGCGCCAGGGCCTTTGCCGGACCAGTTTGCCGCTTAACGTCTCTAACGTCAGGTTCGCATCTTCCACGACCTGGAAATCGTACATGCCCACGCAGACGAAATCGGCGCCGTTTTCAAAGGCGTACTTGAACCCGACCTTCGGATGGATCGAACCGGCCGCCAGGATCTTGAAAGCGATCCAGGGTTGTGGCATCTCCTTCATGAACGCGATCGTCTCGTCCGGTTTCTCGCACCAGATGTTGTCGTGCTGCTTGTCCAGCCGAGCGGACCAGTAGTTGTGGTGATGCAGCGTCTTCATCCAGAAATCCGGATCGAAGCCATGTTCGTGGCATTGGACAATCGTGCGCAGGTAGTGCGCCCCAATCCCGGCGGGAACCCCTGCTGCCCGCATCCGCTCGACACCCAAGCCGATCAGGTCGATGTCACCTCGGGTGACAAACCGGTCGGCCACCGCGCCTTGCACGTAGGCCGCACAGGCACCGTGGTCGATCGAGTAGGCGATGCTGTCGAGGAATTCTTGTTTGTCACGCCCCTGACACTGCGAAATGAACTGGATCTTACCCCCGCCGTTCTCCCAATAGTCAACGATCATCGGACCCAAAATCGGGTTGGTGATGACCGTGTTGATGCCACAGGCTTCGGCCAGACGAAGAGTCTCGAAGATCTTTTCCCGATCGTGATAGGCTCGGATCAGCTTGGAAACGTAGATCAGATCGCGAGCATGAGCGACGCCGTTCATCAGATTGCCACCCATCATCACACGACTCAGTTCCACCTGCTTGATCTTTGCGCTGGGAACCTGCCCCTTCAATTGGTCCAGCGTGCTCCAATTGACCTTCATCGATGCACCGGACATGCCATCCGCCAAGGTCGTCAACTGCCGCTCTTCCTGGCTCTCGTAACCACGTTTCTTCAGCACCGCCATGACGAAGGCGCCGAGGAAGGGAACGCCGACCAACCCGGCCAGGGCCTGGCGACGAGCCAACGTTTCGGGGTCGGCGGCCGAAACCGGTTCGCTGTGCCGGGATTCCCACCGGTGACGCCACGTGGTTGCCTGGCGAAACGACCAATTCCAAATTGGGCGAAAATATCGATCCAGACCCAACCGACCCTGCGAAAACGTCGCCACGACCAGCAAAGCCAGCATCTCGACCACGTTCTTGTTGACAATCAGATAACTGCCTTCGGCAACGCCCGTCGTGGGGGCAAACAGCGGCGGATGGGCCACATAATACAAAGCCAACAGGACCATTCCCGAGATGGCCGCCATCCGCGTGGCGCAGCCCAGCATCAGCGCGAACCCGATCACCAGCAACGCCCACGTGTTCGTTTGGTTGGTGATCGCAAGTAGCGTGGGGTTGTCTGCCAATCGATGAAACAACCCTGCCCCCACCCAATTGGCCGATCGCAGATAGACCTCGGCCGACCACTGCGGGTCGAACAACTTAGCCAATCCTTCGTAGGCGAAATGCCAGCCCACGGCAATGCGCAGCAGCGCCATCGTGAACAATTGGCCGCGTGTCCGTGCCGAACCATCCGCCATTGCACCATTTTTCGCGTCGGGCATACGCGCGATCTCCATCAAGAACCAAAAAGAAATTGTCCTTAATTCGGACAATGCACCGGGTGCACTATATCCGCAACCAACGCCTAAGTCGACCCCATGGCTAACGGGTTGGCAGCTTCCCTTCCTTCGAACTGATAAATGCGGATAAAACTCGGGAAATACGGTTTGCCTGGGCTCGCCGGCAAGCGGCGAGGATTCGGTGGCCACGGTTGCCGCGGAGATGGCGTATCGCGGGAGACCTTCGGTTGGCGATTTCGGCGCGGCCGGAGATTTTCAAAGGAAGCTTTCTACAAGGCCGTACAGTTCGTTCGCGCTGATCGGTTTGGCGATGTAGGCGTCCATCCCGGCACTCAGGCACTGTTCGCGGTCGCCCTTCATGGCACTGGCGGTCATGGCGATGATAGGTATGTGGGCACCCGAGGCTTTTTCGCCCTCGCGAATCGCGACGGTGGTTTCGAACCCGTCCATGATCGGCATCTGGACGTCCATCAAAACGAGGTCGAAGTGTTGCCGCTCGAGCAGATCGATCGCTTCCTGTCCGTTGTTGGCGACGACGACCTTGTGTCCGCGTCGCTCGAGCAGGCCGATGGCCACCTTTTGGTTCACCAATCCGTCTTCGGCCAGCAAGATGCTGAGTGCCGGAAGGTCGCCGGCGTCCTGATCCGTTGTTTCTGTCGTTCGCCCGTCGCCGTACTTGCGGGGCGCCAACGAACTGGCGATGGCGTTCAGCAGGTCCGATTGTTTGATCGGTTTGGTCAACCACTGGGCGATCCGCAGGCGTTCGAAATCTCCGTCGTCCTTCAAGCGGCCGGCGGACGAGAGCATGAGCAGGATGCATTCAGCGAAACGACCGTCGGCTCGGATGCGTCGGGCCAATTCCACCCCGTCCATTTCCGGCATCATGACGTCCAGCAGCAGCAACCGGTACGGCTCACCTCGATCGGCGGTATCCTGCATCGCGGTCAGGGCGTCTTTACCGCTGTGGACGATCGTCGGCTGCATTTTCCAATTGGTCAGGATTTCCTTCAAGATGCGGCAATTGGTCAGATTGTCATCGACCACCAAGACGCTCACGCCCGCCAGGTCTGGCGCGATCTTCTGCCGGCTGGGGGCCGCCGCTTGACGGCCGAAAGCGGCGGTAAAATGGAAGGTGGTCCCTTTGCCGATCTCGCTTTCCACCCAGATCCGGCCGTCCATCATGGTGGTCAGTTGAGCCGAGATGGCGAGTCCCAAGCCCGTGCCGCCAAAGCGTCGGGAGGTCGATGCATCGGCCTGGCTGAACGCCTCGAAGATCTGCCTCTGTTTCTCCGGTGGAATCCCGATCCCCGTGTCGCGGACCGAGACGTGCAAGCGGACCTCTTCCTCGCTGACCGATTCCTGCCGGACATCGACCACCACCTCGCCTTGCTCGGTGAACTTGATCGCGTTGCCGACCAGGTTGATAATGATTTGACAGAGGCGTCCGGGATCGCCGATCAACCGGTCGGGCAACTCGGGAGGAATGTGGCAGACGAGTTCCAAACCCTTGGCAAAGGCTCGCACGCCCAGAGTCTGAACGGTTCCCGCAATGCTGTCGCGCAGGTCGAAGGGGATCGATTCCAGTTCGAGTTTTCCGGCTTCGATTTTCGAGAAGTCCAAGATATCGTTCAACAGCCGCAACAGGGCCTCGGCCGATTGCTCGGCCATCTTCAGGTACTCGCGTTGTTCGGGCGTGAGTTGGGTGCTGGCGAGCAGTTCCAGCATGCCGATCACCCCGTTCATCGGAGTACGGATTTCGTGGCTCATGTTGGCCAGGAATTCGCTCTTGGCGCGGTTGGCCGACTCGGCGTTGTCTCGGGCGACTTCCAATTGCTGCTTCGACTGCTTGAGTTCGACGGCCACCTTTTCCAGTTCTTCGTACAATGCCGCGCGGGCTTCGGCGTGATGAGCCCGTTCTTCGGCCTGTTCGCGCTGCCACTGAGCCTGGCGGAGTTCCAACTCCTGCAAGTGGGCTCTCTGGTTGATGGACTGGATGTGCGCCATCATGCGGACGCGGCGGACCAGCGACTTGATGTGCGCCAGGATGACTTCCATATCCTGCTGTTTGCTGACGAAATCGTCGGCTCCGGATTCGAGCGATTGCAGCAAGACTTCGCGGTCTTCCTTGCCGGACAGGATGAGCAACCCGAATTGCTTCTGGTGCTGATCGGCCCACTTCCGGGCTCGGCGGCAGACTTCGAACCCGTCCATTTCGGGCATTACCACGTCGACCACCGCGATGTGAAACGACTGCTGCTCCAGCAGGGCGAGCCCTTCGGCGCCCGACGTGGCCGTGGTCACTTGAAAGCCGCTTTGGGTAAGTTTCCGGGACAGTTTCTGCAGGTAGGTGCGGCTGTCATCGATCGCCAGCAGCCGCGCTCCGCCCAAGAAAGCGTTGCGCGACTCGGCGTCGTGTTCCCCCAGGCCCACGGAAACCGTACTCTTGAGCAAGCCGTTCACTACGGCCAGCAGTTCTTCGTCCGGACTCTGCTTGGACAGGAACCGATCCGCCCCGGCGTCGAGCGCGGCGACGTGATCGCGTTCCTTCTGACTCGCCGTCAGCACGACGATGGGGATGACTTGCAGCGCGACGTCGCCCTTGATGCGGCGGCAGACCTCCAAGCCGGAGAGTTCGCCCAGGTATTGGTCCAGGACGACGAGATCCGGCGTCGCTTCCAGGCACAGTTGGAACGCCTGCTCGGCGGTCGCTGCATGGCGCACGTTGAAACCCGCACCTTGCAGCAGACGCTTGTAGGTGTGCGCTTGCGTTCGACTGTCTTCGATCAGAAGGATATCGCTCATGAGCTGGTCGGATCGTGAGAGTGGAATTTCGATTCAGCCGCTTCGGTCAAAACGCGCGCGATCTGCTCCGGGCTCAGTTCGTGCCGGGCCGCGTTCGATTGCTTGGCGGCCTTGGGCATACCCCAGATCAGGCTCGATGCCTCGTCCTGAACGATCGTGATCCCGCCGGCTTGTTTCAGCGCCAGCAAACCGCGAGCGCCGTCGTCGCCCATGCCGGTCAGCACGATGCCGGCCGCGTTGGCCCCGAAGTGTTTCCCCAACGATTCGAACAGGGGATCGCCGGACGGGCAATGGACGTCGTCCGACTTCCGCGGTTGCAGCTCCAATCGCGTCCGGCTGGCGAGCGCCAGGTGCCGGCCTCCGGGGCCGATCCGAACGCCCGGTTCCAGATTCTGGCCATCCGTGGCCATCGCGACCGGTTGGCCGGTCGCGGCGCCCAGCCATCGCGCAAACCCCTCCTCGAACCCGAACGAGATGTGTTGGACCAGCAGAACCGGCAGCGGATACGGCTTGGGGACGGCCGAGAATACTTCCAGCAACAGCGGCGGTCCGCCGGTAGAAACACAGATGCCAATGATCCGGATGTCCCCGGTGCGCAAGGCCGGACGGACCGGCGGACGGGCCGGAGGCGAAGGCGGCGTCGCGAGGCGGCGGATCTTGGCCTTCGATGCGGAGAGCAGCTCTTCGCGCAATTGTGGTGCGATCTTCTGCAGGTGCAACAGCGCCGCCCCTTCGGGTTTCGCAATCACCGACACCGCGCCTGCCTTCAACGCTTCCAGGCCCAAATCCATCTCTCGCTTTTTCAAAGTGGCGCTGGCGATCACGATCGGCACGGGAAACCGCCGCATGATCTCGCGGGTGGCGTCGACCCCGTTCATGTCCGGCATGTGAATGTCCATCAATACGACGTCGGGACGGCACTGGGCGACCTGCTCCACCGCCTCGCGGCCGTTCCGCGCTTCCGCGATGACGGAGAATTCGCCGTCGTCGTTCAACAACCGGCGGAGGATCTCCCGCTGGGTGATGGAATCTTCCACAAGCAGAACCCGGATCATCGGCGCCTCGGCATCTTGTTGGTTTCCTTCAGACAAATTGCGCGACGATCTCCAGCAGTCCTTGGCCTTCGAACGTCGACTTGACAACATACGCATCGGCGCCCGCAGCCAGTCCTTCGCGGCGGTGCGCTTCGCTTTCTCGACCGGTGACCAAAATCACCGGCAGACCGAACTTGGCTTTGACCTGCCGCGTCAGATCGAAACCATTCAAGCGGGGCATCTCCAAGTCCGTCACCACCAGGTCGGTCCCCCCGGATCGTAACCGTTCCAGGGCGTCGACACCATCGGTGGCGGTCCGTACGGCGTACCCGGCGGCGGCGAACACGTTTCGCAGGATGGCCCGTGTGGTCGGCGAATCGTCGACGACCAGGATGCGACCAGCAGGCTCGTCCTGAGCATTCGAGGACTTTTCATGCCGCGCCGCCGTGGTCGATCGGCCGGCCGGAGGGCCGAAGGCGGAAACGCTCAGATCCAAAACCAACTGGACCGAGCCGTCCGGGCGGATGGTACCACCGAGGATCCCCGGCAGGCCCTTGAGCGGAAATCCCAGCGGCTTCAGCAACACCTCTCCCTCTTCGTCCAGGTCGTCCACCGCGACCGCCACGCGGCGTCCTTCGTGGGCGACCAGCAGGTACGACCAGGCGTCGCCGCCGATCCCCGACCGGGCGACGGGAAGCTTCAGCAGATCAGCCAAGTGTACCCAGCGGACCGTTTGGCCGTCGATGGGCAGCACCCAACCATCGCCCCACCCGCGCAATTCGTCGCGTTTCGCCCGGCCCGTGCGGACCACGGACGCACTCGGTACGCCGTAAAACTGGCCGTTGCTGCAGACCGTCAGGATGCGGATGGTCGAAACCGTCACGGGCACGGTCAGCGCGAAGGTGGTTTCGGCGCCGGAGGTCGCTTCCAATTCCACGCTGCCCTGCAATCTGCGGACGGCATCCAGAACCACATCCAACCCGACTCCGCGGCCCGAAACTTCGCCGAGGTCGGCCGTGCTGAAGCCCGCCTGGAAAAGGGAGCTCGACAGATCGTGTTCGGACAATTCACCGAGTTCCGATTCCGTCAGGCGGCCCGTTCGACCGAGCCGCTCGCGGACTCGTGCGAAGTCGACGCCGCCACCGTCATCGGTAACGGTGATCCGGATGCGTTCGCCTTGGCGGAAAGCGCGGATGCCGATCGTGCCTTCCGGCGGCTTGCCGGCAGCGCGGCGCTGCTCGGCGGACTCGATGCCGTGGTCGCAGGCGTTGCGGATCAAATGCAAGAGCGGTTCCCGGAGCGCTTCGATGACGGCCTTGTCCAGCAGCACCTGTCCCACGTCCACTTGGTAACGGATGCTCTTGCCCAGCGACTGGGCCAGGTCTCGGACCGCACGTCGCAGAGAATCGGTCAGCATCACCAGCGGCAGCAGGCGCGCCTGCCGGATATCGGCTTCCAGCCCCTCGGCCAGCAACTGCTCCCGCGTGCGTGCTCGGCGATGTTCGGTCTCGATCCGGCGGAGCTTATCGAGCGTGGTATCCACGGCGGGCAGGCACCGGGCCGCCGCCTGATCGTGCAATGATTTCCGCAGCCGTTGCAGGTCCTCGCGCAGCAGCGCCAACCGTTCGGACGAGAATCCCCCGGCGCGCTGCGCGATCCGCAACTCCCCGGCAAGCGTCAACATCCGGTCCAATCGCTCTGAGGGAACCCGGACCGTGAAACCCTCGTCGCCCGGCGGCGCAGGCGTCGCCGATGTTGCGGCCGGTGATTCATCCGAGCTCGATTCCACCGGGCCTTCCCGGTCGGTGCTGGCGCTGGCCGGTTGGGCCGCCGCTGGCGTGGCAGACGCTTCGTCCGGCTCGAGCGGCGGCTCGCTTTCGCGCCCCTGCTGCCAGGCGTCGAACGCCTGACGGAGCTGATCGAGTTGTTCCAGACTCATGCCGATGACTCCGTGTTCGACGGTCTCCGGCTTGTCCCGCAGATCGTCGAGCACGTTCTCGAGCGCTTGCGCCGCCTGTTGCAAAGCGTTCAAGCCCATAGCCCGTGCATCGCCTTTCAGGCTGTGCGCGTGACGGAACAGGGCGTCGATCAGCGCCGGTCGCTGCTCGGGGGCAGACGCCGCTTCCAGATCGAGGAACCCCCGTTCGAGACCCTGCAGGTGCTCGCGGGCTTCTTCGCGGAAGATGTCGAATACGGGGTCGATCATCATCGCCTCAGGTCTTGAATTGGGCCACCGATCGATTCAGCGCCCGGATGCGCTGGTCGATGGCGACGATCGATTTCTGGGTTTGTTCGGCGGCAGCCAGCGATTCCTTCATTCCGGTGTCGATCTCGGTGATGCTGGCGACCAGTTCCGTGATGCCCTGCTCTTGTTGCTTGGCGCCCAGGTTGATCTGCGACATGGCCTCGCGGGTGCGGCTGATGGCCTGAACGATTTCGTCGAAAGCCTCGGTGACTCGACGAACCAGTTCCGTGGAATCTTCCGACAGCCGGCCGCCTTCTTCGATCTTGCCGACCACGTCCTGCATCGATTTCTGCGTGTCGGTGACCAGCGATTCGATTCGGCCGGCGGCTGCTTTCGACTGGTTGGCCAGTTCGCGGACCTGGGTGGCGACCACGGCGAATCCTCTTCCTTCCTCGCCTGCTCGGGCGGCTTCGATCGACGCGTTCAGCGCCAGCAGCTTGGTCTGTTCCGCGATCTCGTTCACCGTGGCCGTGATTTCGCCGATCCGCTGCATCTGTTCGGCCAGATTCAGCACGCTGGCCCCGGCGGCTTGGGAATTCGCGCGGACTTGTTCGATCCGCGCCGTCGAATCGACGGTCAACGTCCGACCCTCGTTGGCCCGTTCGGCCGTTTCGTCCGCCGCCTCCTGCACGGCCTGCGCCCGGTCGGCGAACTCCTGCATCGTCGCTTTGAACTGTTCGGCCGTCGTGGTGATTTGGTTCAGCGAGGCCGCCGTCTGGTTCAGGCTCGACACCTGCTGCTGGGAAGCGGTGGCGATTTCGCTGCTGGACGAAGCCACCTCGCCGGTCATGGTACGAGAGTCCGCAAGCAAGCCGCGCAGCGACGTCACCATCGAGTTGAAACTACCGGCGAGCTGTCCGATCTCGTCCCGGGTGGCGACGCGCAACGTCCCGCCCGTCAAGTCGCCCTCGGCGACGCTTTGGACCCCGGCCAACAGCGACTGGACGGCCGCCATGATGCGGCGGCTGAGTGCGAAGGCCACGGCGAAGGCGATCACCACGGCGAACACCGTGGTCGCCATCAGCGTCGTCGTGGCCGCCGCGCCGGCGGCCAGCATCGCCTTGCGATCTTCCGCCACCCGTGCGACGGCCGCGTCCCTCAGTCTCTCCAGGGCATCTCGGACAAGCACACCAAGCGGCATGACCTCGGTGGCCAGGAGCTGATTCGCCCGGAGGCTGTCCTCGGTGTGAGCGAAGTCCTCGACGCGCTGTTGGGCCGAACGCAGCGGTTCCAGGTTGTTCTGAACGACCTGGAAATCCCGCCGGCTCTCGGGGGCCGCCGCCCCGGCATAGAACGTTTTCAGCTCGGCCATGGCACCGTCGATGTCCTGCCAGGCAACCTGCCGTTCCGTCTTGAAAACCTCCGCCTGCTCCGGATCGTCGCCCAAAACCATGTAACCGCGCAGAGCGGACGCCGAGCTGACGAGCCCATACAGCATCTCGTCACCAACCCGGACGATGAAAAACGATTCGTCCACCACGGCGGCGACCCTGCGTTCCATCTCGGAAACCTTGAAATACGCCATCGCGGCACTGACCGCCATCAGCAGGATCACGGCCCCGAAGGCCAAACCGAGTTGCTTGCCAATCGTGAGTACCATCGGAAGTTCCTTTATCTGCCCCGGTTTCGATTGCCTGATTGCCCCGTACAACGCCCAAAAAGTCTTCCTCTTGTTTTCAGCGAAGCAGCTCGGCGTCGTTCACGATCTGAGCCGTTCGCACGATGATCCGGGTTTCGTCATGCACGCCGACGATCCAATCCGGCGGCGTCCGGCCGGGAAGGTCCGGCGCCTGATTCAATTGGTCGGTGGGCACGTTGACGATCTCCTCGACCTGACTGGCCGCCACGCCAATCCGCTTGCCCGCGGCTTCCGCCACGATCAAGGCGTGTACATCGGCCAGTCCGGATGCAGGGATGTCCAACAACAGCCCCAAGTCCAACAGCGACACAAGGACGCCGCGGAAATGGACGACGCCCAGGATGAACGCGGGGGCTCCGGGGACCACGCTGAACTGTTCGAGCAACTGGATTTCGACCACATCTTCCAGCGGGATCCCGTAGCGCTCGCGACCCTTGGTGAAAGCCAGGTAGGTCAATTGCGGACCGGCTGGCGGACCTGCATCGGTCCGGTCGTGGAGCATCCGGGCCCGCTTGGCCAACTTTTCGCGCAAGGCCGCCGGATCGGCCCGCGACATGCGGGCTGCCTCCATCGCATTCAACCGGTCGCGGATCTGGTCCCAAATCGTGGGGCCGTTGGAACAACACTCCATCATGCCTGGTTCTCCGTGAGAAGCAGAACCAATTCTTTCAAACGGCCGTAACAAACCCCTTCGCCATGTTCGACCAGCGCGTGAGGATCGTTTCCCTCCGTCAACTTCAACGTCGTCCGCAGGCTGCGGGCGGCCGCCGAAGCGTGGCCGTTCTGCTGCTGCACCAACGCCAGGTGAAAGTGTGCGATCGGACACTTGCGGTCGAGGTACAAAGCTTGACGATAGTACCGCTCGGCAGCCGCCAGGTCTCCTGCTTCTTCCGCCAGGCTGGCCTTCAGCAGTTGGGCTTCAATCAGCAGCGGGTTCTCCGTCAGGCAGACGTCCAGCATGCTGCGCGCCCGATCGATTTCGGCAGCGGCCCACAACTCGCGGGTGTACCGCAAGCGGATTGCTGCACGAAGCGTCGCGTCGGTGATGCCGGCGATCGCACGCTGCGCCCCGGCAAACTCCCGCCGGCTCAGGCAACGTTGGATCTGCTCCCACACCTTACTGTCCCCTTCCTCGCAGTGGTCGGAGCACGGGGCTGCGGTCCCGACCCGACGACGGCGGCCTGCGTCCGCTTCGGCGACCCTTCCCAACGTACCCGATCTTCCGCCCATCTGCTGCCGCAGAACTGAAGACTCCGGAAGCCATTCGGGCAAGGGCGAGGATTCCTGCACCGTAATCGGTGGAACCGGAAAGGCGGCGGCCAACGCGGGAAGAAGCGGCGAGGCCGATTTTTCCGGTGAAGGCTTCCGTTCCGCTATCGCCTGATGAAACGTCGCCCGATCGAGAAATCTCGGCTCCAACCCTTCCGCCGGCGCCAAATTGACCTCGGTCTCGCCCAACAGCAACCAACCTCCCGGACGCAACGCCTGCCGGAACCGCCCGATAATGGCGGCGGTGATTTCGGGTTTCAGATAAATCGCCACGTTGCGAAACAGGATCAAATCCAGGCCCACGGTCCCCGTCAGCGGCGACGGATAGACATCCTTGACCAGATTCAGATACGTAAACCGCACCCGGGAACGTACTTCAGGCACAAGACAATAGGTATCACCCTGCCGTTGGAAATAGCCCGGATTCTTGTGAATCTCCGTCTGGCGGAAAGACCATTCCCGATATTTGGCCGCCCTGGCCCGCTCGAGAAACGACGGGTTCAGATCCGTTCCCAGGATCGAAACCCGCCAGGAACTCGCCCTGCCGAGCAACTGATCGAGCAGAATGGCCACCGAGTAGGGTTCTTCACCGGTGGAACATCCGGCACTCCAAATCCGGATCTCCCGACGTTCTTCATTCTCCCGCAGAATCTGCGGCAAAACGTGCTCGCGCAGAGCGCGGAAATGATGCTCGTTGCGGAAGAAGTACGATTCGCCGACCGTCAGCCGCCCCGTCACACGCTCCAGGAACCGGGTTCGCCCGTCCGGCTGAGCCAACAGCCGCGGTATGTCGTTGTGGGCCAACGGCCGCTGCAATACGGCTTCCACGGCATCCTTCAACCGGGAAAACCGCGTGCCGGCCAAGTCCATGCCGGTTTCCGACTCGACCCACTGGCGAAGGGATTCAATATGTCCCACGTCGGAGGATAGCATTACGATACCTTCAAACAAGTTTCGACGCAAATGGCCTCGGAAATGAGCACTTGGCCACGAGTTTCTTGATTTTCTGCACGATGATCGTGGTCGGGCGACTAAGCTCTGTCAGCAACGGGGGTCAGACCCTTTTTCTGGCAAAGCCAAAACCAAGGATAAGGTGACGATCGATTACGCACAGGCCGACCAGACTTCCCTGGCGACCAATTTGGCCGGATCCAGAATGCGGATGGTGCGACCGTCTTTCTCCACCAATCCACTCAGCAATCCCTCCCGCAAACCAAGATCATCAGCCGCCAACACATGCTCGGACGCCAAGTCCATCAAGTCGATCGCTTCGTCGACTTCGACTCCCGCAAGCCGTCCGTCGACACGAATGCATACAATGGGCGGTTCATCCGGACGCTTGTGCTGCTTCAGTCCCAATCGTTCCGCAGCATCCACCACCGGAATCAACCGACCACGCACGTAAACCACGCCTCGGACGAACGCGGGGCACAGCGGAACCGCCTCGACTGGCAGAGCCGGCAAGACCTCTTCCACGGCCTCGAGTGGTATGGCATACAGATCCGTGCCCAGCCGAATGGCCAACATCGTCGTATGTACCGATCGGATTGGTGGACTGGATTCCGACATGCGTCGCCTTTCCCCTTGTGATTCCCCAATCCTTCGATACTACTTCGACAACCGCGTCAAGACAAGACTTTGACGATATTCGATTCGGCGACGACCGGACGGTCCACCACAATGGGGTGGCACACCTTGATCGACAAAAGAACGCCTGGCCGAGTGCTTACCATGTCTCGCCATATTCATGCTGTTCAAGATTGGCAACCAGATGTTTAGAATAAGCTGAAGGAGCGGGGGTTGCGTGCTTTGGTCCGTGCTCGTCTTGCCCGGGATGTGCTTGGATCGCGACGATCTCCCGCTGCGTTATGACCTTTACCTACCGGGTCCACCTAGAGGAGTACCAAGCGAATGTCAGATTTTTTCTCCCGCCGTCGCTTTCTAGCATCGGCGACTGCCGCGATGGCTGCCGGACCTTGGGCGGCGATCACGCGGCGGTCCCAAGCCGCTGCATCGCCGTCGAAGCCGTTGCGTTTTCTGCACTTGACCGATATGCACGTCCAACCCGAGCGGGATGCCGATGCCGGTTTCATCCGCTGCCTGCAGCAGGCCAACGAAGCGGACGCCGAATTCGTGCTGACCGGCGGCGATCTGGTGATGGATGTCTTCGACCAGGATTACGAGCGGGCTCGGCTGCTGTTCGATCTGTACCAGCAGATCGTCCGCGATCATACGGACTTGACCCTGTATCCCTGCTTGGGCAACCACGACGTGTTCGCATGGTCGAACCGGCGCGGCGTCAGCCCCGACCATCCGAAGTACGGCAAGCGGATGTTCTGCGAACGGTTCGACCTGGAGCGGACGTACTACCGGTTCGATCAAGGCGGCTGGCGTTTCTATGTCCTGGACGACATCCAGCCGACCGAAGATAACCGGTACCAAGCTTACCTGGACGAAGCCCAACGCGATTGGTTGGAGCGGGATTTGGCGGAAAAGCCCGCGGACATGCCCGCCGTCGTGGTCTGCCACATCCCGATCCTTAGCGTCACCGTGCTGGACACGGGCGGGATGTGGAACGAGGCCCAGCAGATATACCAGATCCCGCTGCGGCAAATGTGCCGGGACGCATTGGATCTGGCTCAATTGTTCGCTCGACACAACGTGCGTCTGGCGCTATCCGGACATACGCATCGCAAAGATCGCGTCGAGTACCGGGGCGTGACGTACATCTGTGCCGGCGCCGTCTCCGGTAGCTGGTGGCGGGAACGGTCCTATCGCGGTTTTCCTGCGGGCTTCAGCATTATCGATCTGCACCCGGACGGACAGTTCGATTTCCGCTTCCAGGAACTGCCTTGGGTCTGAGCCCGACAGCCCCGTCTGGGCGACGATCGGGTGCCCGTCATTCAGGAATCGGATCGCCGCGACGGATGGTGGTGCCTTCCCAAACGGCTTCATCGGTCGCCGGATCGTACGTCAGCACGCGGTGGGCGCTGCCGGGCGCCGGCGGCCGATCGATTCGAGGCAGCCAGCGGCGATGCTCGGCCAGCACGTCGGCGTACCGGGGATCGGCAGCCAGATTCGTCCACTCGTGAGGATCCTGCTGCATATCGTACAGTTCCTCCGTGCCGTCCGCGTATTGAATGAAACGCCAACGCACGCTGCGAATCCCGTGATTGCCCTGGTTGTGACTGGTGATCGCCGGCCGCGCGCGCTCAGCGGCCGGATCCTGGATCTGCGGCATCAAACTCAGCCCCTCCAGATCGTCACGGGGTTTTAGCCCGCATAATTCGATCAACGTCGGATAGATATCCAGCAGTTCGGCCGGTTGCACGGTCTGCTGGCCAGACGGCACACCCGGTCCCGCAAAGATCAAGGGCACGCGTGTACTGCGTTCCCACAACGTGTTCTTGCCCGTGATGCCCTTTTCGCCTAGGTGATAGCCGTGATCCGACCACAGCACAATGACCGTGTTCTCCGCCAATCCCGAGGCATCGAGTGCGTCGATCATTCGACCGACCTGGGCGTCGATAAAGCTGGTACACGCCAGGTACGAGCGGACCAGATTTCGCCATTGATCGTTTTCACGCACCCAGCGCAGTCGCGGTTCCGGCAGTTCCCAATGGATGTACCACGAAAAATCGGGCGTGTTCGCTCGATCATCCTCGCGAATCGGCGGCAGCAGGCTGTCATCGTCGGGGTACAAGTCGAACCACTGTTGGGTCGCATAGCACGGCACGTGCGGCAGGAAGAAACCGGCGGCCAAAAAGAAGGGTTGATCCTCGGGCATACTCTCCAGTTGCTCGATCGCCCAGCTTGCCACGATGTAATCCTGCTTATCTTCGTCATCGTGCGGGAAGACACCCCAGTCCATCAAGGGATGGTTTCCCATGGGTGTTGGCGGGATCAACTTTTCGGGCGGCCGGACTCCGATCCCTCCGGGCGGACCCCAGACATCGAATTCGATCGTCCGCAACTTCGGGCCGCCTGCGCCCCCATGGTAGACTTTTCCCGCCGTGAACGTCTTGTATCCATGATTCTTGAAGTGCTGCGGCAACGTGACTCGATCCGCCCATTCTTCCAAGGTGCGAAACCACGGAGCCAGCCCGTAGATACCGGTCGTCGTGGGCCGCAAACTCAGCATCAAACTTGTCCGCGACGGATTGCACAACGGCGATTGAATGTGAGCGTTTTGAAACAGCGTGCCGCGTTCTGCCAGTCGGTCGATGTGCGGGGTTTTGACCATCGGGTGGCCGCCCAGACATCCGACCCAATCATTCAAGTCGTCGATGGCGATAAACAGGACATTGGGACGTTGCGGCGGCGATGGGTCGTCCAGCGATTTGGCAGATGCCGGCAGCAGCAACGCCGCTGCCACCGTCGCGATCAACAGAAAGGCTTTCATGGCTGGGTCCATAGTCAATCGGGGCATGGAAGCGGAGCATTCCAAGAAATTGCTCCAGAGACAAACATCTTTGTCAACATAACCAACCGACTGCGGACTGGCAAGTCAACGACCTCAAGCGATGTACCCGGAAAACGACTCCCGCCCCCCTTCCGCCCGATTCCACCGAGAAATGCCTGTCCGGGTGCTTAGCTCCTTGTGGCTCAAGGGATCACGTAGATGATTTGACCTTCCCGCTCCAGCTTCTGTCCTCCTTCCACCAGGATCGCGGCTTCTGCGATGTCGACGATCCGTTGGACGATATCCGAGATTCGGTTGTGGATGGGCAGATCGTCGCGGCTGAAGTTGATATAGGTGTCGTTGAACGGTTTGTCCCAACGACCGCGCGGCAAGCAGTCGTGGGTCAATTCCGTGGGGATGGCTTGGGCACCCAACATGACGCCGATCAGCCCACCACAGGTGGCCGCTTGATTGTCACAATCGTAGCCCGCGCTGACGGCGATGCCAACCGTCTTCATGAAATCGCCTTCGCCATACAGCACGGCCATGATGCCGCACAAGCCGTTGACCAACGACGAGACGACCGATACGGGTGCTTGGTAGTCTCCCTTCTGATATCGGTAGTATTTGTCGTGGATCTTCTGGCGCGTGCTCCGCCAATCGTCGGGCGTTTCCGCATGCCAGCGGATGACGTCGTTCATGCCTTCGTAAAAGGGACCTTCGGCCGGGATCGCGTCCAAGGCCATTTGGACCAGACGTTGCGGATCGTCTTCGAAATAGGCTTCGCTGATCATCACGGCGTAAGCGATGGTGGGATGGGTACCCCAGTCGTCGTTGGTAATCCTCGCGCCCCATTCGGCTCGCTCGGCGGCTTTCGCAGGCATGCCGGGATAAAAAGCACTCCAAATCTCGTTGACCAATTGCGCATCGATTTGGAACCAGTGGGGGTTATGCTGCTTGCTGCCCGTATCCGGTGGAAGCAAGCCTTGATCCATCAGGTTTCTCGCCGTGCGGTTGGCCACCCAGATCCGCCGATTGATATGTCGCTTCCAGGCTTCGGTAATCTGCTGGTAGTCGATGTCCAATCCGTACTTTTCGACGGCGTGCAACGTCACGAACTCGATGTCGGTGTCATCGTCGGTGTAGGCGCCATCGAACAGGGTGAACAAGTACGGAGCGAAGGCACGATGATCGTGGCGATTCATCCGCAGGTCGCCGCCGTTGTGGGGCGTGTAGTAGCGGTCGACCAGCACGGGAATCGGTTCGTCGACGTAGATGTTCTCGAAGGGAAAACCCATGTAGTTTCCAACCAATTGACCGATCCAAAAGCCGGACGTCTTTTCGATTAAATCGGCACGCGAGATCGATCGCTCCTGGGCCACGGTCGGCGCGGCCAGGAACACCAGGAAAACGACGGTTGCGATGGGTTGCAGGGGGATCTTCATGGTTAAGGGTCCTGTCATGCTAAGGGTTGTACAAGCGGGTCCGGGTTTCGGCCGAAAGCCATGATGGTGATGTCATCACTTTGTGGGTAGCCTTGGGCATGGCGACGGACATCTTCCAGCAACAGCTTGCCCATCTGATGGGCTTCCGGCGGCCCTCTTCTGACCCTCGACGTTAGTGTCGCACATGTGCTCGTTGTTACGGTCATCAAAATGTCCAGATCCTCGTGAGTGAACTGCCCCAGCGTGTTCTGCGAGTCGATGGTCAGGATGCTTAGCACCTGGCCGTCCGAGCTCAACAGGGGAACGCACATCATCGAGCGAATGTTGATGTCGGCGATCTCGCGGAACAAGTTGGTTGGTCGCGTCGTCTTTCAACAGAATACAACCGCGATCGGCGCACCGGAAAATACCGAACAGACTGTCCAGGATCTTGGGCAGCAAGGCGGACAAATCCACGGTCCCGGCCAGATTGTTGCTGATTTCGAGCACCGCTTTCATTTTGGCTTCCGGATTGACCTCCAAAAATGCCGAAGCGTCCCGCCGTCTCCACTTTGTCCGTGATGGTGGGCTCGTTCGCTTCGTCGATGTCCACCATGTCCAGGCTCGTCTGTTCCGTTTCCCGGGACTCGGCTGCCAGCGCCGCCGGCGAAGCCTGCTTCCCGAAGCCTGCGGTCGGCGGGGCGGTCGGGTTGTGAAACCGGGCCACCGCGCTGCCGAACTGCATGGCGTCGTTGCGGCCATGACGAACTCCTCTGGACCGACTGCCATACGCCCCGTGCTGAAGGCTGTGGTACCTTGCGGCTATGGATCAGAAACCCTTGATCGGAAAAAGCTCAGCGTCGGCTCTCCCCGGCCGTTTGTCAACCCGTGAGACGCCAACCCTAACGCGGCCTGACGCCTGCAACCCAAGTCAATCATCGAGACTCGAACGCACGGCGAGTACTGAAAGCTGCGACTGGTGCGACGGAAAGGTGCGGTGCGACTGAAAGACTGAAAGGTGCCACCCACCTAACCTATTCGCCGAGATTGCATGCCCCTCGTTCTAACGTTTCTCGTTATTGTTACGATCCAACCCCGGCCGCCATGTGGAGAATCGAACGCTCGTCGACGGGGCGGAAGAATGGCGGCATTGTGATGTGGCTGGGCCTCACCGCCGACCCCGCGTCGGCGGAAGGCTGACTGGCCGGCTAGAACGTCCGATCCGAAAAAGACCTTCTTTCCCTCGCCGTCCGCCG
>SKKK01000099.1 GCA_007121535.1 Planctomycetaceae bacterium | reverse complement strand
GGGGCGAACCCGATTTGGTTCCGGCCCACGTGGGAGGCCGTGGATTCATTCACGGCCGCTTCGACAGCCGCGGCCGAACCACCGATCACTCGGCCATCTGGCCAGTCCGGCGGAACTGAGCGGTCGACGATTTCGACGGGATCAGAGGCCCTCGCCCAGCACGGTAGCGGCGGCGTGTGAAACCCCGTGGGGGTTTGCCGGCATGTTCGTGCATTTCGGCAACCCAAGGTGCGCGGAGTACCGCGGCCTTGGGCTTTGGGGTTCGACGCCCTTGGCGTCACGGGAACGAGGTCACGAAGGAATGGTGCTTAGTCGGTTTCCGTGAGTCCGACCCACCAACCGTAAAGTGGATCGCTTCGGCGAGGCCGAAACTTCGCAAAGAGTTCGATCTTCTTCAACACATCGGCTACAGCCGCTTCGCTCGGCGACGTTGCGTCGATCCATCGTTGAATCAACTCGGGCGTGCCGATCAGCGCAATCCCGTTCTCGGATGCTATTCGCCTTGCCTTTCGATCATCGGTTGCTGCGAACCATCCTCTTGACATGGCAATAGCCAAGCAGCTTGCCTCGCCGTCATCCAGCTCCATGGCAAAACGGACGAAGGCATCCGTTTCATCCTGCCCTTCGAGTTGACACGTTTGGATCAAGCCTGAGGCAATGGCATCGTTGAGATGGATATCTCGCGTTACGAGTCTTGTTGGATCATCCTCATCGAAACGCCGCACGAGTAGTGCCTCGTTTTGCACTTGCGTGGGAACCCAAAAGCCACCGCACGCCGAAATGATGCTGTCTTCCGTGCCACTCGCATAAAGATTGATCAGGCAACATGCGTCGATAATCCGTTCTGACATTGGGCGTTCCCGATCACTTCGCATTTCCAAGCAGTGAGTGGTTCGTCTCAAGTTGGATCTGCCGCACTTCGCCGTCCTCCGAAACAGCCGTCGTCGTCAGGTGCCGATCGACCATTTCTCGGGCAGTCACCCGGTCGCATCGAAGCAGACCGCAAAGCTCACCTTCACTCACTTTGCCTTTGTCGTAGGCTTGCACGGCAAGCAGCACGTACCTGTCCGGGAAGCGGTTGTCCGTCACCGGGTATTGGTGGAGGTTTAGCATCGCCTCTGCGCGTCGCACTTCGAAGCCGGACTCTTGCAGGTGATCACGAACTCCCTTGGGGATTAACCCCAGCCCTTCCAATCGCAGCGTCATTGCTTCTACCGAAGTGTTATAGAAATGGCTGAGGCGACACAGATCGGCAATTTGGAAATCGCCGCTCTCATTCACAATCTCGTTGAACCGCCGCCGCACCGAGGTCGCTGGCATGAGAAATGCCATCGAGAATGCCTCAGCAAATCTCTCGTTCGCAGGCTTTCTTCCATGGAAGGTCACATAGTCGATGCCCGGCCTAAAACGGTCGGTGATCAGATGTCCGTATTCATGCACAAGAGTCGCTCGACGACGCTCAGGAGGGTGCTTGCGGTTCACTGCGATCACACCGCCCAAGTCGCTGGAAAAGCCGAACATCCCAGCGATCCTGGACGGTAGATCCTCGTAGATGATTCGCAGACCAACCTCAGCCTCCAGCAGACTCCTGACATGGACAACGGGCTGATCACCGAGCCCCAAGCGTAAACGCTCTTGGGCTGCGACATCCTCAGCCAGTGCAAGGACGTTGCCCCTGCCGATCTGGACTTCGCACGGGTAGTTCATCCGTAGCGGGACGTTAAGGAGTCGTTCGAGCCGGTGATAGTCCTCGGCGAATTTCTGTAAAGCAACAATCGCCTCCGCGATTCCTTCCTCTTCTGCATTCATCTGCTGGGCTACCGCCCGAAGGTGCGGCTGAAGATCGCCTAGCGGCTCGCCCGGTCGCACGATGTCGCTGACCTTCCGTCCATACAGCGCTGCAAGACTCACGATCTCTTCAGACTTGGGGAGTCGAGTACCTTTTTCGACCGCAATGAAAGTGGGGCGGCTGCAGCCGAGGTGCTTTGCCGCATCCTCTTGCGTGACCCCACGAGACTTTCTGGCCTCGGCAAGGCGATGTCCGAGTATCTTCGGATCGAGGTTCTCGAGTCCCAACATGCGATTCTCCCTTTTCTAAGCGACCGTGGAATCGAGGTATTCGTTTTCGCGCATTTCAGCACTCGGTAATGGGCCGTCTAAAAATGGGCCGTCTAAATTTTGCACGACTTGCCTAATTATTCCGTTCATCTTTACATTGTCAATGCGCAAATGGATATTTTTCATATAATGAAAAATACGTCAAATGGACTGATACCAACAGAATCCACACAACGCCTTGTCCAGATTGCACTTACGATTATTTGGTCCCCGAACCCCGAAGAGAACCGTGAAACGTCGGGGGGGTGTAATGGTCGGCAGCACTTAGATCTGGTAACGTTAGCTCAGAATGAGCAAAAAGTCTGGGGAGCCGTCCGGTGGTCAAGTTGCAGTCAAAACGGAGGGGGTACATATTTGTCAAGACGGGTGTTGCGTGGTCGAGATCGATTGGACTGAATGTCGGAATTATGGAACCGGCACAATGGCGGGTGAATCATGAATTCAATTTGGACGAAAAAGGGAGCCACGTTGAGCGACAAGTCTGCTCGGCAGGAGTTTGGTCTGACTCAGCAGGAAATCTATGAGGCTTGGCGAATGACGCCGAATTGTCGACATCGTTAAAGTCCGGCAAAATGGTCGTTCTTTTCCGGGACAACGACAACCGGAGGCTGGTGTCGTATTTGATCGACTGCCAGTGACATGGAAACGAGGAATGGCATGAAGCTTTCGGAAGAGAAGATCAAACAGGCGATCCTGCATCCCGAAGTGGATATCCGGTTGCGGGCGGTCAGGTACTTCAAAGATTGCTATCGCCAGGACGAGGGTGTGGCCCCGTTGGTGATCCGGGCGGTCGAAAAGTACGGACGGGAAGACGCTTACCAGCTTGTCGGCAACTCCGTGCATCTGCGGCATACGAACGAGACGATCGCCTGGGTCATCAAAGAACTGGTCCCGAATCGGCACCGATGCCGCCGTAGCCGATGACTTTCCCAGCGCCCAGCGGCACTTCCGCCTTTTCGCCACCAGTGTCTTCGAGAAGATCCACTCGGACCTCGCTCTCGAATCGGCCATCGGTCTGCTGGCGCAGGAGAGCCTCGCCGATCGCTGTAGATCGTCTCCTTCGAAATGGCTGATGGGATGAAGCTTAGGAGCTTAGCGTATGTCGAAAAAGAAGCGGAAGAGACGACCGGGTTTCACAGGCCGCCACCGAGTAGTCGTAATTGGCGGCGAGCCTAAGATGTCTGAAGTTCTCCTGGAACTGGCGGATCCATTGATCGACGGCGACGTATCCGACCCCGACTTGGTGGATATCCTCGTACAACTGACCATCGCCGCCTGGAACAAGTCGATGTTGCCGGTGGAACACCAGGCAGAGGTAGAAAGAGAAATCATCGATACCTTCGAGTCGCCGGACGGCGATGCCGAACGAGTCGACGCGATCGCCGATGCGTTGGAAATCATCGAGGACCGTCGAAGAAAGCTGTTTCCGGATCTCCGCCGGTTCGTGCTGAATTACGACGTACAGGTGTCCGGGAACAAAGTCGAACTTAACGTCGTTTCCGAATCGATGTCGGAAAATCGGTGAGCGGCCGACTGGGAAGGACGACACGAGCCGGGGGCTGCCTTTTACCGCCGACCCCGAGTCGGCGGAAGGGTGACTGGCCGACTGGTCAAGGCGCGAGAGGCAACAACTCTTCTTGCCCGGATGTTCAATAAAACGGCTCACGTGCCTCGCTGCCGTCGAGTCGCTGGAAAACTGCAATGGGGTCATCCAAAGACGGTCGGTGCCCATTGCTTCCACCGGCACCAAATCATAGATTAAAAAGCTGTCGTTGCTTCGGAGAACGCGATTGTGGCCCGCGTGCACCGAACGCGGGTCGACTTGGATACTCGTGCAAAGCGTTTCGCGCTGATGCCGACCCGCGTTCGGTGCCCGCGGGCCACGGATTGATTGAGGGGTATGAACGTGAACGACGAAAACCGATTGGAGAAGCTGCGATGGGCCATTCATGGAGTCAAAGCGCCGTTTTCATGTGCGAGGACTTTCGTTCCGGATAGAAAGGCAACGGTTGAAATGCCAATGGCCGTGGACGTTCTCTTCAAGGCGTATCGATGAACCTGCAGACCAATCCGCAGCTTGAACTTGCGTTCGACTACGTTTGCAATACGGACAAGAGCCTGTTTCTGACCGGCAAGGCAGGTAGCGGCAAGACAACTTTTCTGCACCAAATCAAGGCCGACGGCCGGAAGCGTCTGGCCGTTGTCGCGCCCACCGGTGTCGCCGCCATCAACGCCGGCGGCATGACCATCCACTCGCTGTTCCAACTGCCGTTGGGCATCCATTTGCCGGGCGTTCCGCGCAGCGAGCCGAGCCAACAACGCCGGTTTACGCGTCAGAAGATCCGGCTGATCCGCAGCCTTGATTTGCTCGTGATCGACGAGATCAGCATGGTTCGGGCGGACTTGCTGGACGCCGTGGATGACGTCTTGCGCCGCTTTCGCGACGCCGTTCGGCCGTTCGGCGGAGTGCAACTGCTGATGATCGGCGACCTGCACCAACTGCCGCCCGTTGTGAATCAGGAAGACTGGGATCTGTTGCACCGGTACTACGATACGCCCTATTTTTTCAGCAGCCGCGCGCTCGCACAAACCGACTACATTTCGATCGAACTGAAACACATCTACCGCCAGTCCGACCCGGAGTTCATCGCTTTACTGAACAAGGTGCGGGACAACTGCCTTGACGATCAGTCGCTTCGGAAGCTCAATAGCCGTTACATCGCGGATTTTCAGCCGCCCAGCAAGGATGCCTATATCACGCTGACGGCAACGAACGCGGCCGCCCATGAGATCAACGCCAGGAATCTCAAGCAGCTTTCCACGGCGCGCCATGTGTTCCAAGCTCAGATCGTCGGTGAATTTCCGCAAGGTTCCTATCCGACGGAAGAGACCTTGGAATTCAAGAAGGGCGCCCAGGTCATGTTCATCAAGAACGATTTGCCGCCCGAACGACGATACTTCAACGGCAAGATCGGTCAGATCACCCACATCGAAGACGATACGATCTACGTGCGTTGCCCGGGTGAGGCGACCGACATCATGGTCGCTCCCGCCGAATGGCAAAACGTGAAGTACTCGCTGAACGAAGAGACGAAAAAGATCGATGAGCAGGTTGTGGGCTTGTTCGTTCAGTATCCACTGAAGCTGGCCTGGGCCATCACCATCCACAAGAGCCAGGGTCTGACGTTCGAGCGAGCGATCATCGATGCCCAAGCCGCTTTCGCCCACGGCCAGGTCTATGTCGCGCTGAGCCGCTGCAAGAGCTTCGATGGCATCGTCTTGCGGTCTTTGATCAACGGCTTTAGTGTGAAGACCGATCCCGTGGTACGAAACTTCAGCCGGGACGCCGAACGCCTTGCTCCCAGTGAGCCGCAATTGCAGGCAGCCAAACGCGAGTTCCAAGCATCCCTTTTGCAGGAGCTGTTCAGTTTCGACTCGATCGGCGAATCGTTGGAAAAACTGCGTTTCACACTGGCACAGCACGCGAAATCGCTGCCGCCGCCGACACTGCTTCAGATGCAATCGCTGGCCGAGCAGTCAACGAAGCTACTGTTCGAAGTCGCCGCAAAGTTCGCACCGCAGCTTGTCGAATACCTCCGCCAAGACGCCATGCCCGAAGCGAACGACGCATTGCAGGTCCGCGTTCAAAGAGCCAGCGCGTACTTCACGGACAAGATCGCGGGGCTCTTGCAGGACGCGAAAGCGATTTCCATGGTCTCCGACAATCAAGCGGTCGGCGAGGCTCTGACGTCTCAACTGTACTCTTTGCAGCTCGCGCTCTTTACCAAACGCGCTTGCTTCGCTGCCTGTAGCGACGGCTTCCGCACCGAAGCGTACAACCGCGCGAAAGTCAACGCCGAGCTGGAATTCACCCAGGCTTCGACCACGCCCTCACGAGGTCCGTTGGTCGTGCCCAAAGGGGTGCCGCATCCGACGCTGTACCGTCAGCTTTTGCAGTGGCGCGAGCAAACGTCTCAGCAACAGGGCAGGGCGCCGTGGGATATTCTTCCGAATGCTGCGCTGCGAGAGTTGGTGACCTATCTGCCGACGGAAAAGGCCCAGCTCCGTCAAGTAAGCGGAATCGGTAAAGCGCGACTGCGGCGGTACGGCCAGGAGCTGAGCGAATTGATTCAGCAATACTGTACGGAGCACCAGGTTCCGAAGAATTCTGACACCGCGTCGGCGCTTTCGCAGCCCCACACCTCGGACACTCAGCGTCACAGTCTTTTTTTGTTTCGAGCGGGCAAGAGCCTGGACGAGATCGCCGGCACACGTGGTCTCACGCGCGGCACGATCGAAGGACATTTGTCCCACTTCATCGGACTGGGTGAATTGGACATCCACTCGGTGCTCGATTCGGCGACGGTCGCGGACATTCGGCAGTTCCTGCAAGATCAGCCTGAGGCTGGTGTGGCGGAGGCGAAATCCCACTTTGGCAAGAAATACAGCTACGGCGAACTGAGGATGGTCGTCCGTCACTTCCGGGAGCAGAAGCCAGCGTAAGGATCGGCGAATGAATTACTGAGCGGAATGGCGCTAGCCACCGGTGCCCGTGCAGTGGAAGAACCGGCGGCTAGCGCCGTGCCGCTCACCTAACGGCGGCTAGCGCCGTGCCGCTCACCTAACGGCGGCTAGCGCCGTGCCGCTCACCTAACGGCGGCTAGCGCCGTGCCGCTCACCTAACGACCGACAGTCATTCCTTTGCCGATCCGAAGCACCCGATCAAACAGCTCTTGGGTGGAATCGGGCGGAAGAGGTTGGCGGAAGGGGTCGGGAGTCGTTTTCGGAGAAAGCATGTACCATGTGGTTGGTCGTTGGCCGAATACGACTCCCGACCCCGTTGCGCGACCCCGTGCGTCGGCGACCGGCTCTGACACCGCCGAGGCCGCCGATCGAAGGCATCCTGCCATATTGGAAACCTTCGGTAGGACGGGTGGCTCGACCAGAGACCATTCACAACGCTACGGCTAGATGATTCCCTTCGATTTGCCTTATGATGGAATTTCGGGCGTCCGAGCAACTGCAAGCGGTCTTGAATGCCATGACCGGGCTGTCCGATCGCAACTGCGAATTTCTCACGCTGCGTTACATCGAACAACAATCATACGATACGCTCGCGGAAGAGTACGGCAAGACCTCGCACCAGATCCGCGCGCTTTGCCACAAAGCGCTCGCTCAATTACGAGTGCTGCTGACAAAGAATTGTCAAGAATCCACTCGAGGAGAAACCCCATGAACGATTCCACAACGCCTGATGATGCACTTATGCTACGGCGATTGGCCGCACTGGAACCGCCGCCGGAGGTGATGGAACGGGCGATCGAGCGAACTCGCGGGGCTTTGGTTGCCCGCGTGGTTCCGTGCAACAAGCCAGCTCAGCAGCCGGAACGACGCGGCACGCCGCGCTGGATGCGTTGGTCGGCGATCATCTCGATACTCGCCGGGATGGTCCTGGTTGGATTGTATTACGGTTTCTTTGCCAAGTCCGGCACAAGCAACGTCTTGGCCGAAGTCCAGCACGCGTTTCAACAGGTGTACTGCGTCACGTTTACTGCGAAAACCATCCAATTGCCCGAAAACCATCCTGGGATGAACTTCCAGACGGATGGCACCGTCGTGCAGGAATTCGCCGGTCGTCGTTATCGATTCGAATCGGCAGATGGCGAGTCGATAAGTGTATACGATTTGGATCGAGGCGTCTTCATGGACATACGTCCGACGAAGAAGCAGGCATCGATCTGGCACCAGGACACGACCGCACGCGGATACCCGACGCTGGCTGAGTTGTTGGAGAGATTGCGGAGTGGCAAGATCGACAAGGCGGAACGATTGGTCGACGGTGAAATCGATGGCCGGTCCGTGCTTCGATACCGGATTCCTCCCGAGTCGCGCCTCTCCGGGGGCACGGAAGTCCTCTTGTCGGTTGATTCAGCGACGTTTCTGCCCGTTCGGATTGAGCATAAGACCGATGCGTTCGGATTCTCTCCACCGCTTCACATAGTATACAAAGACTTTTCCTTTGAGCCTCGTGATCCGTCGCTGTTTGCGATGGTGCCTCCCGAGGGCTATGAAGTGCATGTCATATCGGAAGATGATGAGACCGTGTCTGAGATCAAGCCACTCAGCGAGGTACCGATCGACCTCGGGCGGCCCACCGTGGCCTTCGAATTTCGATGGGCGGAGATGGAACCGGCGGAAGGACTGATCGAGGCTACGATTCCCGGTTGGACGCCCCAGACGCTCTATCTTCACCCACAGGCGATCGTGGAAAACCAGCACATCCAGAATATCGAGCATTGGGAGATGCCATATTCCAATCATCGCATCGTGATCGAGTTTACAGAAGAAGGGCGTGCTCGGATGATGGAAGCCACATCGAAAGATCTACCCGGGCGGTTGGCACTGCTCGTCGACGGTCAAGTCGTGAATGCTCCGCTAGCGCTCAGCACGATCTCTGACAAGGGAGAACTCTCGGGCCTTTCTTCCGAAACTCTGCGTCGCCTTTCCGAGTCGGCCGATCCGTGAACACGATGGTTTCAAGGCTAGGCTCTGTCAGAAAAGGGGGCTGACCTGGCGTGTTCAATTCGTGCCGGTCAAGGCCAATTGGCTTGCTCCCGTTTTTGTTCCCTTTCCGCAGCGCATTCGGCCCCCACCGGTCCTGCACCGGTGGAGGCGAGGTTTGGCAACTACGCCGGCCTCGCGCCACCGCATTC
>SKKK01000163.1 GCA_007121535.1 Planctomycetaceae bacterium | reverse complement strand
GAAACTACGTGACTGGTTGCCGTGAATATCTCCCTCTCTCGCTCCCCACCGGTCCTGCACCGGTGGGAGCCCGGTTTGGAAACTAAGCCGCGCACCTCGTCCCCCATCCCATTCTTCTTCCCTTTGACCCAACAGCGACCCTGCGCCGGTGGGGGCCGGAAATTCGCCGGTGGGGGCCGGCGCGTGGTTGCCAAACCTGGCCTCCACCGGTGCAGGACCGGCGGGGACCCGCGTGTGGTTGCCAAACCTGGCCTCCACCGGTGCAGGACCGGTGGGGGCCGGAAATGCGGTGGCGCAGGGTACCTCTGAACGAAAGCCGACCGTTCTTTCTTTGCCGTTCTTTAGCGGGCTGCCCCGGAGACTCGACTTGCAAATCATGATCATCCATTTGACGCGGATGCAGAAGGGCTTCATGTGCGCCGCCGGTGTCGATCCGACGACTCGGCGCCATGTCCGCCCGGTTCTGGCCAGCCGGATGCGCACCGAGATGCTGGCCTGTCACGGCGGCCCCTTCGAACTGGGTTGCCACGTTGAATTGCGCGACACGAAGTTTGTGGGCAACGTTCCTGAGATCGAAGATCGGCAATTCGAAACCGTCGCGGCGCGATGTTTGCAACGCTTGCCCTACCCGCAATTCTGGCAACTGCTGACAGAATTGGCCAACGATACGCTGGCCGAAATCTTTGGCCGCGACCTGCAACCGATCGGCGCGGCCCGATGCGAAGTGCCGGAGTCTCACGGTCTGCGGTCGCTGGGCTGTTACTAGGCGAAGGAGCCCAGCATTCATTCGCAGAACACGGCGGATCCCACTGGCATCCGCTTCGCCTTCGACGAGGATTCGCGGCGCTACAGCGTCCCCGTGACCGACATCCGCCTGTACGGTGAAGACCGCGTAACGCCCGATGAGCCCGTCGCCCAGCGTCTGAGCCAAGCGCTGGCGAACCAAACTCGCACACCGGTCAGCGTCGGATTGTCCCACGCCTACAAAAGCACCGAGGAACACCTAGCCGTTCAGTGGCTGCAAGTCAACAACATCCATCTGCCGCCGAACGAACCGGGGCCGTCGCTGATTCTGTTCGGAACAAACGTTACGACCACTGCCCCCGAAACCTGTTCGGCCCACCACGAAAGGTGCTTGTCTCTTTCGTGTTTTCGTCTATGGTTGCAGCCTTAACGGACGGAGGGTAAGATACCCATCAGCAGACCTGTAGTCTGCCGCTAGTTTGAACTCTGATTGCGTGCTAAGTGCGATTGGGATAATTGTCGATTCAAACGGTTGTTGCGAGTTATCCCCTGTCGCTGACCTCCCAAGTGATATGATCAGATTTTTTGCTGCTTCGATTTGGACAGGCCATTTTCTAGCCCCTCTTGTTCAGGACTTGGGTGTTGTTGCAACATTTCTTGGCGTTCTGGTCGCGTTCTGGCAGATTTGGCGAGCGAAAACAACTGCGGCGTCTGCAAGGCTCGCGGCCACAGAGGCAATCTCCGAAAGTCGCCGCAGTTTCCAGCGATACGCGGCTTTACCCGCTCGTCACTTGGTCGAGTTGGTTAAGACGTACCAGCACCACCAAGATTGGAGAGTTGCTGCAATGCGACTTGATGACTTTGCCAAACATCCCAGCGACCTTGGCTACATTCAATCTCCTGTGGATCTAGAATGGATTGAGCTTGCCGCAACATCTCGATCATGGTCGTCAACCTTTCGTAGGAAACAGGAAGACACCGAGCGGTGGCCGTTTCCGAGCGGATCACGCAACGCAGCACGCCGCCGACCGTCGAGACCGAGACACCCTCCGGCGGCGATCCGCCGCACCGAGCCAAGTCGAACTCAGCGGGAAATTCGTCCGCGGCCACCGGCTGGACAACCAACAGAACGAACAAGCTCCAGGCAAGCAAGCAGAAGCAAAAGCAAAAGCGGCAAATCGTCACCGTGATTTTCTCCAGGAAAGTATCAAGCACCGAAACCCGATCCAATCGTTTAACGCTCAGCCGGAGGAGGCTGCTGAAAAACGGGACAGGCACCACAACGAATAACGTTTGGCTTTCGCGGAGGTCCCCCGGCGTTCCGTTCCAGTTCCGTTTCGTGCTCCGCCAGCAGCGGCTGAAAGGCCGCGACCAGTGGATGGTCAGGGCTGCGTTCCGCCAACCGCCGCAGTTCGTCCTACCTCGCCTTGCGTCAAGCCGCAACGAACGGTGATCGGAAGTAGACACCTGGGTGTGCCGACTGCGGCATGCCGTTCAGATCATGCGTGCGCTGTGCCCGCACCTCTGGCCAGAACGGCGGCGCCGTCAGTCGTTCTTACTTGAACAGCGCTCAGCGTGTACCTGCTTGAACGGCGAGATATCGAAAAGCAGGCCTCCGGTATTGGAAAAAGGCCGGCATCGTCCGACTGTCGCTCCTGGCCAAGTGCAGGTAGATGAGCACTTGGTGGTGGCCCATGTCGTAGGCTTGGCGGATTCGCACTACGGTAACGGGACCTCCTTGGTACAGTTCCGAGGGCGCGGCGAAGATCCCGTCGACGCAACATCCGATCCAGGTCGGTCGCGAGGCGAGAAAAAGATCGCACTAACCCGTATTGTTCGTAACCCGAAGAGGCTGTGAAAAAATGGGGACAGGCACCTTGGCGACCCCTGTTTTTCATGGTTTTCGGAGTTTCAGTTCGGAGCCAGTCCGATTTCTTCACAGCCTCGAAGCGTGAACGAGGAAATCCGGGCTAGGCCAGTGCCTCGATCGTGCGTCCAATTAACGGATTGTCGGCACGGCTGGTGCCCAGCAGCATGTAGACGGTCGAAGCCAAGTGAGCGGGCCGCCAGGCAGGTGAGACGCTGGCGTAATCCTCCAATACGGCCGAGCTGTATTTGAAGTCGTGCGAAGTACGCGATTTCAATGCGATGAGTTCACGCGCTTTGCGAACGAAGTCAAGACCCGTCGGATCGTCCTGGGCATAGGCCAAGGTGCGCCGAGCGGCAGACGCCGCATCGCGGCCTACGTCAGCAAAAATGGCCTCGACCTGCTCGGCAGGAGAGTCCGCCGTCTCGGCCGCTTCCAACTGGTCGATGCGAACGTCTTGTACTCGACCGCGCCCCCGCATCGATTGGCGAAACATCGGCAAAAACGCCAGGTTCTGCAACAGTAGCAGGCGGCGAGTCCGGTCGTCTGCTGCGGCGGTGTACAAGTAATGCAGAGCGTTGGTCGTGGTCGATGCGTGCAGAGCGACGATGGCCGGTTGACGCATCAGCAACTCGCCCGCGCCGACGAAAACGGCGTCCCACAGCGATTGAGGCGAGATGCCTTCGTTCAACATCTTGACCGCCAATCGGCAGACCTCGCTGTACGAATCGTTCCGCAAGACCTCCAACAGCTCGACGGTCGCCTGATCATCCAGCCGACCTTCCGTCCAATCCGGCCGAATCTTCGTCACCAGTTCCTGGTTCTCTCGCCAAGGACGATCGGCTTCATAATCGTTCTCGGCCGGGTTCCCTTCGCCCGTATGGTTCAACAAGGCATAGGCCAGCGAACGCAATACCGGTTCGGCAAACCGCCAACCCGCACATTGCAAGGTCCGCCAGGCGTTGGAGACGAAAATGGCCTTGTGACCGATGGACCGGTAATCGCGACCGGCATATCGCGCAAAGTGATCGAAGACCGACTGAGCGCCCAAGTGGCGACCCAGCGAGGCGACCGCTACGTCCGCTTTGGCTTCGTCCCAACGGTCCATGGCTTCGATGAACATTTTCGAAGCCCGCTCGGCCGGCGGCACCGAACCCTCGTCCACCGGCGCCATCGTCCAATCGCCCTCGCGCGCGTCTTGAGCCTGCGTGGCTTTGAAATAATCCAATGCCCAGAAGATCGGCAGCCAACGATGCTGGTCGGCCCCGCCGATACTGGCTTGATGAGCCGAATAGACGACCAAGACGCTGTGGAATTTGAATCCCACGCTGGGACGCGGTTCCACATTGCGGACACCGGCCAACTGCAACGCCGTAAGGATCTGTTGGTAACTCAGCCCCTTTTGGATCCGCCCGGCCACTTCCTCCAGCAAACGCGACCGCGGAGTGTCCTCCAACATCCGAACTAACGATTCCACATCTTCTTCCAGCGGGACCATCGCGTCCGGCGACGAAGACTGCGCATCCGTCGCTGAGGCGACTCCCGGCGATCCCGGCGATCCCGGCAAATGGGCCATGCCAGCCAGTGCGGCAGCGCTGGCCGAAGACCGAACAAAATGGCGTCGATTGAATGAAAAGGACATGCGTGGACTCCTCAAAATTGGTTTTCCAGCGTTCGAATCGATTGGTTCAGGGCCCGCGCCATACCCTACTCGTTACTCTACTGTAGAGGCGGAACGCCCTTCCGGCAACCACGCACCCCGCGCCGGTACCATCAACCCGTAGCCGAACTCGCCAGAGTTCGGGAATGACAGCAAATCCATGGACTCTGGCGACTTCCGATACGCTCGCTCGCACGCAGGCGGTCGCGTCAGTCCAGCCGACCCTCGGCTTTCAGCAGTTCCGCGATCAGCACCGCGCCACCCGCAGCGCCGCGCACCGTGTTGTGGCTGAGCGCGATGAACTTGAAATCGAACACCACATCTTCGCGCAGTCGGCCCACCGCCACGGCCATGCCGTTGCCCAGATCGCGGTCCAGCTTGGTCTGCGGACGATTCTCCTGGTCGAAATACTGCAGCATGGGCTGCGGGGCCGACGGCAATTGCAGCGATTGCGGCTTGCCGGCGAACGCTGCCCAACGTTCGAGCATCAAGTCCCGTTGCGGCTTCTTCTCGAAGCTGACCGACACGGCAGCCATATGCCCGTCGGATACCGGTACGCGGACGCATTGTGCCGACAACAGCGGACCAGCGGCGTTGGCGATTTCACCGTTCTCGATCCGGCCCCAGATCTTCAGCGGTTCGCGTTCGCTCTTTTCCTCTTCACCACCGATGTACGGGATGATGTTATCATCCATCTCGGGCCACGTGGCCATCGTCTTTCCGGCTCCGGAGACCGCCTGGTAGGTGCAGATCACCGCCCGCGTCGGTTGGTGATCGGCCAACGCATGAAGCGCCGGGACGTATGGCTGAATCGAACAATTCGGCTTGACCACCACGAAGCCACGCCGAGTTCCCAGCCGGCGGCGCTGCGCGGATAGGACGTCCAGATGGTCCGGGTTGATCTCCGGCATGATCATGGGAACATCGGGCGTCCAGCGATGCGCCGAGTTGTTCGAGACGACGGGGCATTCATGCCGAGCATACTCGTCCTCCAGGTCACGAATCGCCTGTTTGTCCATGTCCAAGGCACTGAATACGAACTCCACCTGATCACTGACCGCCCGGACCGCCTGCACGTCGGCCACCACCATCGAAGCCACCGCCGACGGGATCTCCGACGGCATCGTCCACCGACCGGCCACCGCCTGCTCGTACGTTTTGCCTGCCGAGCGAGGACTGGCAGCCACCGCCACGACCTCGAACCAAGGATGGTTGCCCAACAAATGTACGAAACGCTGGCCCACCATTCCCGTCGCACCAAGTATACCAACACGCATTTTCGCCATGATTTTCTAACTCCAAGCTAATCGATCCCATTCTTCCACGAGCCCTCCAAAAGGTCGAGCCTCGCGGAAGGCATTCTAATCATTCGGGGGCGGTGCGTCCATTGACCAGGTGGCGGTTCATGAAATCCGGGGCTGTGACGCCCATCGATACGTAAATGCTCATAAAATGGTCGACCGACATGGCCACCGGCTTCACCAAATGAACGGGAACGAAAAGCAACCCTCCTCCGAAGGGAACCGGAGCGGTAGGAATCACCACGACATGGTGATCTCGCCCTTCGATCTTGATCGGCGCTGGCGAAGGCATCAGGGCCAAGACGCCCGGACCTTCACGGTTGCCGAAATGGCAGAATACAACGCTCATCGCCTTCAGATCGCTCTCCTGCTGGTGGTCGAACATCTCGACCAATTGCTTCAAACTGCTGTACAAGCTGCTGATGATCGGGACGCGTAGGAACAACTGGTCCACCATCCGATGAAAGAGCCGTTTCGCGCCCAACTTTACCAAGATTCCCAGTCCCAGCAGAGCGGCCAGCACGACGATCCAGCCGATCAAATAGGCCAGCATCCCGTGTGACCCCAGCTTCAAACCCACCGAAGCCAAAAATCGACCGACCAGCGTGTCCGGACCCAAAAAATCCCTCAAAAACGTTGTCACCCAGGCGACGATGGCAATGGTCAGAACCAACGGCAGGATTGCCAGCAACCCCGCCACGAAATAGGCGACGACTCCGCGCCATCCACTCTCGATAATCTTGATCATGCTCTCACTTTTCCAAAAACGGACGATCCTTCGATTTCATCGACCGCCGCCAACCGGTTGATTCAGCGGCCATGCCTGATCGTACTTGTATTCGCCGATCAGCTCAACATGAGGCGATTCGCAGGGATAAATCGGCCCGCAGCGCCGTGGTCGGTCTCTGACCGAGCCATCGTGCCGACCCGCGCCGAATGGGGACCGCGATCCGCGGAAGAGGAAGCAAGAAATCGAACTAGGCGAACCGTCCCAGACCTGCAATACTCCCGAATCGATTCCCAGGCCTTTTGTGGACCGTCGCAATGCGTCGAACACGCCTTTCCCATTTCCAAACGTCGTGGCTCACCATGCTGCTCCTGCTGATGGTGTCAGGACTTGTGGCAGCGGCTCGCGAGTCGGTCGCGACGGGAGAGATTGCCGGTGATCTCTTGCCCACGGAATATTGGGAAGCCACGTTTCCGCCAGATATGTGGTATGAAACTCGACCAGAGGCCCCCACCTTGCCCATTTACGAGATCGATTGGGACGAGGCCACGCCTGTGGATCTCGAGGTACTCTGGGACGATCGCCCGGCCGTGTATGATCCGTTCAAAGTCTACCACTATCGGGGCTCTGGATATGCGGCACATACCCAGTGGATTATCGGCAAAGGTGATGAACTGGGCATCTTCAGCCTGCAGTTCCTTAGCGGGGCAGGGACTCGCTTCGACTCGGGGTCGCTGTCCCTGGGTGGCGCCGTCCACTTCATCAGCGGTCCCGTCCAGACAGATCTGCCGCCGCGAGTCTATGACTTGACATTGGGGATACCCTCACGCTTGGCCATCGGCGAATCCTGGGCCGTTGACGTCATGTTTCGAGTGGGCTGGTTCAGCGATTTTGAGGGGAGTGCCCGCGAGGGCCTGCGTTTCCCTTCTCATCTGGTGGCATATCACCAAGCAAGCCCTTTCTGGCAATGGGTGCTGGGTGTCGATTACCTGGACCGCGATGATATTCGGCTGCTGCCTGTGTTTGGAGCCGTGTGGACTCCGCAGGAAAACTGGCGATGGGAAGCCGTCTTTCCCCGACCGTTGATCGGGCGTCGTTTCAGTGGCGGTCGATGGGTCTACATTGCAGGACAGCTCGGAGGCGGAACCTGGGATATCCAGCGAAGTTGGGGCACTGGCGATGTGTTCACTTATCGCGACCTGCAATTGTTGTTGGGAATTCAGAATCTGGGACTGGGAATCAAGCGGTTCATCGAGGTGGGTTACGTGTTTCAGCGCCATCTGGAATACCGTTCCGGGACCCCGAGCTACAAGCCTCCGGATGCGGTGCTGTTGCGAGCGGTGGTGCGTTACTGAGCGTTGTTCGATATTCGACCCGATTCTCTCTCACGAAGCGTTCGACGTCGGCCATCGGTGGCACGCCGTTGGTACAGCCCAATGCCGTGGCGGCCAGGGCGCCCACGGCGCTGGCCAACTGCAATGTCTCCAGCATGTTTTCGCCGCGCAGCAATCCCGCGATCAGGCCCGCGTTGAAGCAGTCGCCGCAACCCGAGGGGTCCACCAACGGCACCGTGAACGCGCCCATCTGGACCACGCCGCTTCCGTCTTGAGCGTACAGGCCCTCAGACGCACGAGTAACGATCACCCGCCGCGTCCCGGCATTGCGAAGAAATTTGGCTTGGCAGACTGGATCCGGTTCGCTCGTCAGCACCCGAGCCTCGTCTTCGTTGACGACGAACACATCCACCAGAGGCAACAGCCGCAGGCACCGCTCGGCCGGCACGTGTCCTTCCAGAGGAAGGCAGACGTTCAGTACCACTTGGCAGCGGCGCTGTCGCGCGGCGCGAAACAGCTCGGCCAAAGCGTCGTCGTTCCACGCTCGCAACTTGAGGTAACCCGCAGCCAGCAACACGCCGTCTTCAGGGATCACATCCGGTGAGATACCCTCGCCGGTAAACCGCTCGGCAGCGCCCAAGGCGCCGATGTAGCGCCGGTCTTCATCGTGCGTGCGATACACCAAGGTGGTGGGCGTCGCGCACCCCGGTTCACGGCGAACATCGCGAAGGTCCAGGCCCAACGCCTCAAGTTGCGAGATCAGCATGTCGCCGAACGCATCGTCTCCCAGACTGCTGACCAGACGGACCGACTCGCCCAGTCGACGGAGTGCAATGGCTGTATTTAATGCATTACCGCCAGGGCTGACGACGATGCGATCAGTCATCGACACTTCGCCCGGTGCGGGAAGCTTCCTCACGGGGCTGGCCAGCACGTCCGCCGTCATATCGCCGATGCAAAGCACCCGATGCTCAAGTGAACCATGGTTGGAAGCCTGAGGTGAACTCATCTTGCACTCCTGTCGCCGTTGTCCATTATCTTGAATTCCGACAACTTCAAGTCAAAGGCTTTGATAATGGCGCTGTTGTCGGAATCGCCGAAGCCGGCCTGCTCGGCGGCTTCGAGCAATCGGCAATGCGTTTCGGTCAGCGGCAGGGACTGTCCGGCGGAGATCGCCGCGTCCAGAATCAAGCGGATGTCCTTCAAGTGCTGG
>SKKK01000054.1 GCA_007121535.1 Planctomycetaceae bacterium | reverse complement strand
GATACAGACGTATACTGGTCTCCAACGCGTCCGGATCCTTTCGCTTGACGAACAATTCTTCCGCATAGTCCCGGTATTCGGCGGGGTTCTCCGGGCGAAGCGCCGCCAGCCGGTCTTCACAGACGACGACAATCAGTTCGTCGATCCCGCTGCGCAAAATCTCCCGCTTGATGGGGTTCCCATCGGGCTGAGCGATCTCGATGACAATCGATCGTTCATCCTGCCGCACCAGACGACCGACCGTCGCTTCGGATCTTCCTCTTTCGAAAACAACGATCCCCCATGCTGATTGGGTGGCAGCCAGCCACACGAGAGAAGCTAGGAAAAAATGGGACGGGCTTTCAGCGGAAACGCCGAAAATCGTGGAAAACTGGGGTCGCCAAGCTGCCTGTCCGAACCTTTTCACAGCCTCGGGCGCGAAGGACAGGGGCATCATTGGGAACTTGAAAAACACCCGGAAGGCCTCTCGGCAAAAAACGGTTTCGATTCGAATGGCAACGGCCATCCTCCGTCGATTGTAGCCGCCAAATCCCGTCAGGCAAACGCTTGCTGGATCTGGCGTACTTCACGTTCGATGCCGGTCAGGATCTCCAGGTCGCTGGGGTGAGGCGATGGGAACGCCGGGCGCAGCGGGATGGGCACATCGTCCATCCGATAAGCGGTTCCTGCGACATTGATCCCGTAGACCGCCACGTGGAAGGCCACCGCCGCATGTTGCGTCGTAGGTGTCTGCTTGGGGTCCAGGGCGATATAGGGAATCGATCGCAGGTGCTCGCGCGCGGGCTGGCTGAAGTTGGCCATAGGATCGCTGGCCAGGATCAACGCCGCATCGGCTTCGCGTCGCGCGAGAACATCCGATGCCGTGTACTCCCCCGGATTGAATCGAGGATAGCCACGGCCCAAGTTCACGGCGAACGGAAACCCGGTCCGCCACGTCACGACGTTGTCGGCGCCGGTCACGTTCCCGTGTCCGCGATTGGGCTTGCAGGTAAACCGCGTGTAGCGATTCATGTCGCGAGCCAAAGCCATCAGCGCTTCACTATTGGCGTGCTTGCCGCGAGTCATCGTGACGCCCATGCCGAAAAAGATCACGCCGAACCGAGCCGCCTTCATCCGTTGCATCAGATCCTCCCAGACACTCAACGGTTGGCCCGTCGTCTGCCGGACCTGTTCGGCATCCAGCGGGATGCCCGCCGCTAACGCCCGCAGCGTCCATAATGCCTCGAAGTCGCCTCGCGGTTTGATTTGCAGGAACACGTCGGCCGCTTTGGCGGATTTGGTCTTGCGCACGTCCACCACCACGCAGGTGCGGTCCTTGCGGCCTCGGGGAACGAACACGCCCTTGGGCATCAGGCTGTAGCGCGTGAAGTGCCGCGGATGGCTCTCGGCCGGATTCGAGCCCCAGAACATGACGAAATCGGCCCGATGACGCACCTCGCCCAGCGAACACGTCACCTCGCCGACGCCCTGAAGTGCCATGCCTGACGGGCCATGGCAGACGCTGGTCGTCGTATCGACATTACCGCCGATCCAATCGCCGATTGCCACGGCCACGCGTTGCGCTTCGATCGTCGTGTCGCTCAACCCGTAGATCAACGGGTAGCGAGACGCCGTCAGGATCTCGGCCGCTCGCCGTATTCCCTGTTCGACCGGCGCCGCCTTGCCTTCAATAAGACAGGACGGAATGTCCTCGATCTCGTGGTTCAGGAACCAAGCGGTCCCCAGCCCACAGGCTCGCTTGGCCTTAACGATGCGGTTGCCGTCGACGGTCAATTCGATATCGTCGCAAACACATCCGCAGAACGTACAGGTGGCATCGCTGACGACCTTCAAGTCGGCCGAGGCCTCTTTGGCTTGTGAAGCATTCATCGCTCAGGCTTTCTCATCAGGATCGATAGAGGATTTCTCGAGGGGCTCAAGGCGAACGTCCAGGCATTTGCTGGTGGGCATCCCGGAACCGTGGGTATCGCCGGACATCAAACGACTGGAAAGATCCCCATAGGCGATGAACAACACTCCCGATGGCAGTTCGTCGCTTTTGGCAGGTTGGACGGCGACCTCGATCATCCCGCCCTCGCTGGTCACCCGGACGCGATCGCCTGCGACCAACCCCAAACGCTGCATGTCCTGCGGTGCGATTTGCAGCACACTGGTCTCCGCTTGATAAGCTTCCTTGAACTTTCCTTCGCTGATCCCGCAACCCTGTCGACTGGTTCGTCCCGGGATCAGGATAAATGCCTCGGACATGCACAACCCTTCGAAGTAAGATGCGACAAGTCAAGTGGCTCACCGCGAACCCTTGAGCCATAATATAGCCGTTTCCCGGAGCGGTGCCAGTCGATCAGGATATGGAAGGACCTGGACGAATTGCCAACCGCGTGTTATTTTCACACCCCACGCCCGGGATGGTACCCGAAGACATAGCGGCATCAACCCCGGCGGAAGGTGGTGTGGCAAATCGATTTCACTTTGGATGTTGGTGGACGGCAAGCTCGCATGGTGTTTTCGCAGATCTATCGCCCTGGCCGGTGCGGCTTATCCTTCGAGTTGTTTCCGCCCAAGACCCGGGCGGGACATGACGCGATGGTAGGCCACCTGCATCAACTGATGCAGTACCGTCCGGATTTCGTCACTTGCACCTATGGGGCTGGCGGCTCGACGCGTGCAAAGACGCTTGAGATCGTCAGCGAGGTCAAGCGCACGTTCCAGGTACCCGTTGCATCGCACCTGACATGCGTCGGATCCACCGTCCAGCAGTTGCGGGATTACCTGAATCAGGCGACCGAGGCGGGAATCGACCACATCGTCGCTCTGCGCGGCGACCCACCAAAAGGCACCACGGAATTCACCCCCGTCGAAGGTGGTCTGCGTTATGCTTCGGAGCTAGTCGGCCTGATCCGCGAAGAATACTCACACTTCGGGGTTGTCGTCGCGGGTTATCCGGAAAAACATCAGGAAGCGCCCAGCATCGAGGTGGATCTGGAGAATCTGAAGCGCAAGGTGGACGCAGGGGCCGATGCGGTGATTACCCAGTTGTTCTACGAGAATTTCGATTTTTTCCGGTTCCGCGATCGCTGCGATCGGATTGGGATCCGCGTCCCGATCATTCCGGGCATTTTGCCGATGACGAACCTGTCTCAAATCCGCCGGATCTCGTCGATGTGCGGCGCCCGCCTGCCCGAGGCCTTTGTGTGGCGCTTGCAGGAGAATGAGGATCCCGATTGGCAATTTCGAGTAGGCGTTGATTTCGCCATCGTCCAGGTCGAACAACTGGTCCGCGAGGGAATCGCCGGTGTCCACTTCTACGTATTGAACAAATCCCAAGCCGCATCGCACGTCATGCAAGCCGTTCGTTTGCCGCGCTGATCCCATCGTTGCGCAGATAAATGGGCCGAATTGGCCATCCGTCCTACCGTTTTAGGCCACGAGGGGGTAATGTATTCCATCGGATTCCATGGTTGTAAGCACCCGGCCTGATGTCTTTTGCCAATTAGGGTAGCCTTGTATGGACGACGCATCGGGGTCGGGAGTCGTTTTCGGCCAACGATCGTGTGGGTCCCGAACGCTGAGCGGGACCCGACCGGACTCCCGTTTGGCGCTCGGGGGGCCACATGGGAAGCGGGGCACCCGAAAACGACTCCCTATCCTTTCGCCCGATTCCACCAAGAAATATCTGGCTGGGTGCTTGCCAATAAAGCAAGCGACCCCGAGGGTGTCCTTTCCCTCGATATGTGGGTCGAAGCCGGTCGTTCCCACTCGGTCAAGCCGAGGTGAAGAACGAAACCTTTCGCAATCACGAGCGTCCCTCTCGTGACCCGTGAGCAACGCCGTCTCGTCCAACGGCGATGAACCGGTCAGTCAGTGGCCGTCGACTGAACAGTCCCGCCCACGCGATGGCGAGGCGAAGCAAGTAAAGGCTATTTTGGGTGTCCCGGACGAATCGGGGCGTCAGCCATGTTCGAACGGACTGGATCGTCGGTTGACATCGGTGCCGTCGGGTTCGTTCCGCCCGCCAGCACTCGGGAAGCTAATTCGTCGTAATGCGGTTGAGTTTGGTTCAGATACTCCTCCCATCGCTCGCGGTTCCAGATCTCCAGATGGTCACGTACGCCCAACAAGGTGACTTCCTTCTGCAATCCAGCCCATTCCGCCAACTCGATTGGCAGCCTCAATCTCCCCTGTTTGTCGCATTCAATCCGCTGGGCTTGGGCATAAAACAAGCGATTAAAGGCCGCTAAATCCCGACCGCTCGCCACTCGTTGCTCCATGCGATCTGCCAGTCGGTGGAATGTCTCGTCCGGATACAACGCCAAGGAACCCTCGGTACCCGGAACCAGAAACAAGATGGGTTGCTCGCCGCCAATCGCATCGCGCCAAGGTTTTGGAATGGCAAAACGAAGTTTGTCGTCCAACAGTCTCGGAAAACTCCCCGTGAGCAGCATCGTTCACCATTTTCTTCCATTACACGCCAATTTCTCCCAAGCATACCCACGATTCATTTTTCGTCAACACGATTTTCAGCGTGCCAAACGCCCAATTTTTTTGAAGTTTTTCGTAGGTCCGTACCGCATCAGCACTTGGGAAGAATTGACTTGTGGAAAGTGCAAGAAACTTTTTTTCGAACCTTATTCTGCTCGAATCCCGATGTGAATTCCGCTTGATGTTGACTTGCCGTTCCAAGGGTGCTTGCGTCGCTGGGAGCGAGCATTGAGAATGAATCGTTGGAGGGATGGTCCACCTCCGTCGCGGACTGCCGGCCAACAACTCTGCATCGCATGGTGCATGAGACCTTGGCAGGATTCCGACTAAAAGGGGGGCGGGTCATGATTCGGCGAGGTTGGGAAGGCTGGGAGGCACGATGACCAACGAGTTGACTCCGGTCGAAGTTCGAGAACAAATTACGGTGGATCTTTCCGGCCGTCGATTGGGCGATTACCATCTGCTCCGCCGTTTGGGACGAGGCGGGATGGCCGAAGTCTATTTGGCCGAGCAGGAGTCGCTGGGCCGCCAGGTGGCGGTCAAGATATTGAAGCCTTCGTTGGCCGGTAACGATGCGTACGTCCGCCGTTTCATGCACGAGGCCAAGGCAGCAGCGGCCTTGGTCCATGCGAACATCGTCCAAATTCACGAAGTCGGCTGCATCGATAACCTGCATTTCATCGTGCAAGAGTACGTCGAAGGCTTGAATTTGCGGCAGGCACTCGATCGTCGCGGTCCTCTGGAAGCGGCTGCGGCGTTGAACGTGATGCGTCAAGTTGCCGCGGCGTTGCACAAGGCCGGTCAACAGAAGATCGTGCATCGCGACATCAAGCCCGAAAATATCATGCTCTCTGCCAGCGGTGATGTTAAGGTGGCCGATTTTGGGTTGGCCCGAGTCGAAAAAGGTGGCGAATCGGTCAATCTGACTCAGATTGGCGTCACGATGGGAACGCCGCTGTACATGAGTCCCGAACAGGTCGAAGGCAAACCGGTCGACACGCGCAGCGACATTTATTCGTTCGGTATCACCTGCTATCATGTGCTGGCCGCTCGACCTCCGTTCGAGGGTGATACGCCTTTGAAGATCGCGATCCAGCACTTGCAGAACGAACCGCGGCGTCTGGAGGACCTTCGCACGGATCTGCCCGAGAGTCTATGTCGGATCGTGCATAAGATGCTGGCCAAGCGGCCTCAGGATCGCTATCAGAACGCGACGGAGCTGCTTCGGGATCTGCGGACGGTCCAGGTCGAAGGCGCGGACGAATCCTGGGCGGCGAGCTTGGAAGACTGGAACCTTCCGGAAATCGCGGCAATGTCCGCCAGCTTGACCGAGGCGACTCAGCAATTGGCAGCCGTCATGAATCAAAAGCAGACGTCGCGTTGGAAACGCTTCGGTCGGCCTGCGGCTGCTTTGATCGTGGCCGCCCTGCTGTCGGGCGTCTTGCTGGCCAGGATCAGCCAACCGGCTCCTTTGCTTTACGTGGCCTCGAACCAGCAGCCCAGCGTCGAACGCCAGCAGACGGTACGCGATCAATACTTCCACGCGATCAGCATCGGCAGCGAAGAGGCTTGGTTGAGTATCGCCAAGTACTTCCCGCCAACGGAAAGCTTAGAGAACGAGTACTACGCCTTGCGGGGCACTCAGCGGTTGGCGGAGCTGTATCAGGAGACGGGCGATCTGGATCGAGCGTTGGAGTGCTTTTCCCTTTTGGCTTCGCCACAATTCGATGATCCCTACTTCCAAGCAACCGGATTGGCAGGGTTGGCAAACGTTTATTTGGCCCGAGGCGAAACGCAACAGGCGTATCAACAACTGCCGCCGTTGGTTCGATTGTTGCCCGAACTACCGCTGGAAGTTCAGCAGATGGTAATCGACGAAGTACACACGCGTTTGCGGACCGAGCTTCGTAGAATGATACAAGGTTTCGACTCGCCTGAGGGTTCGCATCCCAACTCGCAATAACCTCTTACCCTTACAGATAGGCACTTGGTCAAGAACAACTTCCCCATTATCGTTGCCTAAGCTGGTGAGCGGCACGGCGCTAGCCGCCGGTGAGGGCCGAAAACCGGGGGCTAGCGCCCACGCCGCTCAACAAGCTATTGGTGACCAAGTCCTCGGGTTCGCTGCCAGCGAGCGGCAGGAAAGGAAGGCAATGCAACTGGATCTGTTGGTCATCGCCCCGCATCCGGATGATGCTGAGTTGGGTGCCGCTGGTGCGATGCTGCGATGCAAGGCCGACGGTCTTCGCGTAGGTGTGTTGGATCTGACCGACGGCGAGCCGACTCCCCATGGAAACCCTGAGTTGCGCTCGCGCGAGACCCGTGCGGCGACAGCCGTGTTGGGGCTCGATTGGCGCGAAAACTTGTGCTTACCGAACCGTAGCCTGGAACCGACGTTGGAAGCGCGGCGCGAGTTGGCCATCGTTATTCGGAAACGGCGCCCTCGATGGTTGATGGCGCCCTACTGGATCGATGCTCACCCGGATCACGTGGCTGCAACCGCGTTGATCGAAGCGGCTCGGTTCTGGGCCAAGCTGAGCAAGACGGAGATTCCGGGTGAGCCGCATCATCCGGAGCGGATCTATCACTATTACTGCATCCACCTCAAGACGGTACCTCAGCCGTCTTTCGTGCTGGACATCAGTCCTTTCTGGCAGAAAAAACGGGCTGCGGTCGCTTGCTATCACAGCCAGTTTGTCGCAGGTCGCTCGACCCAACCGCCAACTTTTTTGGATCGGCTGCGAGACGAAGCCGCCTTTTGGGGAAAGTCAATTGGCGTAGATTATGGCGAACCATTCGCCTGCCGCGAGCCGATCGGCCTGAAGGGCTTGGCCAGTTTGATTTAAGATCGCCAGTATATGGAAGCGACCCTCGCCGAGCGCGTTGGGTTTCCCGTGAGCGGCACGGCGCTAGCCGCCGGTTCTGCAACGCCACCGGCGGCTAGCGCGTTCCGCTCACTCAGCGCGACCCCAAGATTTCGCCTCGACAACACACTAGTGCCATTCCGCTCAGTTGTTCATTTGCCGGCGGTTAGCTGTCGGTTTCGTCTTCCAGATCTTCCAATGCCTGCTGAGCCGCTTGGTGGCCCTGACTTGCGGCTTGCCGATACCAGTGTCGAGCTTTCTCGAGGTTGCGCTGAACGAATTCGCCGCTGGCGTAGAATCGAGCCAGATTTGCCTGGGCATCGGCATGACCTCGATCGCTTGCAGCTCGCAGCCAATGCATGGCTCGTTGCGTATCCTGGGTGACCCCACGACCCTCGAGGTAAACTTCCGCCATGATCACCTGAGCCTCCAAGTCGCCCGCCTCGGCCGCTCGTTCGTACCATCGCGCCGCTTGCGCGTGGTCCTGTTCGCCGGCCAATCCATGACTGTACGAGACCCCCAACATGTATTGCGATTTGGCGTGACCCTGTTCGGCCGCTTTCTTGAACCAAGCGAGTGCCTGTTGATAGTCCTGGTCGATATCGATCCCGTAGGCGTAGCAGTTGCCCAGAGAGTATTGGGCGGTCGCGTGCCCCAACGCCGCGGCCTTTTCGTACCACTGGAGGGCCTGCCGGAAATCCTGTGGCACGCCCCGGCCCTCCTCGTAACATTTTCCCAGAGCGAATTGGGCAGCGGCGTCACCAGCCTCGGCGGCCGCTTGGTAATCCGCCGCGCTACTCAAGTCTTCCATCTTCGACACTTCCGACTCGCCCGAGCGAAAATCTTGCAGCGCCGAATCTCTATCCCCGCAAATGGCGACCAATGTGTCGAGGCGTACGATCTTGAAAATCGTACGCAAATCAGGGCTGACATCGCAGATCTTGAGCACGATCTGGTGCGAAAGGCAACGCTTGTTCAGCATGACCAGTTGGCCCAACATCGAGGAAGTTACGAACTCGACGCCACGGAAACTAACCAGCATCCTGCCGCCGCGTGCCTGTGCCGTCAGCTCGATCAACGCCGTTCCGATCTGACGATTGTGATCCTCGTCCATCAATTCGTGTTCGGGAAAATACACAACCAGAACGTCGTCGACAAATTCGGTTCGTAGTTCGGCCATGGTGGTTGCCCTTCGAAAAGGAGTTAAGTTGCAGCCGTAAGGGTACCAGATAACGGGTGACGTTGAGAAGTACCCTGTATCCAAGATTCCGGGGATTCTGACCGCCGCCGCCGTTTCTTGACAGTCGAGGTCGCCCTGTTTGGGGGGTGCCACGGGGTTGGGAGTCGTTTTCGGCCGAGGATCTACCACATAGGATGCGGCCTGCCCGAAAACGACTCCCGACCTGGCGTGTTCAATTTGTGCCTGTCAAGGCCAATTGGCTTGCTCCCGTTTTTGTTCCCTTTCCGCAGCGCATTCGGCCCCCACCGGTCCTGCACCGGTGG
>SKKK01000049.1 GCA_007121535.1 Planctomycetaceae bacterium | reverse complement strand
TGGCCCTGGAGATCGGCGGCCACGTGCGCGTGTGGCGCAGCTTCTGCGACGACGATCCGCAGCGCGCCGTGCGCGGCGTGATCCTGGAATTGTATCCGGGTCAGGAGACGACCAGCCTGCTGGTTTCGCCCGAAGGCTGGCTGATCAATTTCACCGAGATCGAAGACGCAGAGAAGGGACAACTGGCCGATCCCCCATGGTGTTTCGTCAAGACGCAGTTCGGCTCGGTCGAGGGCCACGTCGCGCTGGTCGAATTGCTGGCCGCCCTGAAACGCGAGTACTTCCCGGACCTGGAGGTGCGCGACGAAGGCGAGTACTGGCAAACTCGTGACTTGGAAAGGTTGCGAGCGAAGATCGGCCTGGTTCAAGCGACGATCGAGGGGTTGGCTGAAGGACTCCGACGATACGGGCTGACGGCCGAGGCCGCGGAGGATCCGGAGATTCTCGCAGCGCGGATCGAGCGTGTGGCTCAGACAGTGCAACAGACCCTGGCGCGCATCCCCGAACATCCGCCCGTCTCGTGGGACGACGATTCCGGCGACGAATGTGACGACTTGTCCGACGGCACCGAGGCTCAATGGGACGCCTTTTTCAAGGAGCAGCGCCGCAAGCAAGAACGGCTGCACCGGACGATCGAGGAACGTATGGCGCGCGGCGATGACCATCACGAGGCGTTCGAAGGCGCCATGCGGGACGAGGGGCTGATCGATCTGCCCGGCGAACCCTCGCTGTCCGACGTCGCTCGGGAAATGTTCGAGGCCTGCGAGGACGAACAGGACGAACCATGGCGTGAAAGTCTGCCGGATGCGATCCGCGACGCGGACGAGGATGCGTTCGAGGATGCGTTGGACGACGGGTGCGACGACGAACGTCATCCGTTGATCGAGCGGGCCATGGACTTGCACGTGCGGCTGTTCGACATCGCCACTGCGGCCGGGCAGCACGCCAACGAGAACTTCCAGAGCCTGATGGGCGGCGCGGGCGAAATGCTGGGGGGCCTGTCCCAGGCCTTGGGCGGCCGGAATTACGAGCTGCCGTCGGGGTTGGGACTGGTCCAGTTGAAACGATCTCTTCGCGGCGCCGCTTTCGCGTTCGGCATGTTGTTCCCGCTCCGGGCCGACGGCTTATTAACTCCAGCCGAATTCAAAGAATTGTGTGAGGCCATCACGTCGCTGCAAAGCGACATCTACGCCGAACTGGCCCGTCTCCGCGAAGCCCGTGAAAGTTAGACCTAGAAAACATGGCATCTTTTTGTAACATGGCAGAGCGAATCATGAACGCCAATGGACGCGTTCAGGACCATGTCCGACTTGCTGAAAGGAACTTTCATGGGACGTTGTTTGCTGCTGGCGACGCTGGTTAACTGCCTTCTCTTCACGAGTGCGTGGGGTGGGGACTGGCCGCAGTTCCGCTATGACGCGGGGCGAACAGCCTCCTCGCCGGTCGGGCCGACGGCGGCAGCCGAGCTGGAATTGCGGTGGTCGCGCGACCTGGGCTCGCCCAGGCCGGCGTACCCGCACGAGCCACGACTGAGGTTCGACAGGTCATACGAGCCGGTGGTCAGCGGCTCGAAGATGTTCGTGCCGTCGATGATCCACGACAGCGTGACGGCACTGGACGTCCAGACGGGCGAGCGGCTTTGGCGGTTTTACACCGAAGGACCGGTGCGTTTCGCGCCCGCGGTCGATGGCGATCGCGTGTACTTCGTTTCCGACGACGGCTACCTGTATTGCCTGGACGCCGCCGACGGCGCACTTCGCTGGAGATTCCGCGGGCTGCCCGAGGGCCAGGTCCACCGTCGGGTGATCGGTCACGGTCGGCTGGTTTCACTGTGGCCGGCGCGGGGCGGTCCTGTGGTCGCCGACGGGGTGGTGTATTTCGCCGCCGGCCTGTGGCCGACGGAAGGGGTGTTCGTTCATGCGGTGGATGCGGCATCGGGGGAGGCGATCTGGTCGAATGCCGAGGTGGACCGCATCCCCGAGAGCAACTGGGATCACGGCGTGGGAGCGGACACGGGTCTGACCCCGCAGGGATACCTGGCAATCGTCGGCGATTGGCTGGTGGTTCCGTCGGGCGCTCAGTTGCCCGCTTTCCTGGATCGGCAGACCGGGCGCCTCCATGATTACACCACGGGCTGGGGCGGGCGCGACGGGCAGCCCAAGGGCACCTGGTTCGTCGCGGGCGTCGGCGACTATTTCGTGCACGGCGGCGATCTCTACGACCTCACCCGCCCCTACACGCAACGCCAGGCGAACCCCGGCTACGGCCGATGGCTCTACCCCGGCGGATGGACACGCCTTGAGATCGACCCGTGGAACCACCGGGAGCTGGAACGCTTCCGCCAGCCGGTGCTGACTGACGAGACTGTCTACACCAGCGGACCGGCGGGCCTGCGGGCACGCCATCTGAGTTCCGTGCAGATCAAACGGCGGGACGAACTCAGCGAGCTGCCGCCGCACCGGCCCCGGGAACTGCATCCGGATACGTTCATCGGTTTCTTCGACGAGCGCTGGCAGCGGCCTTCGGACCACGAGGTCCAGATGAAAGCGGGCCGCTATCTTTACGTCGCCGGCCCGGGCGTTATTGAGGCAATTGACTCGGCGCACGAAGGGCAGCCGGAGGTGGTGTGGCGTGCCGAGGTCGAGGGCAACGTCCACCGCATGCTGGCCGCGGCAGGCAAGGTGTTTGTCGTGACCGAGGAAGGAAAGCTGTTCGCCTTCGGCGAGCCCTCCGGCGAACCGCCCCTCGAGCACCGGTTGCTGCCGAGGCGGGATTCGCCCGAGGATCGGTGGACGGAAAAGGCGGAGGCGCTCGTGGAAGCCGCCGGCGTCGGCTTGGGCTACGCCGTGGTGCTCGGCCTGGAGCACGGGCGGCTGGTCGAGGAGTTGGCCCGTCGGTCCGAGCTGCAGGTGGTCGCCGTCGACGGAGATGCCGACCGCGTGGCGGCGGTTCGCCAGCGGCTCGAACAGGCGGGCCTCTACGGCACGCAGGCCACGGTCGTCGTTGGCGATCCGCTGACGTATCCGCTGCCACCTTATCTGGCCCGGCTGATTGTCTCCGAGGATCCCGAAGCGCTGTGGCAGCGGGCCGAACCGTCCGCACTCGCGCAGAAGGTCTTTCAGACGCTCAGGCCTTACGGCGGCACGGCGTGCTGGTGGGGCGTTTCGGTGGCCGCGGGTGAGCTTCAGGAACTGGTGCAGGAGGATCAGGAGGCGTTCGCCGGGGCACGGTTGCGGACGATCGAGGATCACGACATTGTTCTGCTGACCCGCTCGGGTCCCGTGCCCGGAGCGGGGGACTGGTCGCACCCGGGGGCCAACGCTGCCAACACGGGGGCGTCCTATGACAGCCTGCAACCCCCGCTGACCGTCCTCTGGTTCGACACGCACCGCTGGCACAAGGGATGGTGGCCCTCGGCCACCGGCTACCAGGAGGCGCGGGTGGCCGGGGGCCGGCTGGTCATTCTCGAGGCTGGACTGCTGCGCGCCGTTGACGTCTACACGGGCCGCACGCTGTGGGAGATTGAGGTGCCCATGGGAGCAGAGGCGTTTCCGGATGATCCGGCCGTTCGCGAAACCGCGCATCGACACGGTGGGCCCCAGTTCCAGCGGGAGGGGCCGCTGGACCGGCTGCCGCCGCTGCTGGATCCCACGACACAGTTGGTGGTGGTCGAGGACGCCATTTTCGTCACCAAAGGCTCCGTTTGCCGGGTATATGATCCGGCCACCGGCGAGCCGGCCCAACGGCATCGTATCGACCTTCCCGGGGATGGCGGCGCACAGTGGGACACATTGCGTGTGTGGCGGGATTACCTGGTGGGCGGCAGTGAAAATCTGCTGTTCGTGGTCGATCGTCGCACGGGTGAGCCGATCTGGCAGGTCGAGTTCGATCGGCGCGGGTTCAGTCTGGCGGTGGGCGGGGGGAAGGTGTTCTGCGCGGAACTGGTAAGCCCTCGGCGTGGCGAAGATCCGGCGAAGGACGGCATGACGCGCGCCTTCGACATCGCCACCGGCGAACTGGTGTGGAGTCGGAAGGGCGGCGCCAGTCCGCGCTACAACGAGGTGGCGATACACCGCTACGACAAGGACATGGTGTGGAGGCGGCAGGGTGGCGATGGGTTGCGCTACAGCCGAGCGCATGATCTGCTGGTCACTCCCGCGGGTTTCTACCGGGCCGGCGACGGTCAGATCGTCATGCGTCTGAACGACACGAAATTCCAAATTCGCCGCCAGGTGGAGCGATTCGGCGGAGGGGTGGAGCTCGAGGACCGCCGATGGACGCAACTGCCGGGTTTCATCGCCGGAGAGAAGCTGGTGAGTGTGTTCGAAGGCGGCCGCTACGGCTCACCCTACCACGTGTTCCTCCACGACATCCCCTCGGGCGAGCCTATTGGCGAACCGCTGCACTGGGACCGCCGCGGCTGCACCTCGCTGAGGGCGGGGGCGAATCTGCTGACCACGCGTTACCAGAGCAACTCGGCGTGGATCGACCTGGCCACGGGCGAGATGACGCAGTTCCTCAGCGTGCGCCCGGGGTGCCGGCTCAACAACAACATGCTGCCGGCCGACGGCGTGCTGAGCATGCCCAACTTCAGCGGCGGATGCAGTTGCAACTACTCGCCCCTGTCCGTCGGCTTCGTCCCCGCCCAGATCGTACAACCTCACTGACTCGAAAGGAAAAGCAGTCAACTGACCGGCGAGGAGCGGATGCTCAGCAAGTACCGCCGCGCCGGGTACCCGTAGTCCGAAATCGCCGCCCTGATGAACAGCTCCCCGGCCCGCCTGCAAAACGCTTCGAGCGGACCATCCACCTCGCGGGAGGCCAAGGGGGGGCGGGAGTCGTTTTTCGGCCAATGATCTAACCACACGGGAAGCGGGTCACCCGAAAACGACTCCCGACCCCGTGGCGACAATCTTGCAGAAACGGCGGCTAGTGTCGTGCCGCTCACTGGAACGGGGGCTAGCGCCCTGCCGCTCAGTTGTTCAATTGCCGATCCTTGGCGATTGGACCCCTTGCACTTTCACGCCTTGTGGCCATGATGAACAAGACACAAGTGGCCCGGGGGGCGTAAGTGGCCCAGGGGGTGTGTTTGGTAGGAACCATGCAAAGGAGTCGACGATTATCATGAGATTGATCAGTTATGCTACGGGGACGGGGTCGCGAGTTGCCGGACTTCGAGGTGACTATTACGTTGATCTGAACGAGGCCGATCCCGCGTTGCCACCGACGATGCGCGAATTATTGGCGCTGGGGCCGGGGGGCCTGGATCGGGTTCGGGCCGCTATCCAGGCCGGCCAACCTCTGGAGCCGAGGTCGCTGAGACTGCTGGCGCCGGTCCCTGATCCGGAAAAGGTGATTTGCGTCGGTTTGAACTATGCCGATCACGCGGCCGAAACTCGGTTACCAACCCCGACCGAACCGGTGATCTTCAACAAGTTTCCGACAGCGGTCACGGGTCACCAGTCCCCGATCCTGTTGCCGTCGATCAGCGACCAAGTCGATTATGAAGCCGAATTGGTCGTGGTGATCGGCACCGGAGGGCGGGACATTCCCGAGTCGGAGGCCATGCAGCACGTGGCGGGCTATACCTGCGGTCACGACGTATCGGCTCGCGATTGGCAACTAACAAAGTCCAGCGGGCAATGGCTGCTGGGAAAGACGTTCGACACGTTCGCGCCGATGGGGCCGTACCTGGTGACGGCTGACGACGTCGATGACGCGGGCGCACTGGAGATCCGTCTGCGTCTGAACGGCCACGTACTTCAGAATTCCAGCACCAGCCAACTGATCTTTCCGATCCCTCATCTGATCCATTACGTGTCGCGGGTCTGCACCTTGAAGCCGGGCGATGTCCTTTTTACGGGCACGCCGCCCGGCGTCGGCATGGCACGAGACCCTCGCGTCTTCTTGAAGCCGGGGGATCTTGTCGAAGTCGAGATCGAAAAACTGGGAGTGTTGGCCAATCCGGTGATCGAGCGCTCGTAGGCGAACTCGCACTCCGTCAACCGGGCAGCGGGGTATCGGGCGCCACGGCATCCGCCGGGTAAGGGTTATTGGGTCCGAAAACCAGCATCTGCTCGCGGGTCTCGACCGTGACGAATGATTCGTTGATCATCCCATCTCGGCCTCCCCAAAGCCGCTCACCATCCAGGCCCAGGTACCGGATGAAGAACGGGTAGGCCGCCATGCGTTTCGATGGCCCGTAGTCATGGCCCTCGCGCGGGAAGTGAGCGTTCTGAACCCTGTCTGCGGCGCCGTACAGGCTGTAGACGTGCTGGATGTACGGGAATTCCGTCTCGGGCATGAACTGAGTCCAATCGGCGCCGTTGGAAATCAGCAATTGAGGCCTGGGCGCCGTCAACGCGGCGATTTCGGCATTGTTGGTCTTATGGTTCGGGCCCCAATGGATCGGCATACCGCTTTCGCAAACGCAGCCACCGAAGAAGTGCGCGGACACTTGACAACTGGGGATCGACACCGCCACCCGCTCGTCGATCGCCGACAGCGTGAACGTCTGGGAAGCGCCGCCCGAATTGCCCGTCATGCCGATCCGCTTGGGATCAACATCCTCCAGGGATTCGAGAAAATCCATCGCCCGGATGCTGTTCCAGGTAATCATCCGCAGCACTTCCGGAGTTTCTCTGTGCGACCAACCGGCCTCTTCCGAATCGCCGTATCCGACCATGTCGTAATGGAATACGACGGCGCCCATCCGCGCCAGCACCGCACAGCGCGCCTGGCGTCCGGCTCGAAATCGGCCGCCGTGCCCGTGCGCGGAAAGAACCCCGGCCAAGGGCGGCTTGACGTCCAAGGGCCGGTACAGCGTTCCCGTGACGTAGAACCCCGGCCAGCTCTGAATGGCAACGCTCTGTGCGCTGTATCCATCATATTCGCGTTTGTCGAAATACATCGGTTTCAGAGGCGTCTTCTCAGGCAACGGCGAAAGCCGAGCGCCCTCCATGATTCCCTGAACGATGCGTGCCTTTCGCTCCTTCCAACCGGCCAGATCCGAGAAGGATGCCTTGAACGCTTCCAGTTCCCGTTTGGCCTCCTCAGGCGTCTGGGCGTGGCCGCGACGCAACCTGGGCCCATCCTCCGCCCGAACACACGGGATGCGGCCCGCCAGTGTCATGGTCGCCAAGGCCCCGCTGCCCCAACGCAAAAAGCGGCGACGATCGATGTTCCCAACGTCGTGCTTCCCATCACAAGTCAGACGATACGTGCTCATGGTGATACCTTTCCATAATCCAGGGCGTTTGCGACGCCAAGTAGTTTGCTTCCCGGTCGAGCCTTGCAACCGAACCAGTATAAGGCAAGTCGCGGGAAACAATCTACTGCGTTGTCCAGGCGAAATCTTGGGGTCGCGATCAGTGAGCGGCACGGCGCTAGCCGCCGGTAACGTCTGGAACCGGCGGCTAGCGCCGTGCCGCTCACAACCCGCGTTTCTAGTTTGGACAGCGCACTACCGTGCGGGCCAGGCCGCCGCTTCGCGTTCCAAGCAGCGGCCGACCTGGCGGACCGCTTGCCGCAGACGATTCTCGTTTTCGACCAGAGCCATCCGTACAAACCCCTCACCCGCCTCGCCAAAGCCACTGCCAGGACTGACGGCCACATTGCCTTTGTCCAACAACATCATGGCGAAATCCATCGAATTCATCCGCTGCTGCCAGATCTCCGGATAACGGGCCCAAACAAACATGCCGGCCTTGGGTCTTTCGAGGTTCCAGCCTAATCGGTACAGACCATCGACCAACACGTCGCGACGCAACTGATAAACGTTGGCCTGGCTTTCCACAGCCGCCTCGGTGTGCCGCAGCGCGACGATCGCGGCGATCTGAATCGCTTGAAACATGCCGTAATCGTAATAGCCCTTGATCGTCGCCAGAGCGCTGATCATCTCCGCATTGCCGCAACAATAGCCGACTCGCCAACCCGCCATGTTGTAGCCCTTGCTCATCGTCGTAAATTCGACGCCCACGTCCGCCGCGCCTTTGGCTGCCAGAAAGCTGGGCGGGCGATAGCCATCGAAGGCCACATCGGCATAAGCGAAATCGCTGATCACCATAAAGCCGAAACGCTTCGCCAGCTTGACCACCTCGGTGTAAAACTCGGGTTCGACGGTCGCCGTCGAAGGATTGTGGGGATAATTCAGGATCAACACCTTGGGCGCCGGATAAAGGTGTTGGCACGTGTAGGCGATGTTCGACAGAAACTTCTCCGAATCGGCAACTTCCAACGCGATGGCGTTCCCCGAAGCCAACGCGACAGAGTACATGTGAATCGGAAAGTACGGGTTGGGGATCATGGCGGTATCGCCGGGGCCCAGCAGAGCCAAGCACATGTGGCTGAAGCCTTCTTTCGAGCCCAAGCAGACAATGACCTCGGATTCGGGATCCAGCCGCACGCCATATCGCTTGAGATACTTGCTGGCGACTTCACGTCGCAAATTCAGAATTCCCGACGATTTGCTGTAACCATGGTTGTCAGGATCCGCTGCCGCTTCCGCCAACTTTTTGATCACGATGTCCGCCGGGGCATCCGAGGGATTGCCCATGCCCAGATCGATGACATCATCGTGGGCGCGACGCTTGTTGTACAACAACTGGTTGATTCGGCCAAACATATACGGAGGAAGCCGATAGACGCGGGAAGCGAATTCAATCCGAAATGGCTTCTCGGAGCCTGCGTCCGGCTGAACGGGCGGAGTCGCCACATGTTCCGGTGAGGACGAAATGGGAGTTTCTGTCGAAGACATTATTTCGGTGGTGTCGTGAATCTTCATAAGAGTTGCTACTGAGACGGGCGTTTTAGGTTTTTTTCGGGTCTGGTGCGTTGCCCAGGCGAAATCTTGGGGTCGCGA
>SKKK01000612.1 GCA_007121535.1 Planctomycetaceae bacterium | reverse complement strand
TTTCGGTCGACGGGGCACGAATCGAGTTGAGCCGCAATACGCCCGAGCGGGGGCGGTTCTTCGAGGATATTCAGGCGGATTACCGATCCGACGCAATCCGTCACGTGCATCACGCCGCAGGTGGAATGGAAATCGGCACGGTCATCAGCACAGCCGCCGTTGAATTGGGGCCTGATTCGGAACTGGACATCCGACGGTGGAGCCGTTCGGAGTACGAGCGTGTCCTGCTGTTCCGGTCGGCGGAGGATGTGGCCAGGATTCCCGGGATCATCGGGGCTTTTATGGAATCCGAACCGGTCCGTTTCACAGGCCAGCCGCCGCGGTGGGGTTCGCTTCGCGTGAGCGGCGATTTCTTGATCGTCGCGGCGCACCCTCACATGTTCGACGACTTGCGCCCCGGCTGGGCGCTGAATTGGAACGCAACCTCCAGCGAGTTCATCGTGGCGATGAACCGCTTCTCGGGCGAGATCCAATGGGCCCATCCGGCCAACCACGGGTTTCGGCACAACGCGATCGCCGCCTCGTCGGACAAGGTTTTCGTGATCGATCACCTGTCGCCGCAAATCGTACAAAGGATCCAGCGCCGGGGCATCGAGCCGGACGTCGATCCGGAGGTCCGCGCGTTGGATCTCGCGAGCGGCACGGTGCTGTGGCGATGCGGCGGACACGTATTCGGCACCTGGCTGTCCTACTCGGAAGCACACGACGTGTTGCTGCAGTCGGGCCGGCCCGGGGGGTTCGGCAGTCTTTCGGATGAGCCGCGTGACCGGAAGCTGGCGTTGCGCGGCGACGACGGTTCGGTGCTCTGGCAGGATTCGCGTTCCCATCGCAGGGGCCCGCTTGGCCTTCACGAATCCAGCGGGCAGGTCATCGCCAGCATCGGGGAAGACGCCCTGGATATCCGCACGGGCGAACCCCAGCTTCGACAGCACCCGATCACAGGCCGGAGCGAGCCATGGCGGTGGGTCGGGGCGCTGCGGTGCGGCACGCAGAACTACAGTCGGCACCTGATCACTTTCCGGTCCGGCGCCGGTGGGTTCACCGACTTGACCGGTGGCGGGCAGTCAGGCAACATCACCGGATTCCGGCCCGGATGCACCAACAACCTGGTCGCCGCCGACGGCGTGCTGACCGCCCTGGACTATTCGCGCAACTGCTCGTGCAGCTATCAGCACCAGACGTCGTTCGGGCTGGTTCACATGCCGGAGGTTGAGATGTGGACGTTCAGCTCCCTTGGCGACCCCGCGCCCGGAACCATCCGGCGCGGAGGGATCAACCTGGGCGCCCCCGGAAGCCGGCTGGACGCGCAGGGCGACGTGCTCTGGGTCGAGTACCCGGCGCGCGTCGGGCCTACGCCGGAAATTCCCATCGTTACCGAGACCCGCGGAGAGCAGCGGTCGCTTCGCCACCATGCCTCGGTCATCCGGCAAGAAAACGGCAGTCACCGATGGGTCCTGGCCTCGGGAATCGAGGGGGAAATGACGCTACGTCTGGAGGGCCTGCATGCCGATCCCGTTGCCGACGGCGGACCGGGCTACACCGTGCGGCTCCATTTCGCCGAACTGGACCACCATGTCCAGCCTGGCCAACGCGTTTTCGACGTGCTCCTGAACGACGAAATGGTGTTGCAGGGGCTGGATGTCGTTGCCAAGACCGGCGGCCCTTTTCGCGGCGCCACCGAAGCGTTCTCCATCGATGCAGGCCCGATGCTGAGCATCGAGGTGCGCAACACCAACGGTGCACCGTTCGCACCCTTGCTCTGCGGCATCGAGTTCGTCGCCATCGGCGACCAATGAGCCTCGGCTTGGTAAGCCCAGCCCGGCTGGAAAGGTGCGTCTTCTGAGCGAATGTTCTAATGACATAGGGAATCCGAGCAACGAACCGGGAGCGCTCAAACAACTCGAACGCGGGCTGGCTGCCGCTGCCGAGGCGAAGCCAGTGCTTGAGAAGTACCTGGCGCAGGCCACGCGTGGCCATCGCGAGTTGGAGCTGCTGCCGGCCGCCGGCGAGCAGGCCGATCCCAAACAGCGCAAGCAGTGGCTCGACCGGCACGACGAAATACTCAAAGGCTTCGGTGGGCCCCTGGGAGCAGCTCCTGTAGCACGTTTGTCGGGCGTCTGCTTCGTTGACAGAGTTTTCGACACAAGTACAATCCACGGTAGCGAGCAACGGTTGCTCGCACGCTGGCGGGTCGGGCCGGCGGAACCGAGGCGACGAAGTTCGCCTAGAGTGCAGCGGGAGTGACAGGAGCAGGGTAATGAGCAAGAGAACGATGGGGCGCCGGGCCTTTATGAAGGCGAGCGCCGCGTTGGGCGCGGGGTGGACCGCCAGCAGGGGATGGACCGCCCTGTCCTATTCGCGGGTGGCCGGGGCGAACGAACGGATGAACCTCGCGGTAATCGGGGTCGGCGGCAGAGCACGCCGGAACTTGGATTTACTTGCAGGCAGGCAACGCAGCCGATACGGGGCTCGCCGGGTAGATGCCCGCGTCCCTGCCGCTTACAGAGGAGAGGAGTATGCGGAGCGAGTCACCGGCACGCATATCGCCGCGCTGTGCGACGTGAATATGGCCCGGGCGGGGGATGCGTTCGATGCGTATCCCGAGGCGGTGAAGCACGTCGATTACCGCAGAATGCTCGATGAAATGGACGGTGATATTGACGCCGTCGTCGTCAGCACGTCCGACCACAGCCATGCGCCCGCGAGTGTGACTGCGATGCGAATGGGCAAGCCGGTTTTCTGTGAAAAGCCGGGCGCCCAATCCGTGCGGGAAGCGCGGGTGATGGCCGAGGTGGCGAAGGAACAAGGCGTGGCGACCCAGTTGTGCATCCAAGGGAACGCGTTGGACAATATCCGGCGCATCGTCGAGCTGATCCGTAGCGGCGCCATCGGCGAAGTCAGCGCTTTCCATATCTGGGAACGCACGGGGGCACGGTCCATCGAGATACCCACGGAGTCGCGCCCGGAGCCTGATTCTCTGCATTGGGACCTGTGGCTTGGGCCCGCGCCTTGGCGGCCGTACCATCCGCACTATATTCCGCGAGGCCGAGGATGGCAGCTCATGTGGGATTTCGCCGGAGGACAGTTGACCAACATGGGATGTCACTTGTTCAACTGGGGATTCCGGGCGCTGGAATTGCAGTACCCCTCGACGGTCGAGGCGGAAGGCCCGGAACTCCCGCACCCGCGGACCGTACCGCCCAGGCTGCACGTGCGGTATGCCTTCGAGCGCGGCGACGGCAAGGCTCCGGTCACGCTCACGTGGACCCATGGCGACGAGCCGCGCGCCGTTTTCGCCGAGCACGAGCTGCCCGACTGGGCGTGGACCTCAGAACAGATGGTGTTCGTGGGAGATAAGGGGATGCTGCTGGCGAATTGGGACCGGCACATGCTGTGGCCGGAGGACGAGTTCGAGGGCTACGAGCCGCCAGAGCCCAGCATTCCGCCGTCTGTGGGGCATTATCTGGAGTGGATCCAAGCCTGCCGAGGCGAGGGCGAAGCGCTGTGCCATTTCGGTTATTCGATGCCTATTACGGAAGCGGTGTTGCTCGGAAACGTGGCGTACCGTAGCGGCCGGAAGCTGCAATGGAACGCCGAGCAATTCACGATTGATAATGCCCACGAGGCCGAAGGGTTTCTCCAACGCGATTATCGTCCCGGCTGGACGTTGTGAATCCACGTGGATCGATGGATTCCGGCGCCGGGAAGCGAAATGCTCAACTTTCACTTCTACAGCAGGACCGACCGCACTCATTACGAGCCACCTTTCATGATGCGCCATGCCCGCTACGGCCCGCAGTCCCCGTTTCCCTGCGCCCTTGCACCGGGGCAGCGGCTAAGCTGCAGTTTTGACAAGGCGCCTCCTGCCGGCGGCTGGAAACGGGAAGGCCGGTTGCGAATCCAGGGTAGCGAATCGCTGGCCGGCCGGGAGTACTCGGCAGTGCTCAACGGAACCGTCGCTCTGAAGAGCACCACGGACGTGTCGGAGCCTAGCCGCCGGTGGCGTCCAGAACCGGCGGCTAGCGCCGTGCCGCTCACAATACGCATTTTTCGCCTAGACAACGCACTAGTGGGAACTCAAGGCTCCCGGAGCGCCGCCAAAATCAATCGTGACGCAAAGAGTGTCACTCGATTGCGCAAAGATGAACCTGAGGCAGGATATCGACGCATAGTACGTCACACGTTTTCCAGGAGACAGACGCCATGCAACGCAGAGACTTTTTGAAAACGACCGCATGCGGGGCTCCCTTGCTCGCCGTCGGTCAGTACCTCGGACAACCGTCGCGGAAGAGCGACAACGTGCTGGCTGGCGCCAACCCCTTGGTGCTCGCCCGGCGCGTGTTGGCGGCTCACCAGGCGGGTCTGGCGGGCGTGGTCTTCTACCAGAGCGACACGGGCGTGCAACTGCCCGGCTTCCGCCGGCTGCTTCCCCGGTTCCAAAAGCAAGTCCGCCCTGGTAGAGTCTCCGGTCGTAAGATGCGCGCACGGTGCGCGCATCTTTGTAGGTTGGGACTCTGTCCCGACCGGGTCGGGTCGGAGACCCAACCTACTCTCGTTGCGGCGGTAGGCCGCGTTAGGATCGGAAAAAGGAATAACTGTCGGGTTTTCAGGTGAGCGGTAGGCGCTAGCCTCCGTTTTCTCCATCGTTTCGGCTAGCGGTGGCCAGCGCCGTTCCGCTCAGTTATTTCTTTGCCGATCCTTAGGGAGAACCGCAGGGAGATCCGAACCAAAGACAGAAGACGTGTGTGAAAGGGGAGTTACCATGAAAACCCGAGAGTGCTGGCTTGTTTTTCTGATGACCGCCACGTTCGCCGCTTCCGGAGTTGTGTCGGCGGGCGAAAGTGAAGGACCTTTGGCAGAGGCGGTCGCCTCGCAAACCGAGTTGCTGGCCGGTGTGTGTGTACAGATCGGTGGCAGTGAGGAACTGACCGCACGTCTGGCCGCCAATCCGAAGCTCGTGCTTCACCGGCTGGACGACAACCCCGGTGTCGTTGACCGGCTGCAGCGGCGGTTCCGCAACAGCCGCCAGGGCGCTACCGTCTTGGTCGAGCATTGGGCGCAGTCCTACCTGCCGCACGCTGACAACAGCGTGAATCGGATCATCGCCGCGGATCCGAAGGGGGTCTCGCGGGACGAGATCATCCGGGTGCTTGTTCCGGGCGGCACCGCGGCGCTGGGGACTGGCGAACAGCAAACACAGATGGAAAAACCATGGCCCGAAGCGATGGGACAGTGGACTCACCAGTGGTCCGCGGCCGATGGCGCCCTGGCCAGCGAGGACCGGATGATCGGTGTTCCCCAAGGTCTCCAGTGGCTGGCCGGACCGATGTTCGCCATGGCCGGCCGCAAGTCGAGCACGCAGAGTCTGGTTAGCGCCGCAGGCCGCAACTTCTACGTCACCCAGAACGTGCTTGAAAACGTTGGCCGGTCCGACATGGACCAGTATCTTGTGGCCCGCGAGGCGTTTAACGGGATAATCCAGTGGGTGCGTCGTTGGGACGGTCCGTTTGTCAGGGGCGACGGCGAGACCAACCCGCGGTTGGTCGGCTCGGCCGATACCTTGTATGCTGTCGGCCGGGAGGGCCTGCTGGCCGTCAACGCCCACGATGGCGAGACGCGCAAGTCGGTTGACCTGGCTCCCGTACCCGACAAGCTCGTCTTTTCCGGCGGGTTGCTCCTGGCTCAATCTCCTGACGGGGTGTTGGCCTTCGACGAGCCGTTGGAGGCCCCGCGCTGGGAGTTCCGCGACCGCACGGTGCACGGCACGGTGGTCAGCGGCGAGCGCATTTTGCTGCTCGTTTCCGGCCGAAGCAAGAGCGGTGAGTTCCGCCACGAATTGGTCTGCCTCGACCTCCCGACGGGAGAAACGCTCTGGCGCACCGACACCAGCCCCCACGTCACGTCGCAAGAAGTCCGGATCAACTTTGCTCAGCAGGAATTGGTCGCCCTGGTCGCCCGAGGTTCCCTGCACGTGTTCGCGGTCGATACGGGCAAACATCTATGGTCGGCGAGCACCGATGCACGCGCGGGGAAGCGCTATGTCGACGAGCGGTATGTGGGCCATTTTTACCGGCATGGTCTGGTCTGGCTGCTGGCGGAAAACTCGCCGCGAACGCGCGACGGGCAGAAGGTGTGGCTGGGCCTCGATCCGAAAACCGGGAAGCAGCAGCAGGTCCTGCAGACTCGGGGCCAGTGGCCGAGGTCGGCGGCGCCGGCCAAGATGGGCTGTTCCCTGCTGATCGCCCTGGACCGCTATATCATGGTGCCCCGGCAGTCGACCTTCATTGATTTCCAGACCGGTGAAAAGCATTCTTTCAAGTTCACTCGCGGTGGATGCGGGCTGGGCTTTGTTCCTGCCAACGGTCTGGTTTACTCGCAGCCGCACGCCTGCGGTTGCTTCTCGGAAGCGATGCGCGGTGCCTGGCATGACGACCTGCTGTGGGTGGTGTATTTTTCGGCACATGAGGTCTGGCAAGGCGAGAAACAAAGCATCTATTTGGCACGAGTCCGAGTCTGAAAGGAGCACACCATGCAACGCAGCGCTTATCTCAAGGCGGCAGCCGTTGCCGGCCCGGCCTTGACAGTTAGCACCGTTCGAGAAATAACTGTCCGATGTCCCTTCAGCGGGTGAGAGAGGCTGGGGTTGCCAGCCTCCCCCTCCCCGTTGTCGCAATGGGGTCGATTTCCCATATTTACCGGCGTGAGGGTCACTCACCGGGCGACCCCAATCGAAGTTGCCCCGCGACGAGGAGTCACGTAACGCGCTTCGCCACGAGCATTCCGACACGTACAAAATTTTTCCAAGGTCAATAAGCCCAGCTTATGGCGAAAGTAGCGGACTCGCAGCTTGGCGTTGTCGTTGGGCGTCTTCCGCTTGCGCTTCATGCATCGAAGACGCATGCGAATCCGGGAGTCCAGCTTCTGGAACATCCAACGACACGTACTGAAGCCCGCAGCAAAATAATTCGCCGTTCCCCGAATCACTCGGTTCAGCTTGACGATCACAATACGCATGATGACAGATCCCCTCGAGCGGCGAACGCTCTGGCCAATTTATTGCTCAGAATCAGGAATAAACGATTCCATCGCCAAACTCTAAAATGGCCTTCAACTCCACAAAAATTATTGATTTAATGTGAATTGTCCAATTCACCGATCCGTGTACTCCGGCGGTGTGGATCTGCGAGATCACTGATGTGGACAGAAGTCGCTATTGGCAAAGCATCAGTCTATTGGGCCGACGGCGTGTTTTACCTGCTAAGCACCCGGCCAGAAGTTTCTTGCCAATTGAGGTAGCCTTATAATTGGGGGCAGACGGCCCGTTCGTGGATGCTTGACGGGATGGACATTCGATGCGAATAATCCAGTAAGGGAGTTCATTTGATGAAACAGTACGCTTGGGTAATCGCTATTGGGATATTCTGGTCCGCTGCAGTCTTGGCCGCGGACGAAGGGAGCGAAAGTTCCGATCCACCCGCGAAGCCAGAAGTCCGCGCTTTTGACGATCTGCTGTTGGAGGGTTTGGACGACGGGTTATTGGAGGGATTGGATTCGCCCCGACCGGAACCGAAGCCCGAGGACCGACGTGCCGATCCGGACCTGGACTCGCTGGACGGGCGCGGATGGGGTACCGATGTGGGCGAAGAATCGGTGGATCCGTTGACGATGATCGGTCGCCAGATGCGGATGGCTCAGCGTCGGATCGGCAACCGCGACCCGTCGTCGACGACCCAACGTATTCAGCGGCAGATTGTCGAGGACATCGAACGATTGATCGAACAAATGAATCAACAGGCTGCCCAGCAGCAAAGCGCCAGCGGCGACCTTCAGGCCAGCCGTCCCGACGAGGAACCATCCGATTCGGACAGCGAGGCTGGCAGCGGTGAGCATCCGGGGACCAGCACGCCGGCGAAAGAGAGCGAGGCGCAGGTCCGCCAGGCGGAGGCCAGCGACGCACGTCTGGAGTCGATGATGGAAACACTTCAGCAGGTTTGGGGCCATCTGCCGCCCCGCGTCCGCGAGCAGATGCAGAGCGGGATGGCCGAGGAGTTCCTGCCCCAATACGAACGGTTGATCGAACACTTTTACCAGCGGCTTGCCGAACAGCCAGCCATGCGTTAATCACGGAGTTGCTTGCGATGTCACGACTGGACCGCCGAACCTTTCTAGCCGCGGCTGCGGGTACCGGCATGGCTGCGGTGGGACGCACGAGCCTGGTGTTCGGGCAAAGTGCGCCGTTGGCCGTCGAGCAACCGCCGCCCAATCTGATGACGGCCGAAACACAGCGCGCGATCGAAGCCGGGCTGAACTATCTGAGCAGGAACCAGAACGAGGACGGGTCGTTCGGCCGAGGCAACTATAGCCGCAACGTGGCCATCTGCAGCTTGGCCGGCATGGCTTTCATGGCGCACGGCAGCACGCCGGGCCGAGGTCCGTACGGCGCCGAAATCAATCGGTGCGTCCATCACATCCTGAACAGTGCCCGCGAAGGCGGCTTTATCATCTCGCCCGGTTCCGCCAGCCATGGCCCGATGTACGGGCATGGATTCGCGACGCTGTTCCTGGCCGAAGTCTACGGCATGCATCCCGATTCGATGGTCCGTGACCGACTGGAAGCAGCGGTCAAATTGATCATCGCCACCCAAAACGACGAAGGCGGGTGGCGTTACGAACCCAAACGCCATGATGCAGATATCTCGGTGACCATCTGCCAGGTGATGGCTTTGCGCGCGGCTCGCAATGCCGGGATTTTTGTGCCGAACGAGACCATCGATCGTTGCATCGAGTACGTCAAGCGCAGCCAGAATCCGGACGGCGGTTTCATGTACCAATTGTCTCAGCCCGGCGAGAGCCGGTTTCCGCGCAGCGCTGCCGGGGTCGTGGCGTTCTACAACGCGGGAATCTACGAGGGCGAACACCTTGATCGCGGCTTGGATTATCTGCTGCGCCACATCCCGCAAAGCGGCGCCTCGACTCGCGAAGCCCATTTCTACTACGGCCATTATTACGCCGTGCAAGCCTTGTGGCAGGCCGGTGGGGATCGCTGGCAACGCTGGTATCCCGCGATCCACGACACACTGCTGGCTCACCAAAAGTCCGATGGATCGTGGTTCGACCAGATCTCGCCCGAATACGGGACCGCGATGGCCTGCATCATCTTGCAGATGCCGAACAATTACCTGCCGATTTTGCAACGATAAGGACCGGACGAACAAACAACTGAGCGGATTGGCGCTAGCCACCGGTCCCCCGGGCGGATTGGCCCTAGCCACCGGTCCCTGAACGACCAACAAAACCGGCGGCTAGCGCCTTGCCGCTCACCAGCCCTTTCGACAGGAAGACCGCAGCCATGACCGACGCCGACGATATCTTTGACCGACTGCAACAAGCTCGAGACCAAGGCGGCACCAGTGCCGTGCTGGAACTTCTGGCATCGCATTTGAAGCAACAGGGCAAGTACCTCGAGTTGTTTGAAGCTCGCAAGATGCAGATCCGCCATCGACTGGGGCTGCCCATCGATTACCAAGATGCAGGCGATCTGGACGAAGAAACCGGGCGTCGTTTGGAAGAAGCCTTGCTGGGTGCGTGCCGCGAGGCCGGGGAAGCATTGATGGCCGCCGGTCAAGTGCGCGAAGGCTGGATGTACCTCCGCCCGTTGGGCGACCGGGCGCTGGTGGCTCGGATGCTGCGCGAATTGCAGCCCGAGCAGGAAAATATCGAGGCGATGATCGAAGTCGCCTTTCACGAAGGCGTCGATGTCCCGCTGGGTTTCCGTTTGGTCCTGGAACATTTCGGCACCTGTCATGCCGTCACTATCCTGGAATCCTCCAGCCAGCACATCACACGTGACGATCAACGCCGAGCCGTCGCCATGCTGGTCGCGCACCTGCACGCCGAGCTGGAGAACAATCTGCGCGCGAGCTTGGCGAATCGACCGGACGCATGGTCCGATCATGGAACGTTGGCCCAGCGGATCGCGCGGGTCGAGGGCTTGTTCGACGATCATGCTTATCATATCGACGGGTCGCATCTGGCATCGACTGTCCGCGCCGCCCGACTGTTGCGAGACGATGTCACCTTGCGGCTGGCCGCCGATTTGGCCGAGTACGGGAGTCGTCTGGCGCCCGAATTCCAGTTCGCCGGGGAAGAACCGTTCGTCGACTTTTACCCCAACCATGGTCTGTTCTTCCAAGCGTCGCTGGGCGAACGAGTCGAGGAAGGGCTTCGATTCTTTCGCGACAAGGCTCAGACGGTCGATGCCCGGCAGAGCGGAACGTTGGCCCGCGAGGTGTACACCGAGCTGCTTGCGCGTCTGGGACGCCTGGACGAAGCGATCGAGACCGCAGCCCAAACGTTGCGCGACGGCCTGTCCTGCCTGGGATTCGCCCCCACCCTGTTTCAGTTGAGCAAACAAGCGGGCGACTTCCGCAGGCTGCAGGCCGTCTGCCAAGAAAACAACGACCCGCTGGGCTTTGGCCTCGCGCTGGTCCAAGCGTGATAAGCAGCCGGCCAGACGTTTCTTGTCATTTCAGGTGGCCTTGCATGGGCTTTCACGACGTGGCCCAGGTACGACCAAGTCTGGAACGATTGGCTCAGGAGAACATCCAGGACGCCAACCGGTTCTACAAGATCACGCTACATTTGGGGGGCTGTTTTTTGTCTGCTCGACTGAACCTGAACCTTCCTGGTTGTCCTGGGGCGGAAATTGCGTTCTACTGATCTGCTACTGATCTGAGAATCGGTCAACGCAAACGCACTCTGGAGGCCCTATCATGTTCGCTCGAATCGTTGGAATCGCCTTGCTTTTGTTGATGCTTCACGGGGTTCCTCTACCACCGGCGGTCGCGTCGGAACGGCTGCCCAATTTGGTGGTGATCTTCATGGACGACATGGGTTATGCCGATATCGGTGCGTTCGGTGCCGAAGGGTACGAGACGCCGCATCTGGATCCACTGGCGCGCGAGGGGCGGGTCTTCACGGACTTCTACGTGACGCAAGCGGTCTGTTCCGCGTCGCGGGCCGGATTGCTGACCGGTTGCTACAATGTGCGGGTCGGCATCCAGGGGGCGTTGGCTCATCGATCGAATATCGGGTTGCACGCCGACGAGATGACTCTGGCCGATCTGGTGAAGCAAAAGGGCTACGCCACCGCCGTTTACGGCAAATGGCACTTGGGCCACCATCCCAAATTCCTACCCACCGAACACGGGTTCGACGAGTTCTTCGGCATTCCCTACTCGAACGACATGTGGCCTTACCATCCAACGGCCAAGAAAGGTTTTCCCCCGCTGCCGTTGTTCGAGGATACCCGGATCGTCAACACCAACGTGACGGGCGAGGATCAAGAACAGTTTACGACGTGGTTCACCGAGCGGGCCGTGCAGTTCATCGAAGAGAACAAGGACCAGCCCTTTTTCATCTACCTGCCGCATCCGATGGTACACGTGCCGCTGTATGTCTCGGACAAGTTTCGCGGCAAGAGCGAGCGAGGCTTGTTTGGCGACGTCGTGATGGAAGTGGACTGGTCGGTGGGGCAGATCGCCCAGTCGTTGCGGGAACATCAGTTGGACAAGGATACGATGATCGTCTTCACCAGCGACAACGGACCGTGGCTCAGCTACGGCGACCATGCCGGTTCGGCGCTGCCGTTGCGGGAGGGCAAAGGCACGATGTTTGATGGCGGCTGTCGAGTGCCGACGATCATGTGGTGGCCCGGCACCATCCCGGCGGGCACCGTGTGCAGCCAGCCGGCGATGACCATCGATCTGTTGCCGACTTTCGCGGGATTGATCGATGCCCAATTGCCGGATCATACCATCGACGGAAAAGACATTTGGCCGTTGATCGCCGGCGATCCGGATGCGACCAGTCCCCACGAGGCCTATTACTTTTACTACGGCGCCCAGTTGCAGTCGCTCCGCATGGGACGTTGGAAGCTGCACTTTCCTCACAGCTATCGCACGCTGGCCGGCCGACCTGGCGGGACGGGCGGCATTCCGACGAACTACGAACAGGCGAAGATTGGGTTGTCGTTGTTCGATCTGGTCGACGACATCGGTGAAACGACTTGCGTCGCCGAACAGCATCCGGAAATCGTTGCTCGAATGAAGGAACTGGCCGACCAGATGCGAGCCGACTTGGGCGATTCGGCAACCAAGCAGAAGGGCAGCGGGCACCGCCCGCCCGGAAGGCTCGAATCGGGCGACCTTCGGTACGATTGGATCCCGGGACAGCCGCTGGATACGCAACTGAGGAGCGTCGAATGATGCGACGGCGAACGTGGGTTGTAGGGATCGGCTGCCTGTTCTTGCTGGCTTGGTGCTGTGCGGCGATTCCCCTGTTGTCTGACCAATCCGCCGCCGCATCGGACATCGTGGATGAGCAAGGGCGGGTGGAAGCGGGGCAGCAGTCGCTGGAATCCGGATCGCCGACGGTGGCTGAGCTGCCGCAGGCCGAGCCTACTTCAACGCAGCCGGCCACGGTGCCCGGGCTCCCGCCGCTGGTGATCCTGGGCGTCGGGATGGGGACGGTTCTGGTGCTGATCATCGGTGGCAAGATCCATCCGTTCATCGCGTTGACCGTAGCCGCGATGCTGGTCAGCATGATGGCCGCCGGCTGGATGGGCCAAGGCGACTGGGCCACCTCGATATCTCGCGTCGCCGCCGCGTTCGGCACGTCCGCCGGCAACATCGGCATCGTGATCGGGATGGCTGCCGTGATCGGCAAGTGCATGCTGGACAGCGGAGCGGCCGACCGCATCGTCCGTTCGTTCTTACGGTTGTTCGGCGAGAAGCGCGCATCGATGGCCCTGATGGGCAGCGGGTTTGTCTTGGCGGTGCCGGTCTTCTTCGATACCGTGTTCTACCTGCTGGTCCCGCTGGCGCGATCGTTGTATCGGCGGACCCAACGGAACTACCTGCTGTACGTGTTGGCGATTGGCGGTGGCGGCGCCATTACCCATACGCTGGTGCCACCGACGCCCGGGCCGCTGGTGATGGCCACCGCGTTGGGATTCGACGTGGGGCTGATGATCCTGGTGGGCGGCCTGGTCGCTTTGCCGGCGGCCGCTGCCGCGTTGGTATTCGCTCATTTCGCGAATCGCTGGATGCCCGTTCCGATGCGATCGATCGGCGATCAACCGGAGCCCGAGCCGCTGGAGGATTCTCAACTGCCGTCCCTCTGGCTCAGCCTGATGCCCGTCGTCCTGCCCGTGCTGCTGATCTCGACCAACACGATCGTGGAGACGTCGGTCAAGACGGCCATCCGCCACCAATTGGTCGCCGCGGGGGTCGAACGTCCGCGGGACGACCAGTTGACCCAATGGATGCGTTCGCCCGAGCAGATCGAGGATTCGCGAGCCCAAACGTTGGCGCGTCTGACGAGGATCACCAACGTGGTCGGCAACGCGAACTTCGCCCTGCTGTTGTCTGCTGCGATCGCCATCGCCACGCTGGTCCGCCAACGCAAGCTCTCTCGGACCGAGATGGCGAAGGCCATCGAGGTGGCGTTGATGAGCGGTGGTGTGATTATCCTGATCACCTCCGCAGGCGGTGCGTTTGGCGAGATGCTGAAGGTCGCTCAAGTCGGCGACGCCCTGCAGCAGGCGTTCACCGGGATCGGCGGCACCGGAAAGTTCGTATTGGTATTGGGTTTTGCCGTTGCGGCGGTACTCAAGGTCGCTCAAGGCTCGAGCACCGTGGCCATGATTACGGGATCGGCGATGTTGGCTGGGATCGCTTCGCCGGAGACGCTGGGGTTCAGCCCCGTGTATCTGGCGACGGCCATCGGCGGCGGTTCGCTGGTCGGGTCATGGATGAATGACAGCGGGTTTTGGATTTTTGCCAAGATGAGTGGACTGACCGAGGTCGAGGCATTGAAATCGTGGACGATCATGCTGGTCGTCCTGGCGACGGTCAGCCTGTTGGTCACGATCGTGTTGTCAACGGTGCTGCCGTTGGTTTGAACAAAGGGGCTGTTCGGTGGGTGCAAGAATCGTGACTTTCAGGAAACGTCGTTCGCCGCGTCCCAGTCGCGAGGGTTGCGGCTTCCTGACGCTGACTTGCGTGTTCAGTTGCTTCTTCTTGGTGTTGAACTGTGCGTTGGTCGCTCGTTTCTATCCCGAAATCGCGGCGTATTTCCCCGGCTGGATGCACCAGCCGAAAATCGAGCAGATGGCCAAGTTTTTGGCGCCCGTGCTGCTGATCTTTCTGCAGTGGTGGGTGGTTGACTTGGCCGCCGATCTGCTCGCTCCGGCTGGCCACGTACGCCAGAACGAAGCGGAACAGAAGCGAGTCGGATCCGACAAAACGACGTGAAAGGCGCCTTTATCTTTTCGCTGCTTTGGGGCACAATAGTAACGTTCCCGATTTTTGATCCGAAAAGACAAAGGACATTTGCCATGACCGATTCTCGATTGTCTCGCCGGACCTTCCTTCAAGGCTGTTCCGCCGTCGCTGCGGCCGGCGTGTTGAATCCGTACCATTTCACGGCGGGCGCGGCCGCAAGCGATCGGGCGAGATCTGCCAACGACCGTTTCCGCATCGGTGCGATCGGGATGCGTTATCAGGGCTCGGTGGTCGCCGAGAAGACTTTGCCGCACGGCGATATCGTCGCGATTTGCGACGTGGATCGGGAGATGGCGGAAAAGGCCAGGGAGGAATTCGGGGGAAAAGCGGAGCTGTACGAGGATTACCGCCGGATGCTGGAGCGCCAGGACATCGAGATCATCACCATCGGCAGCCCGGATCATTGGCACGCGGCGATGCTGATCGACGCCTGTCGCGCCGGCAAGGATGTCTATGTGGAAAAGCCGTTGACCTTGACGATCGACGAAGGCAAGTTGATCGCCCGGATCGTCAAGGAGACGGGCCGGGTGGTCCAGGTAGGATCTTGGCAGCGCAGCGACCATCGTTTCCGCTTGGCCGTCGAGATGGTCCGGCAGGGCCGGTTGGGCCAACTGCAACGCGTCGACGTTGTCTTGGGCAAGAACGTCACGGGCGGTCCGTTTGAAATCAAGCAGCCACCACCGCATCTGAATTGGGATCTTTGGCTCGGTCAAGCGCCGCTGGTACCTTACATCGAAGAACGCTGCCACTATACGTTCCGCTGGTGGTACGAGTATTCCGGCGGGCAGATGACCGACTGGGGGGCGCACCATTTGGACATCGCCCAATGGGCGATCGGTTCGCAACCGCTGGAGGTCCGTGGCCAAGCAACCTACCCGGATATCCCCAACGGTTACAACGTGGCGGTGGACTATTACGCTGAGTATCGATATCCGGGCGGCGTGATCATGACGGTGGCGGACCATGGCCGCAACGGCATCATGTTCACGGGCACCGAGGGACGCATCTTCGTCAACCGCGGCGCCATCCAGGGTAGGCCGGTCGAGGATCTGGAGGACGCGCCGCTGGAACGTGAGGATTTCAAGCTGTACGCGCACGACAACCTGGATCGCCCGGCGCGCATGGGCAAGGACGATTCGATCATCAATCACATGGGCAATTTCTTCGATTGCGTCAAGACGCGGGAAGTGCCCATCGCGGATGTCATCAGCCAGCATCACAGCACCAACACGTGTCACATGGGCAACATCGCCATGCACGTGGGACGCCCATTGCGCTGGGATGCCGAAAACGAACGCTTCCTTGCGGACGACGAAGCCAATACCTTGTTGAGCCGCGAGCAGCGAGGGGGTTACGAGATCGCTTAAACCCTGCTAAGACCATTTGCGATTCGCCGAATCGTTTTCGAGTAGGTCAACCTGTGGATTGTGTCATCGGGAGAGAGCCCATGTTCGACCAACGAAGCTCCCGCCGCCAGTTCTGTCGGAATTTGGCCGCAGGCGCGATATCTGTCGCGGTATCGATCGATATCTGGCCTCGACCTCATGCCGACCATCGCGAACAAGTTCAGGAGATGGGGAATCCGCAATTTCTCCGCTTGCTGGAAGAATATCAGGTTCGTCTGGGTGTCATCACACGTTACGACCTGGGACCGTACAACTTGCAGGATGAGATGCACGTTTTGAAACAGTTATTCGCAGACTCACCCCATTTGGGAATCGCGTTGGCGCCCTACCATCTGCCGCAAGACGCAGCCATTATCGCTCGGTTGATCGGTGATCTGGGGCCGAAGCTGGTTTTCTTCCAGGCCTGGCAGCACGGTATGGGTTCTTTCAAGCCGTTGCCCAAACAATACTTGGACCGGTGCCTGGAGCAGGTCTGACAGCCCCAATAACAAAAACCATCAGCCCCATGGCAAGAATCACAGTCATTCCTTTCCCGGTTCTCGACTCTTCTCGTGGAGGGAGCGTACAAGCATGTCGAACATCGCCAGGTTTACCGTCTCGATCGAAGAAGACCTGTTGGAACGGTTTGATCGATATTGCCAGGAAGAAAGGTTCGCAACGCGAAGCGAAGCGGTCCGGCAATTGATCCACGAACGCTTGACAAACCGTGCTTGGGAAACGGGCCAGGATGAAGTCGCCGGGACCCTGACTCTGGTTTACGATCATCATCGTCCCCAACTGGGCCAAGGGCTTACCAAACTGCAGCATGACAATACGGATTTGATCGTCGCGACTACCCATGTCCACCTGACCCACGATCTTTGCTTGGAAGTGATCATCCTTCGGGGAAAAGCAAGTCGCATGCAGCAGGTTGCCGCTCAACTGAAAGGCATGAAGGGGATCATCCGAGGCGAACTGGTCGTCGCCCGAGCCGACGACTGATGGCCGGAAACAACACTGTTCAACGCGGGTCTCTGACGCCTTGTTCGCCGCCGATGGCGAACTGTTCTGTTACGGCCTATTGGGAACTCGGTTGGTTCCCGCCAGCCGGGTATCGCGACGTATCGGGTGGCGGCGGGTTTGGAACGCGATCGATCCTACCAGCGGGGCAGTTCGTCCCTTGGCTGATCCGTCCCGATCAACTCGATTCCGCTCAATAGGGGCTCGCCTGACCGCGCGACAAGCTGCAGGTCCAGGGTGCCATCCACCTTGATTTCATCGATTTCGAAAGTGACCACGCGCAACGCTCCCTCAGCCTCCTTCACGATGTCCACGTTTTCCAGCACCACGCGATCCTGCAAGCGTACATCGAACACGCGTTGGCCCGGTTCACACTCAGCAGGCTCGGCGAACGACAGACGTACCAGGTAGCGTCCGGGCTGGATGCCATCGATCGTCAAACGGGACAGGTCCAGGGCCGCCGAAGCGCCGACCCAGGGCCAGCCATGGCCGCCGTCCAAGAACAACGAATGCTGGTAGGACCAGGTCGGTTGGGCCGGTTCGGTGCGGATCGCCAGCACCGGCGCTGGCCCGCCAGCATTCGGGTAGTCCAACCAGAGCGTCCCTGCGGGACTCATCCGCACTCCCGGAGCGCCCAGGTTGATGCCCACTCGTTGGATTCCCGTGACCGGTCGATCATCCGATTGGCCCCAAGTACTCCATTGCTCGTGCGTGGGAGGCATGCCGACCATCGATACCGAACTGGGCAGCGGATAGCTGCACGTGCAACCGGTGAAGTAGTACGGCAGGTTCAGCAGACCGCACGCGGGCACAATGCTGTTGGTGCATCCCGAACGCGGCCCGCTGATATGGATCGTGCCGCTCTCCAATCGCTTGTCGTAGAAAGCGGCCGTGCCGGATCGCATTGAGTAAATCCAGCCGTAGTCGAACCCGCCGTCGCACCCGTAGCTCTTCGGCAGCACTCGAGGCTGCGGCTGGCCTGTCAAAGGATCGGTTCGCTGGCCGATCACCGGCTGCTTCGGACGCCAGGCGTCCCGCTGCGTCGGTGGTCGGTATTGAGAAGGCTGCGGGGCTTGAGCGTCAAAGGCCGGAAACAGCGAATCGGCGGCCGGTATCTCTTCGTCGGTCAATACCCGGCCGGTGTACACGTCCTGGTAAACCGGTTTGCCCAACCGGTACGGCGGTCGGTCGCCATCCGGATAGCCCATCCATAGCTTGTCGTAGGCTCGCATCACTCCATCGACGAACATCGGTGGCGGCGAACGCTTAAAGAAACCGGCCAGATCGTTGTACCACAGCACGCTGACGGGAGCGCGAACCCATTCGTCCGGGCTCGGCTGAAACGGCTCGGTGTAATTCGACGCACCCGGCAGTTCCACGGCGCGGATCACTTCCACGACTTGACCGTCGATATCAGCCTCGGAAATCTCCCAGCCAGCTTGTTCGGCAACGGCCGTCAGTTCTTCGGCGGGCAACGTCCCCTCAAAGAAATAGGCAGCGCCGCCATACGGTCGCAGGCAACGTCCGACACGCGCGGCTCCTTCATCGTCGGCAATTGCGAATCCATCGTCGACCACGGCCAATTGGGCAAAGTAGGGCGGTAGACCGCTATCTGCCAAGCACGATGTCAGCACCGAAACACGCGCACCGTAAAGACCTGCTGCGTCAAACGACTGCCGCATCCGATTTGCTTTATCCGCGTCTGCCTGCAGCACGATCACGTGCAGCGACGATTGTCGGATCAGTTCGCCCGCGATCTGCAGGCTGTCGTTGCCCAAGACCAGGGCGTATCCGTGACGATGATTTTCGTCAGACAGCATCTCGGCAACTCGCCGCTGCCACGACTGGCTGGCCGCTGGCAAGGGGGTCACCTCAAGAGGGTACGTATCGGTGGTCGAGCCGCCGTTGCCGAAACACCACAAGCGGGCGTCCTCGGTGATCAAGAAGATCCTGCCATCTGCCGCCAGCATCGTCTGGGCCGCCCGTCCGCCGTACCCGTCGTCGAAACGGAATTGGCGATCTCCCACCGTGATTCGATCGCGGACTCCTTCTTCGCCTCGACCCACGTACCACCTGCCTTCATGACGGTCGGTATTGATCTCACGGTCGAACACCAACCGTGAAGCGGGTGCGGTCGTTTCCCCTCGTCTTCGTTCGGGGGTGAGTGCTGCGAACCATCCGCCGGGAATCCGCCCGGGCGCCGGCAACTGGAATTCTTTCAATTCGCCGGTGGTTCGATCGAATCGAGCGGGATAGGCTGTGCCGCAGGGGACGACCAGATCGTCGTCCTCGATCACCAGATAGCCCTGCGGTGTCAATCCGCCCATGGCGGTCGCGTCGTGGGGATGGACCCCGTGGATAAAGCTGCCACGATCGTTCCGCCAGATGACCTGACCATCCTCTGCGTCCAATGCATAGACGAATACACCCTCCATGGACCACACCCCGGCGGCGAAGTAGATGCGGCCGTCACGCAAGACCGGACCACCACGCACCGGCCACATCGAGATCAGCCGCTGATTGCCCAGTACCTTTCGATTCGATGGGCCGGCGCGAAATTTCCAGATCAACGTGCCTTCCGCGGCATCCAGGCAATACAGGTGCCCGTCGTCCGATCCGAAATACACGCGGTCGCGCCAAGCAACCGGTGCCAAACGAACGGGACCCTGCGCGTAGAAACGCCAAAGGATTTCGCCCGTATCGGTATCGTAAGCCGTCACGTGGTCGCTTTGCGTCGAGCCTACGAAGAGCCGTTTGCCCAGCACGACCGGTTCGTCGTTGCGATCGAACTGCAAGCGAGCTTGTTCGAACGCCGGTCGCGGCGCCGGCAACTGGCGAGACCAGACAACCTGGAGTTCTTCTTCCAACGGCATCGGAGTCATCGCCGTCCGCCCTGCATCGTAACGCCACGTCGGCCAATCGTCCGCCGTCAAGGTTGCCAGCATCGAACCGGCCAGAACCAGCGAGAGGGAAAACGCCACGATGAATGGTCGATAGATCATCAAAGTCGAACCTTTCTTGGGAACACGCTGTAACGTTTGATCGCGCCGTCTGAGATTGCTTCAAGCGTCACCGCGATACGAGCGGCACTGCCTGAGTTTATCCACTCCCGTCGCAGCCTGATACCCCCTGCTTTCCGTCAATCAAACAATCGGATTCGCCCTGGCGTGCGAATGCTGACAAGCGAACGCCGGCAATCGATCGCGAGCTGTAAACCCGCTCGACGAAACGCCCGCAAGCCCACGAGCGGCAAGCGAGGGTATAGGGCTTGCCCTTCTTTCGCCGGGTACACGGCGATGCCCGGCAACAGTTCCAGCAGGAACGGCGGCCGCGAGGCCATCTCGTCCCGCTTGCCTGGCACGTTGGCGTGCAGCCAAGCATTCGCGGCCACGTGCGATACGGGTTCGCCAGCGACGCGAAGGCGCATCAGTTGGCGAAGATAGCCCGGCTGAATACCCGCCCAGGCAGTCAAATGCCGCTCGTTGATCAGCACGTTGTAATTGCAGCCGATGTCCAGAATGGCCGGAAAACGGGGAACGCGTGGATCAGGTTGCGAGATGCCCTTCTCCGTGATGCTGATCCACAAGATGATCTGATCGCGTTTGACGGTAAACGAACGCCCGCTAAGTTGCACGCGAGTCGGTTGGTCGAAATAGGGTAGATCGCGAATGATCGTTGGCACAGGTGCAGATCCCGGTTTCAGACGTCCCAGCACGTGACCTCGATTTCTTCATCGGGGTCGAACGCGCCGGGTTCGGTGAACCCTACGATGAAATCATCGCGTGTATGGCCTTGGGCGAAACACCGTTGATACAATTCCGTCTCGGTCTTGCCGAAGCCCACCCGATCGTCACCGTGATAAGCGACCCACTGGCCGGGATGCGTCCGCAGCAAATCCGGCAGATCGCGCCGAAAGGCGTCGATCGATTTCTGGATCATGGGCAACGGTTCCGAGTCCAACAGTTCCCTGAGCATCGCGGCCCGCTGCTCGTCGGCCAATTCCAGCGGTTCGATTCCTGCTTGTGCCGGTACGCTCATCCCCCAGTCTCCTTTGCCATTTCACCACCATCGCCCCATACGCCAAGTATAGCAGGGCGTCGCCCCCTTTGCAAAATCCGGTTTTCCGTTGCTGCGATTCATCCGCCGCCCAGTTGGTACGGCCCGGCTTCTTAGGATCGGCAAAGAAATAACTGTCGTGTTTTCGGGTGAGCGGCAAGGCGCTAGCCTCCGTTCTTTGCGCTGTTTCGGAAACGGTGGCTAGCGCCATTCCGCTCAGTTCTCTCTTTGCCGATCCTTAGTCATCGGAGCGCAAAGTAGTGTCGGGCCACATTTCGGGGATCGGTTGGCCGACGGCCCAGTAGACGCTGTAAACCAACAGGCGACGGAACATGGGCATGGCGAATTCCTCCGGATGCCCCAGCGATGTATAGAACACTCGGCCGCCACCGGAATGCGTGTGGGTCCAGGCGACCGGCTCGTGAGGTTGCCGGTCGCCTGCTCGGCCCATCATCAGCGTTTGCGTCTTCGGACCGAGCGGTGATGTTTTGTACAGCCAGGAACTGACCGAAACCTCGCCTTCGCCCCAACCTTGCACGATCGGATGATCGCGGCTGGCGGGGACGACCCAGACGCAATTCTCCGGGTCATCCGCAGATTGGCTGCCGTGGTGGCCTTGGTAATTGCCACCCAACACGTCGCGATCGAACTCGGGCCAGACATCATGTCCCTCCGGCGGCTGGCCGACTCGCAATGCGAAAGCATGGGACGTCGTCCGCAACGCGACGATGGGCTTTCCCTGGTCGACGAAACGTCGAAAAGCGTCCAATTGGGCTTTGGGCAAGGCACGTCGCCGGATGCTCAGCACCGCCACATCCGCCTGGTCCAGCGTTTCGATTCCCGGAATCTGCCGTGGATCGTCTGCATCCTCGTAGTAAAGGCTCAAGCGAAAGTCGCGCTGCAGATGGCGGCGAGCCCATTCGGTCAGGGTCGTCTCCGTTTGATACTCGTCTTCCGCCATCACCACGGCGACGTGTTTGCGATCATCATCGCGGAATCGGAACGGTTGGCCGCCCAGCAGTTGATCGCTGGTGATGGTCGGGCACACATATTTCTCGATGTGTTCGACGATCAGATCCGTACCGCTGAAATGATTGACGTAGGGCCATCGCTGCGGATTGTACATCGTGTCCGTCAGATCGCGAACCAACACGGCCTGTTTGCCGTGCAGCACCATTCGCCGCAGGCCGAACGGACGTCCCAGCACGCACATGTTCGTATGCACCCCCACCAGGATCACGTTGCGGATCCCATGCTGCTGCATCAGATTCCAGATCTCGACGCCGCTGTCGCTGATCGCATCCTGGTCCATGATTTCCAGTTCGTCCATTTGACGCGTCCAGGGAGCGCGGGGATTGCGTCCCTTGGCGGCCAGTTCCTCGTGCCAGCGGGCCAGTTGCTGCGGATCGTCATCCACACCGCCATCCGACTGATCGATCGGGTAAACGCCCTGTTCTTCGGCGGGGATGCGATGACACCAGCCGCCGATATCGTCCGGCAGGTTCGCGGCCGTCGGTGCGTTGCGTGCTCGGAGACGAGCCGGGTGCTGCTCGTACGGCTGCATGCAGCCGCTGGGAGCATGGATGATCAGCGCACCCTGCCGACGTGCCGCGTGCAGCAATCGGTTCATTCGCGGCGCCATCTCTTCGGCACGGCGAACGGCGTTCAAGCTATGATGCGAATCCCACATATCGCAAACGATCACTGCGGTCTCGGTCGCCTTCCAACGTTCGGGCCGTTGCACCGTGTGGAATCGATCGGCCTGTGCCCGAACCGGTACCCGGTAGCGCAACGACAGCGTGAAGACTTGCTCTTCGGCTGGCACCGCATTGATACCTGGTGCTGACGCCGACAACGCAAGACCCAGCAACAGCAGGCCGAAAAGTCGATTTCGCTCGGCAGAGAAACACTTCATTGTCGATCACCTTTCAGACCGTTAGGATGTGGGCGTTTCATTTTGCTACGGGAGGCGGGGAGTTCCGCGTTGTTGGAAAACACTCCCGCCCCCGTTGCTTTGGCTGACATTCGGATTCGGCTACTGCTCGGACGTAGCGGAGAGATCGGCACAAAGTAGCTCGCGGTCATTGCGAGCGAACACGTGCTGATAGGCGAACGCCGGATGCGACCAAGTCACTCCGTCACGCACCCGATACTGCTCGGTGGTCGTCTCGATCAGCTTAGCACGGCTCAGCTCTTGAAACCCTTCGGGCGTCAAGCGGCCGATGATCAGCTCACCTCGCTCGTTGAACAACCAAGTCCGATCGCCTTGGCGCACCAGATGGACGGTACCGAAGCGGGTCGGCGGCGTGGCCGTCTCGTCCTGCCAAATCTGTTCGCCTGTTGCCAAATCCAAGCATCGCAAGATGCCTCGGCTGTCCGCGCCATAGATGTAGTCTCCGTCGATCATCGGCGTCGAGTTCAAACAATGCAAGGCTTCTTCGTTGGGCACTTCTTCGCGTCGTCGATGCCACACTTTTTCAATGTCCGGCCGATCCTGCAGCAGGCGCAGCAGCAACGATCCCTTGTGAGCATCCGAAAGCAGCAGCAAGTCATCCTGGACGACGGGCGTCGAAATGGCGATCGGCCACCTTTCCCATGGGTGCGGAAACTGCCAATGCAGTTCGCCCGTGGCGGGGTCCAGTCCCACGATTCGACCGCCCGTGAAGCAGATCAGCACACGATGGCCCGCCTGGTCGACCACGATCGGCGCCGAATACGAGGCGTCATCGGGCAGAGCCGTCCATCGCGGTTCGCCCGTGACCTTGTCGAACGCGACCAGACAGGCGTCTTCGCCACCGATCTGAAGGATCACCAGATCGTCTTCGATCAGCGGAGCCGATGCGATCCCCCAGTTGGGCATGCGGATCGAGTACTCCGCGTTCAAATCGCGATTCCAATGCACCTGGCCCGTCGCCGCATCGAAGCAGAACAAGTGTCCCATCGCACCGATGCTGTACGCTCGGCCTTCGTCGACGGTCACCGACGCGCGCGGTCCCGCTTGATACCCGATCCCGACGTACACGCACTCGTAGGCGTGCGACCACAGACGCTCACCCGTCTGCCAGTCGAAACACAACACGCGTTCCATCTGTTCCGGATCGGTCAAGCGATCCATCACGTACACTCGGCCATCCGCTACGGTCGGTCCGGTATAGCCGCTGCCGATAGGAACGGTCCAGCGAATCGGGATCTGCGGCTGGTCGAATCGGTCGGTCAACCCCTCTTCGCGCCAAACGCCGTCTCGCTGGGCGCCGCGCCATTGTGGCCAGTCTTCACCGGCAGTAGCCGAAACCGCACCAATCATCAGGATCGTGAGCAAGGTCAAACGGATGCGCATCGAATCATTCTCCTTTCTGCAAAACCATCGAGTCTACACGTATCAAGGGGCGGGCCTCACGGCCACTTGGGAGCCCGTTTCTCCAGGAAGGCTGCCAGGCCTTCTTCGGCGGCTTCCGTCGTCCGAGCCGTCGCGGTCGCGGCAGCCCCTGCGCTGATCATCACCCCCAGGGACTCGCCAATCGTCTCGTTCAACAGCCGCTTGGTCAATTGTAGTGATTCCGGCGCCGATTGGGCGCATTGTTCCGCGATTTGATGAGATCGAGCCCAGATCGTGTCACTCGCCGTCATTTCGTGATAGATCCCCCATCGATAAGCCTCTTCTGCCTCCGCCAGCCGAGCGGTCAGCAGCAAGTTCGACGCCCTTCCTGCGCCGACGCGGAAGTTCAACAGAGGGGCAACGATGCCCGAAACGAGGCCACGCAAGGGCTCCGGCATGCCAAAGTGGGCTTCCGGAACGGCGACGACGATGTCCGAAGCCAGTACCAACGCGGCGCCGGCCCCGACGGCTGGGCCATTGACGGCGGCGATGATCGGCTTGGGAAATTGCAGCATCAGCTCGATCAACTCTTTCAACTGGACGGCATCCAGATGCCATTGCTGCAATGCGTCCGAGGCGCGGCTGCTATCTTGGACTTCTTGCAGGTCGATGCCCGCACAGAATGATGAGCCCGCACCGGTCAGGATTACGGCTCGGACCTGCCGTTCTTGATGCAGATCTTCGAGAGCCTGCTTCAATTGCAACAACATCCAACGGGACAGGGCATTGCACTTGTCGGTACGTTGCAAAACGATGGTGCCGCTGGGTACGTGCTTGCGGACGCGGATCAAATCTTGCATTCGAGATCTCCTTTGGTTGCGAAAAACGGGGCGACGCCTTCCAGATGCAGCAAACGCCGCTTTGTGGTAAGACCTCCGGCGGCCGAATAACCGCCCAAGCTTCCGGCCGTTCCGAGAACCCGGTGACAGGGGATCACGATCGGCAGCCGATTGCGGGCCATCACGCCTCCGACGGCTCGCGCTGCCTCTGGTGAACCCACCCGGGCCGCCAACTGGCCGTACGTCAGGGTTTCGCCCCAAGGGATCGCTCGACACGCCAAACTCACGCGCCGTTGGAAGTCAGTTAAACCGGTCAGGTCCAAAGGCACGTCCCGGAAGTCGTCGCGACGGCCATCAACGTATGCCTGCATCCGCACCACCAAGGCCCGCTTTTCCTGATCGTCGTCGTCCAACGCGGTTGGAACCGTGGCCGAGCAGCGAAGTGCTGCTTGAGCCGTTTCACCATCTGCATGTCCGAACGTCAACGCAGCCAAGCCTTGATCGCTCCACGCGACCGCAAACCAGCCGATCCGGGTTGCAAACACACTTGCCTGCCCAGATACCACCATCTTGAGACCTCCCAGTGCATGAAGTTCCCCATCGTGCGTACCCCACTAGTGCGTTGTCCAGGCGAAATCTTGGGGTCGCGATGAGTGAGCGGCACGGCGCTAG
>SKKK01000133.1 GCA_007121535.1 Planctomycetaceae bacterium | reverse complement strand
CGGGCGACGACCGCCAGCGGTACTTGGCCAAGCGGGCGGGATTGCTGCAAAGCAACGCGCATTTCGTCGAACTGGACCTGCTGCGAGGCTGGCCGCGGATGCCGTTCGACGAAGCGCCCACCGGCGACTATTGCGTGCTGGTCAGCCGCGTCGAGGACCGACCGCAGGCCGAATTCTGGCCCATCGACTTGCGTGACCGGTTGCCGGAGATCCCCATCCCTTTGCAAGACCCGCATCCCGACGCCCGGCTGGACCTGCAAGCCGTACTGCACCGCGTTTACGATGCAGCCTATTACCGCGACTACATCTACGACGGCTCGCCTTGGCCGCCGTTGGCCGGAGAAGACGCGGCCTGGGCGCGGCAGCTAGCGGCCAGCGAGGTGACGTAAACATGTTGCCAAGACCAAATGTAACACCGGGACGTTTGGAACAATTGCGACGGAACGAAGCAGCTTTATCGCGTGTTCGGCGCTCAGCCGGCGTGGGTGTTCGAGTTGGCCGGACTACCGCCAGTGGGCAAGTGTGCGATGCGGTCGCTGGCGGTCAAGACAAGTAGACTGAGAAAAGGCTTCAGGAAAGCGTTGGAGGAATTGTTCTTGAGCAGGCTGATCCAACGTTTGCCGACGCGGACAAGACACGAGATCGAGAAAACGCTAATCGGAGAACTGGAGGGACCGATCACCGGGGAATCACTCGAACCGCTGGACGCATCGCTGACCGGATGCGGGCAATAAGTGCATGCGTTAAGGGGTCGCGAGTGCCGTGTTCCATTTGCCGCAATTTCGGCCGATTTCGAACTTCGCCGCAATCCTGGTTCCGTTCCGCATTTGGCCCAGATCGTCCCCGCTTGTCGGGCGAAAATCTCAGGTTAAACTGCAAACGGAGAGAACCGATCGAAACCTTCGTTCGTGGCCAGGCAGGCTAACGATCAAGCCAGAAAATGCAACGCCGTGACGGATCTTTCGTGCAAATGATGTCGGCTCACAAGAGTTAAAGTCACTGGCGAGGCCCAGGTGACTCCGTTTGAGGGGTAAGCAAATGGTACTTCCCGCATTTCAGGACTATATCGACGAACTAGCCCTCGGTCGGACGTATGGCGTATTTGTCGACGATACCGGTTCGCCGGGTTTGGCGAATACACCATCCAATCTTCATCCCGAGCGCAAAACATGGGTCGCCGTGATTGTACCACCGGATGTAATGCCGGAGGTCCTCGATTGCCTTCCACAGGCGGTTCAGGAGCTTGGAAAGCTGGTTGGAGCCGACGAGTTTCATTTCGCGGACATATATGCTGCCCGCGGGCAGTTCAAAGGTGTGGACTTGCAGATTCGGCTTGCCCTCTTTGAATTCATGGCCTACATCTTTACCACGTATCGTTTCCCAATCATCGTTCAGACATTTGACCCTGAATCGCTCGCTGACGTACGCGCCCGCATCGGGGCAGGTCTTCCCGATCAGTGTCCGCCATTCGATTTCAATCGGCAGGAGGATAGTGCATTGTTTTTTCTGATGCTCCGATTGAAGTGGTTTATGCAACTGACGCCTACCTATCCAGACATCAAAGCTCGCGTGTTCATCGACGAGGGCTACAAAAGAAATGGAATCGACCTCAAGCTTCCAACCTTCGAGTCAGTGTTCCTTGATGGGCTCATCAGTTTTGCGCGATCGTCTGAGGTACTCCCCATCCAGCTTGCGGATTTCGCCGCTTTTGCGCTAAACCGAGTGCAGCTAATTGGCGGAAAACCGAAGCGTGGTTCGCTCGACAACCGACTTCTTCAGATCCTTTCGGGTATTGCATGCAACTACCAGAATATCGAACAACGCTCCATCGATCTCGGAAGAAATGGACCTTTGATTCCACCGCGACTAAATTCCGATGAATGAGGTGAACCCCATTCTTTGGACCACGAACGCGCATCGCGTCGAGCCTGAAGTCTCGCTGTTGTGGTCGGCGCTCGTTGAATCCCGGCTTTCGACCGCAGACCGGGGAATGCTTGAGGATTTCGTTAACCAGTCTTTCCCGTGCTCGACATCACCAGTTTCGAACGGATGTGTCCGCCATTGCAGCGGCCGGAATCGGAACCTAATAGATGCAACGACTGTTATGACGGGGAGGACCTACAGCGATGGCGGGTCCGGTTCTGGTTCGGGGGTGTGGGACGGGGATGAGTGCTTGCCACCACTGCCGTAGCGTGGTAAATTGTGCTGCGGCTGGGCGACGGTCGTCCAGCGGCGTGATGGGCGGAGAAGAACTCGACCCATGAACCTTCGGATGGACTAAAGCGGCTCATCGGATTCCGATTGGAATGGGGCAGGTTTCTCACGCTGATCAGTCGTCCGAGATGGACGCTCAGGCAACAAAGGCTCGGTCTCGTACGTATTTTTGTTCACAGAATGTCCTCACCCACCGAGGCGCATCCTTGAATCAATCGCTATCACACATGATCGAAGCGCTCGCGCTCGAGATTGCTGCCATCCGCAAGAAAGGTGGCGGCACTCAGATCGAGTTGCGGGGCGGAGAGAACGTCGGCCAGACTGAAGGCTCGTGGCTTTACCGCTTCGTCGTCGCGGAAGATCTCAACCTGCGTGACGACACGCCGATTCGGGTTGTCGCCGGACAAGAGGATGTGTCGGGCGTCCTCGTGTCCTATCGGGATGGCGTGTTGCTTGCAGCCCTGGAGAAATGCGTCGGTCCCAAAGTTCCGGCGGCGCGGCTGATCGCAAACGATGCATTTCTCCTTGAGCTACTGAAGGAGCGGTTGGAAAAGGTTCAATCAGGCGAGGCGCAAATTAACCGGCAAACCGCCGACCGAGTACTGGGGTTGGGAGCACCACGCACGGCAGACGCTGATCCGCACCGAGCGGTCACACAGGATGGTGAGCTGAACAGGGACCAAATCCTTGCCGTGCGCCGGTCGCTTGGCAGCGATACGACCTTCGTCTGGGGACCACCGGGGACGGGGAAGACGACAACGATCGCGCGCATCGTTGAGGCGCATTACCGCGCGGGCCGCTCCGTGTTGCTGGTGTCAAACACGAATATCGCCGTGGACACGGCACTTGAACGCGTCGCCGAACGCTTGAAGGGCGAGGCCGAGTTCCATCAAGGGCTGGTCATACGCCACGGCCCTGTAGTCAAAGAGGAATTGCGTCAACGCTTCGGCAGGCAAGTGATCTTGACTGAGATCGTGGCCCGCCTCGGTGAATCCCTGCGTCGGGAGAAGGAGACGCTCATAGAAGAGGCACTGTGTGTCGAAGCGGAAGAGCGTTCACTGCTCGCCGCGCTGAAAGATTGGGATCGCTTGACCCAAGTGCAAACGAAACTCGGCGCGCGGCAGCAGGCGAGAGATGCGGTCACCTCCAATATCGGCATGCGTGAGCGACAAGCGGAACAACATCGGGCGACGGCAGCGCGTCTGCGTGCTGACCTGGAACGCGCCCGGTCGATGGGCGCGATCCGGCGTTTCTTTTCCGGACTTGACCCGGAGAGATTGAAGCGAGAGATCGCGGTTGCCGAGCGAGCTGAGCGGGCGGCCACCGACGCCGCCCACGCTCTTGCCGCCGACTTACCGAAAATCGAAGGCGAACTTCGATCACTGGTCGGTGAGATCGAAAGACTTATCGAAGCAACATGCAGCTATCCCCCTGCATCGGAGATTCAGAAGCGACTCGACATCAAAAGAACACGCCGGGCAGACATCCAAGAGCGCGTCGCGGACATTGACCGCGAACTCGCCGAAATCGAGCAGCAGGTTCTGGCCCGCAGCAAGATTCTGGCGACTACCGTCTACCGCACGTATCTGGGCAAGAGCCCATCGCGCCAATTCGACGTCGTGGTTGTCGATGAAGCCTCCATGCTCATGTTGCCCCTCGTATACTATGCGGCAGGTCTCGCTAGAACGTCTGTTACTGTGGCAGGGGATTTTCGTCAGCTTCCGCCAATTGTCATGTCAGATGAGCAATTGGCCGCAGAGTGGCTCAAGTGCGATGTATTTGAGAAGGCCGGGGTTCCTCAGCGACTGAAGCGGCGTGAATCTACACCCCAGCTTGTGGCTCTCGGCACCCAATACCGCATGCGCGAACCAATCTGCGCCGTCGTCAATAAACTGTTTTACGCCGATCAGCCGCTTCGCTCCGACCCGAGCGTGAATCATGGTGGCTTCGACTTCCCGTTGGCGACGACGCCGCTCTTGTACGTAGATACCGCACCGTTCCATCCTTGGGTTGCACTTCGGATCGGCACCTACTCGCGTTACAACCTTTTTCACGCGTTACTTGTGCGAAACGTGGTCCTTCATCTTGCCGAGACCGGCTTTCTCCCCCCAGCAGGTGAACCCAATAATGCGGTTGGTGCCGTCGCGCCGTACGCATCACAAGCCCGATTGATCCAAGCGTTTCTCGACGACCGCCTTGGGTCCCGCGCTGCCGGAATCGCAGCTACCGTCCATCGGTTTCAGGGCAACGAGAAGCAAGTAATGGTCCTTGATCTCACAGACTCTCTCGGTGCGCGGCTGGGGCGGTTCTTTAAAGCGTCGCGCATCGAAGAGGACGGCGCTCGCCTGCTCAACGTGGCCGCTAGCCGCGCGAAGCATCACGTCGTGCTCATTGGCAACTTTGAATACCTGTGCACCAAGGCGTCCCACAACAGCTTCGTGCGGCGAATGATCGATCACTTCTTGCAGCACGGCGCGGCATTGGAATTGGACAAATTGCTCCCGCTTGCGGAGTGCGATTGGGTGGACGGTCTCCACCGCGTCATGCCGACGACATTCGAGCTTCCGCAAGATGCTGCAGGAGCCTTCACCGAAGGTACATTCTACCCCGCATTCCGGATCGACCTGGCACGTGTCCGCAAATCCATTGTCATCTTTTCACCTTTTGCCACGGGGGCTGGTACTTCGCGCTGGATGGATTTTTTGCGTGCTGGGCTTCAACGGGGCGTCCGCATTCGTATCCTTACCCGTCCACCAGGTGAGTTCGGCGGCGCAGGCAGCGACGAGGTGACTGCACTTGTTCGCGGGCTGCGCGATGTTGGCGTCGCCGTTGATCTTCGCGCGCGGATGCACGAGAAGATCGCTATCCTGGATGGACGCATTCTCTGGCATGGTTCGCTCAACATTCTTTCACACCGCGATACCCATGAGAGCATGCTTCGCATCGACAGTCCAGCGGCATGTGAGCAACTTGCACGTTTTGTCAGCACGCCGATGGGTCGAGGAAAGGAGGAGCATTCACTCGATGCCCCGGAGAACCCGCTGTGTCCCAAGTGTGGTCGCCCCACGGTTTGGAATGACGGCCGGTATGGAGTTTGGTTTGAGTGCGAAACGTCGGATTGCGACGGAAAGGTGAATGCGCGCCGCGGCCCCCAAAAGAGACCGGATGCTGCGAACGCATCTCAGGGTGGAAAGAATCGGGGACAAGGAACAATCGGGGCGAAGGCGTTGACCGGACGTTCCTGTCCACAGCCGGGCTGTGGCGGACGACTGGTCGAGCGCAATGGTCGGTTTGGCCCGTTTCTTGGTTGTTCGCGGTATCCGAGCTGTCGGTATACGGAGAATCTGACTTGAAGGCGGTAACAGACCTGGCCTGGGAGACCTGCGGTCGGCGGTTGCGGCGGGGTCGGAGACCCGCGCCGAACAGTGCCTGGGAGCCGGTTCTTCGGCCGCTTGGGGACCGGTGGCTAGCGCCATTCCGCTCAGATGGTCGTTCCGAAGCCGTCAGCTTCGACGGGCGATGACGAGCATCCAGATGATGGCGATCAACATCAAGATGCTGCCAACGGTCGGCCAGATCCAAGGCGGCTGGTCTGCGCCGGTGACATGCGCCGTTTTGCCGATGGAGGAAGAGGGCACAGACGGGGGCGTCTGGGCTGAGTCTTGCGTGAGAACCGGCGCCGGCTCGGGCGGTGGCCGATCCGCCGACGGCGTCGAGTCGGCTTGAGATTCAGCCGATGGGGGCTGACCGGAGGGTGAATCGGATAACTTCGTGGTGGATGCCAGCACTTCGTCGACCGGCGGCGTCAAAGGTTCGGGCTCGATCGCCGTCATCATCGCCTCGATGCGCCGCACCGGCGTGCTCAGAATCCGCAACTCCTCTTCGGTCTCGGGGTCGCGGGACAAACGGCTGAGCACCGGTACGGCGCTCGCCTCGGGGATGTCCACCAGGCCCCGGCTGCGAATGGCTGCCAAGTGGTAGCCGGGGGTGCCACGAAAATTGTCGTCGACCAACAGGAAATACACCGGTTCGGCCGGCACCTCGAAATCGATTCGATAAACCAACTCGATCTGGATATGATGCTGCCGGATGACGTCCGCACGGCGCAAGCTCAACTCCTGAGGTCGTTGGTCGATTGTAACCGAGAGCTTGTCGGGCAACCGAGGAAACATCTCGTCGCGGTACACTCGCAACGCTTTGCCCGAATCCTCGGGAATCGAAACATCTTCGCCCAGCAGGGCCCGTAATTCCTGACGGATCATGTTGTCGCTCAAGCCCAATTGATACCGGACCTCGATCCGCTGCGCCCAAACAACCACCTGGATTCCTCGAAAAATCACCCCTTCTGGAATGGGGTGTGAAAATACTGGCTGAACAAAAACAAGACACAAAGCGATGCTTATCCACAACAGGATGGCGCGCATGGGAGATTGAAATGGCCCATATAGGTCGTTTCTTGCAGCATCATCCGCACAAGATTTGTCGACTTTTGCAGTCATAGCCCCTTGGGGGTTGAAATCTACCTGGGTCATACACTAAAATAATGGCGTTGGCGAGGGACGGATCGGATCGCCTTCTTGCAGACCCTCCGACTTCAACTTTCCCACCTTTAGGTCGCCAGCGACCAACCTTTCAATCAAGCATGAATCAACAGCTTACCATCTTCGGTGCAATTTTATTGTCCTTGGCTGCCGGTATGGCGTCCAGCGAGTTGCTTTCGTTCTACTACGAACGCGACGCGGTTCAAGAGGCCAGTGTCCAACCGCAAGCAACGCCCATCGTGATCGCCTCGGAGCTTCCCCCCGCCGACCTTGCGGTCAATTAGAGTCTTCGGAGTCTTTGGGTGTAAGATGCGCGCACGGGGCGTGCATGTTGTAGAACGGAATTTATTCCGTTGTCCGTTCCGAACGGAATGAATTCCGTTCTACTCTGGTTGCGGCCGGAGGCCGCGTTAGGACAACGCGCAGGGAACAATCCCCCGCCGAACGCGAATTCCGGTGCCGTTGCGTATCATCCCGCTGAATCCGACATTTAGTTTTTTGCCAAACCATCGTCGGGAAACCGCCTGATGCCAGCGTGACGAACGGGCGTCGTCATTCGAACAATTCCGCGTACGCATTGCGCAACTCGATCAGTTCCCGCTCTTGCTGTTCGCTGTACGAACCGGCGATCTGGGCGTAGGTGTCGACCCAAGTGGCAAAGCTGCGGAATTCTTCGGAGGACAAGGACACTTCGTAGTGTCCATTGGGATCGGTCAGAATCTGAAACAGCCGGCTTTGCAAGGAAGGCGTCTCGCCGACGAAAGACCGATCGCGTTCGAAAACCAGTTTGCGGAGATCGCCGTCGCCAAACTCCAGCAGACTGTTGTAGGATCTCGCAGCGGTCAGATCCAGTGCGGCGGCGGACGGGTCTTCTCCGTCGGGGCGGTGGCATTCAACGCAGCGTCGATCGAGGATTGGTTGGATCAGTCGATCGAAGCGCAGGGGCCACGAGCCTTCCGGGCCGGGGGTGATTCGCGAGCTTTCGCGCATGGCAGCCAGGGGTGGCGATCCGACGGGTGGTGCTGTGTCGCGATGGTCATGACAGCCCACGCAGGCCAGGGTTTGACCCGGTTGTACGTAGCTGAGCGATCGCATCGTCTGAACGGCCAAACCCTCCTGATTCAAGGCTTGAAAGAAGAAGGGGATGCCCGAAGGAACCTGGAAGTAAGCCGAACCATCGGCAGCGATCGGCACGGTGCCCAGGACGAATTTCCCGGGATCTTCCTCGGAGACGCCCAGCATCGGTTGATTCATGTGCGGCTGGACCTTCGGCGGCACGCCGACGATGCGCAAGGATTTGATGGTACCACGCGGTACGCCATGCAGGCCTTGATAGACGTCCTGTACCAGGAAGGCGCCTTGTTGAGGCCCTTGCCATTGCACCAGGTCCGGCAATGCGGGCGGTCTGACACGCGCGGCGACCGGCATGGGGGTAACGCTGTTGATCTGCGGGTCGCGGTGCAGCAGGGTCAGATTGCCGAATGCATCGTACAGGTAAATGCCGCAGGCGTTGGCAGGATTGCGAGGGTCGTCGGGCGGCACTAACGTGTGCGGTGGCAAACGCCGGTCGGACCATGCGGTCAGGAAGTACTGTTCGGATAAAGGCCAGGGGTGCGCGTAATAGTGTTCGGGCCAACCTTCGGTCTCCGGAAAGCAAACCTCGGGAGTCAATCGGGTCAGCGGTCGTTCGAATTCGTCGCCTCGGGTTCGGTCCAACAGCACGAGCGATCCTCCGGTGATCGAATGATGGGCCGTCGCCGTGAAGATCAATTGGGAGGATTCAGGGATCGGCCGGGCCTCGAACACCGCTTGCGGACGGACGGTGTAATTCCCGTATACCAATTGACCGTTGGTGCCGTCCGGATTGGTCGACCAAAGGCTGAAAAAGTCGCCGTTGAACCGATCGATGTAATCCCATCTGGCGTACAGGATGCGACCATCGTTCGCCACCGCCGGCAGCCATTCGAAGTTCTCGAAGGCAGAGATCGCCGTCAGGTTCCCGCCATCGGCATCCATGCGATGCAACGTAAAGACGGAGACCGGGCGATGGTTTCCTCCGCCACAGCGCACGAAGCTGTCCGGCAGTGTGGCGGAAAGCGTGGCCCGGGCGCTGGCTCGGTTGGCTTGCAACGCCGTGCCTTTCCTGGTGGACACGAAGACGATGCGACCATCGGGCAAATAGCGTGCGTCGAAATCATCGTATCGGCCGTGGGTCAACTGCCGCACGGTCCCGTCATCCAGATCCATCTCGAAAACGTTGTAGAACGCGTCTTCGGGCAATCGATCCTTGTCGGTCTTGTCCGGCACGTCCGCCACTTCGGGGTAGAAACGACACCAGGCAAACAGGATGCGTCGCCCATCGTAGTGGATATCCGGATTCAGGAAATTCCCAAGCGGCCAATCCTCGGTCAGGCAGCGAATGGTCGGTTCTTCGCCGCGAAAACCTTCTAATAGATACAAGCCACCGCCCGGTCGCGACCACCATCCGTAGTATTGGTCGGACACGTGGGGGAACAGGGTGGTCGCTCGCTTGACGAACAGGATCCGATCGAAGTCCAGCAGCGGATTGCGCAGTGACAATATGCGTACGGCCTTGCAGGCGTCAAAGTATTCCGGCTGCAGCAAGTCCGCATTCGCAGACGCTGGCAGCTTCTCCAAGCGTTTGGCGATCTGTCGCAAGCGATCTCGCTGGTCCGCCACGTGAACGCCCCGTTGTTGCAGATCGTCCGCCAGTTGCAGACCGTGCTGGACGGTCAGCATCACGGCCTGACGATATGCGGTCATCAACGGCGAACTGGCCGACGACCATTGGCTGATGCTGCTCTGCGTAGCCGGCTTCCGAATCGCCACATTCGTCTGGCAGTCGCGGGCATAGATCTCGACTTCGTCCAAGTGGAAGTAATCTTGACCGGGCAGTTGCAGCCGGACGTAGCGGGCGGTCGTGCCATCCAGCGAGACGCTCAGTGGAGGGCCGCCGGCATGACCGAAAAACGTGGACCCGTCATGTTGATAGGCACGTCGAAACTGCTGGCCATCGTCGGACAAGAGAATCTGAATGCGATCGGCTCGAGCCGCGAAGCCGCCATCGCAGCGATTGTAGATGACGATACGATCCAGTGGGAACTGCTGCTGCAGATCGACTTGCCACCAAGGCTGGTCCTCGATCCGCGTATGAAATCCCCACTTCCCGTTCTTGATTCCATCGACGGCGCCAGCGGCGTCCTGATCCACCGTGACCTTGCTTGTCGAATCGAGTCCGGGCTTCCAACGCAATTCCAACTGCCGCAACCAATCCCTTTCGAGCTGTCGACGGGTTACGGCCGGTTCGTCAGCGGGTACCGCTTGGATGGTCAGCAATGCCACCAGCGCCCAACCGAAGATCATGATCGATCGGCTGCGCCAACCAACGGAATTCACCTGCGATTGCATCGTTCTTCTCCTGCTTGTCTGGTAGCAATGATCGCGTGCTCGTGCGAGCGGTGCGGCGTTTCCCACCGATGTTGGCCGGAAACCGGCAGCTAGCGGCATTGGTCGCTGGCCATCAATAACGCGACGGGGAAATCTGCCAGGATGTCGCTGACAGGTAATCGTTGGTCGACCGGATGGCAGGTTTGTCCGGTGAATCCGTTCTTGAATATCGAGGTCATATCCCGTGGCAGGATGATGCTGGTTCCCTCCCAGACCGAACCACCGATCGGAGCGATTGCCAGTGCGTCTTTTTCGGAAGCCGCCGTCAATTGTATCAGCAGACGCGGGACGACGACAAGGGCGATCTGTTCGGATCGATCCTCGGTCGCGGCCAAGTGACGAGCGAACGCGCAGACATGTTGCGAACGTTCTCCCTCGACTTCCAGCGGGAGGTAACGGCCCTGTTGAAACAGGGCTTCGTGCGTCTGCCGCCATTGCAGCGTCCGCCAGGTCACGAAGAATTTCAGGCGTGGATCGCGCGGCGTTGTGCCAAGCTGTCCAGCCAATTCCCTCAGAGCATCGTCCCCCGATTCGATACGGGTTTCCAACTCGTGTAAGATCCGGCGACGACATTCGAAGTCGACCGGTCGGCGGTTGTCGGGGTCGACCAGGCTGAAGTCCCAGAGTTCCTGCCCCTGGTAGATGTCGGGGACACCGGGCGAGGTCAGTTTCAGCAAGACCTGCGACAGCGCGGTGTACAGGCCGGCATCCAGGACCGTTTCGTGAAACTTGCGGAAGGCTTTCAGGAAGCGGTTTCTTGGATCGTTGCGCAAGGCGGCGCGCACGAATTGCCGCACGGCCTCGTCGTAATCCGGATCGGGGGCGATCCAACTGGTATGGGCTTTCGCTTCGTGCGTGGCCTTTTCCAGGTACTGGACCATGCGGTCGATCAGCTCCTGGTGCTGTTGTTCATCGGGCGGCTGCAGCGGCCAAATGCCAACAAGCGTCTGGTAGAACAAGTACTGGTCGTTTCGACTGGGGGCCGGCTGGCCCTCGACATCGCGAATCAGCAGGCGGTGGGAACGCGCCCACTGATTGACGGTCTTCTGCCAGAGCTTGGGGATTTCCGACAAGACGCTGATGCGAGCGCGGGTATCTTCGCTGCGTTTGGTATCGTGGGTCGAGGTGCAGAGCATCGATGCGGGGTGCGTTTGTTGCCGCGCTTGATTCTCTTCGTGAAACTGCCGGACGGTCCAGGCCGGCCGCGCCGGTTCGCCGCCGACTTCGTTGGCCGCGGTCAAAGGATAGTACCGGTAGAACGCCGTATCTTCGACGCCTTTCGCCACGACGGGGCTGGTCACCTGCTGGAATCGACCGACGAAGAAATCCCGTTGGTCTCGCGCCGCTTCGACCAGGTTGGGCGGCTCTTGCAAAAGCAGCACCCCGCGAATGAAGTCGAATTCCGCCGTGCTCATCGCCGGATTCAACCGCTTGGCTCGCGCCACCGCTCGACCGATCACCTCGCGGTCCCGATCGGTGACCGTTTCCCCTTGGATGTACGTCCGATACACGGGAAACGACGCCAGAATGGCTCGAAGCGCGGATCGCAGGGCGTTGAGCGTATAGTCGCGAGATGACCGGTGACGCTCGGAGATGCGATTCAGCCGATGAGCCAACAAATGCAGTTCGCTGGACATCGCGACGCGCAGGATCAGCAGCTTGCAGTGATAGGCGATGTGCAGAAAATCGGTCGGCTCCTGGGTAAAGCGGCCATAGATCCTGACCAGTTCCTCGAATCCATCCGAGTCGATCAACATGCCGCCGGCTGAATTCAGAAAGTCGTAGCCCGTCGTTCCGGCCGTGGGCCACTCTGCCGGGATCGGTTCATCAGGCCCCAAGATCTTTTCGACCACCACGTACAAAGGCATTGTGTAGCGACGTGCGCGCAGTCGCTCGATCCGGGCTTTTCGAGCGGCGGCATTGGAATCTTGCGATGGTTGAGCTTCCTGCGGTCGATAAGCTTGAAAGACGGCTTCGAAAACGGCCGATTCAAGGGCATCGAGTTGCTGGTCAGTATCCTTGGACACGTCGGCCGAGGAACCTTCCGACGGGCCGTCGCCAAGCAACGTGTTTCGGATAATCTTCCGCACATACCCCTCCTGCAGCCGCCAGAGATACTCGAGCGGATCGAACAGCCCGTCGACGTGATCGATTCGCAGCCCATCGACCTTGCCCTCTGCCAACAGATCCAGCAGGAAAGCATGGCTGTCTTCGAAGACCTGGCTTTCCTCCGTACAAAGTGCGGCCAGCTCGTTGACATCGAAAAACCGCCGATAGTTGATCTCGTCCGATGCGGATCTCCAATTCGCGAGTCGATAAGCTTGCACGTTCAGCAATGTTTCCAGGTCATCGAAGCTATCCGGCTGGCCGGGATCGCCGTTCAGATGCTGCAAGTTGGCATCGATCCCGACCGCCAACTCCGGTGATTCGTCCAACAACTTGCGGATTCGACCCTTGATGATCTCCTTCTCGCGCTGCCGCTCGGCGACCGATGATGGGTCGGTCTCGTTCCGCTCGGGCAGATGCTGGACGGCCGTCAAGATGCTTTCCAGCTCGAGCAAATGCGGATCTTCGGCGGGCATCGTGGCTTTCAAGTCCTCCAACCCCAAAGCCAAGATGCGATCGTAGGTCTTGGGATCGATGGGCAGCAAGCATCCCGCCGTCGCGATGAAGAAGGCTCCGTCGCGGTAGACCAGTTCCAGACATCCGTCCTCCAACGCGTCACCGAACTGGCGATCCAAGATCGGCAGCAAGATCTTGTCACGTAGTTCCTGCTTAACCGGTTTCCAATCGATATCGAAGTATTCGGCGTAGGGCGAGCTGGGTCCGTTTTCCAAGACATCGGTCCACCAGCGGTTTTCACCGGGAGCGGCGCTCATGTGGTTCGGCACGACATCCAGGATCTGGCCCATGCCATGCTGATGCAGGGTCTGAATCCACGCCTCGAAGTCGTGTTCCGAGCCCAATTCCGGGTTCAGCCGCGAGTAATCGATGACCGCGTAACCGTGCGAGCTTCCCGGACGAGCCATCAAGTACGGCGAAGCGTAGATGTGGCTGATTCCCAAGGCTTTCAGATAGGGCACCCATTCGGCCGCGTCGCGGAACGTGCATTGCCCCGGTTGAAACTGCAACCGGTAGGCCGCACGAGGCCGGCATCGGTGGCCATCCAGGCGCTGCCGGACCGCTACGACCCATGCTGCAAGTGGCTCGGATTCTTGGTTCATGTTGTTTCCTTTTCCCCGAATATCAACATTTCGTATGGCAGCAAATCCACCGGTTCGCCCGCCAAGGCACGCAGACCGCCATACTCGGTCGACTCGGTGCTGAATATCCACAAACGGTCTGTTCGGTCCAGGTCGGGCAAGGGCCGCTGATCGGACGACAGGTTGGCGATCATCGTGATGCAGGGCGTCTGCCCCCGTTGCACCCACAGCAACGGAGTAGCGTGCCGATCGTCCTCGGTCGCCGCCAGCACGCCCGCCGTCGTGTGTTGCCGATCTCGCAAGGCGGGCCACTGCCGACGGGCTGCCAGCAGATCGCGATACAGGCGTCGCAAATTGGCGTGAAAGGTGCCCTCGGGCCACTGCCACGTCAATTTGGCCGATTCGAACGTCGCCCGGTCCTGCGGATCGGGGATCTGGTCGCCCCACTGAAAATCCAGTGCGGCGAACTCTTCCCGGCGGCCTTGTCGCACCGCTTCGATCAATTCCCGGTCTCCGAACGAACAGAAGAACGGGAACGGATGCGGCTCAGCATACTCCTCACCCATGAACAGCATCGGTATGCAAGGCGAGATCAGCAACAATCCGCAGGCCAGACGTTGAGCGGGCTGCGATAGATATGTGGCCGAGCGGTCGCCGAGGGCGCGGTTGCCGATTTGGTCGTGATTGTGTACGCAGACGACGAAGCGAGTCCGGTCGCGGTCCTCGACGCGGTTGCCGTGCCGTCGTTTGCGAAACGGGCTGTAGCAGCCATCGTAAGCAAACACCCGTTCGTAGGCTTTCGCCAAGTGCTCCACGCGGCCGAAATCCTGGTAATAGCCTTCCAGGTCCCCGGTCAACAGCGTGCGGACGCTGTGGTGAAAATCGTCGCTCCACACACCGTCCAGACCCAGTCCGTGACGCGATGGCGAGTCGATCAGCCGGACGTCGTTCTGGTTGCTTTCCGCGATGACGTGGACGGTTCGGGTTTGTTGACGGGCGATCTGCTGGACATGTGCCTGCAATTCCGCCAGGATGGGATGCGCTCCGAAATCGTAAATCGCATGGACGGCATCCAGCCGCAAGCCGTCGACGTGAAAGTCTCGGACCCACATCCGAGCGTTTTCCACAACCAATTGCCGAACCGCGTCCGACCAAGGCCCGTCGAAGTTGACCCCATCGCCCCACGGCGTATGGTATCGGTCCGTGAAATAGTGCCCGAAGCTGCCCAGATAATTGCCTTCCGGACCGAAGTGGTTGTAGACCACGTCCAGGATGACCGCCAGCCCGACCTGATGCGCGCGATCGACCAGCCGTTGCAGCGCGCGAGGGCCGCCGTAGCTGTTCTGGACGGCGTAGGGGTAGACGCCATCGTAGCCCCAATTGCGATCCCCGGCAAATTGAGCCACCGGCATCAATTCGATGGCCGTGACTCCCAAATCCTTCAATTCCGCCAGACGCGAACCCACGGCGTCGAACGTGCCTTCGGCGGTAAACGTCCCCACGTGCAGTTCGTAGATCACCAAGTCAGCCCGCGACACGCCTGGCCACGACGCATCGGACCAGCGATACGTTTCGGGAAAGAACACGGCGGACGGCGAGTGAACTCCGTCCGGCTGCCATCGCGAAGCCGGATCGGGAAACTCGCGACCATCGGCCAGACGAAAGACGTAGCGTGCCCCTTCCGGCACGCCGTCTGCCGCGAATCGGTGGTAGCCGTGGCCATCGACGCTCATGACGTGCCGGGTTCGCTGTCCCTCGGGATCGATGACCAAAGAGACGCTGTCGTGCTTCGGAGCCCAAAGCCGCCAGTGGACCGTACCATCGTCTTGCCGGATGACGCCGGGGATACCATGCACTGGTTGCTGAAAGACGCAATCCGTATCTACCCCTTTCGACATCGAACGTCATGCTCCCGTTTCATTTGAGTTGGGTGGTCGGCGGCGAAGGCGGTCGACCGTCTGTAGAATGCTTGCTACCGATTCCATGTCGGCGAACGCTTCGAACGAATGTCTCGTTTGGCGCTGCCAATTCGGGTATTCGCGGTAGGTACCCGGGCGATTCTGCGGTTCGGTCTCACCCCACAAATCCTCCAAGTTGACCAAGACGACTCCGGCATCGCTAGCCGCCAGGAAGGCTTGGCAGGCTTGCAAAACCTGCTGGCAAGTCGGATCGGCCGCGTCCAGCAACGCTCGCTCTTGCAAGAAAGCGATCAACTGCTGACGCAACTGTTGCCGCCGTTGGCGTTCTTGCCGAGCCTGGTCTTCGGACAACAGCCCCATCTCGAACCGGTCGTGTACGTCCAGTTCCTGCCAGTAGGCGGCGAACTGAGGCATGTCGTGGGTATTGACGCTGGCGACCGTTGTCGCGGGAACGCTCCGCAACGTGGCGCCTTTCTCCGGATTGGTCTCGTATTGCAGCACGTACATGTCGTCGATGCCGTGACGCAACAATGCCTGGTCCACGGCTTCCGGTACGGTTCCCAGGTTCTCGCCGACGATCCGGGCTCGATAGCGATGCGATTCGATGGTCAGGATCGCGCACATTTCTTCCAGCGAATAACGGACATAGGCGCCTTCGTGGGCGGCGAAACCGCGCGGAATCCAATACAAACGCTGCATGCCCATGACGTGATCGAACCGCAGTACGCGAGCATGTTGCAGATGGTTCCGCAGCGCGCGGATGAAATAAGCGTAACCCTGCCGGCGCAGTTGGCCGGGATGGAGCGGCGGGAAGCCCCAGTCCTGCCCCTTGGTGAAGAAGGAATCGGGGGGCGCCCCACCCGACGCTTCGCGTACGAAGATCTCTCGCTCGCGCCACACGTCGTAGCCGCCGCCATTGACCCCCAGAGGAAAGTCCAGATACCACAACAACTGCAAGCGATCGGCGCGATCCTTCAGTGCTGCCAGTTGCCGATCGACCTGCCATTGCGTGTACAAATGGTATCGAAAGACGGCCGGGTCGTAATCGCCTTCGGCGATCGTCCCGTCGCGCAGCCGTTCGGGCCAGGCCGGCCATCCGATCCCCTGCCGTTCCCCCACCGCGCGGAACCTGGCGAATCGCTCCAACTCGGGATGATCGATGCAGTGCGCGGACAGTTCCGCTCGCCGTGTGGAATCTTGCTGAAAGAATGCTGCGGCCAGCGCCTCGAAAACCCGCCGCTTCTGCTGCATTTCGGCCGGGTAATCGATCAGTGCCGGCGTCGAAGAGGTGGAGGAAGCAGCGTCGGGCGACGCATGGCTCCACATTTGCTGCGCGCTCGCGCACGTCGAAAACTCGGGGATCTGTTCGGGGCACAAATAGAATTCGTTCCAGAACAATCGGCTGGCCGGATTGTAAGGGCTGGGATCATCGGTCAATTCCCACAAGGTCGACAGCAACGGCAACGTGGCGACCAACCGACCGCCTTGCGACGCCGTCCACTGCATCAAGGCTTCCAGATCCGACAAGTTTCCCGCTCGGCGCCGCGATCGCCGATGAAGCGCGTACAAGGGCAGGAACACTCCCCAGATCTTTTGCCGCGGTCCGGATTCGCCATACGCCTGCAGCGGGGCCACCATCAACAGGCTTTCGGAGGACTGGTCAGCCACCTCGAAACGCAAGCGGTGATATCCCCACGGCAAACCTGCGGGCAAATCGATCGCTCGCCGGGTGTAGGTCACGCCCTCGATCGACTGGTGTCGTAAGACGGGCAGCTCGGCCACGCGTCCCGATCGCGTGATCGTCTGGCCGTCTTCCCGGTCGATCTGCAACTGGTACGTCGCGTCGTGCATCGATTCGGGCAATTGCACGCGGGCGGCCGTCTTGCAGCCCTCGAAGGCCACCAGTACGGGTTCGATCGGCTGTTGCCAGATTTCTTGGCGGCGGAACCGCACGGCGACGGGCGCATCGTCGATCGAAGTCACCGGTGCGCCCAGCAACTGCAGGATTCGCAGGACGGATTCGTCCGGCGAACGTTGATGCTGCTGCCAAACGTCCACGTAGGTCGAACGGACTCCGTACAGTCTGGCGAGGGTCGCCAACGCTTCGCGAGACATGATGGTGCTACTCCCCTGGTTCGATGCTTTCTTCCAGCAGCCGTTTGGCCTGATGCAGCGATAATCCCAAGTCGGGCGAGCGATTCTTCAGATCGTGTTCCAAGGCGATCGCCGTTCGTTCGGCGTAGTACAGATCCAGCAGGGTCTGCAGCGCGCTTGATGGGTGCGGAATCAGCGGCGAATCCCCGATCGTCGCCAGATACGAACGGAGGAACTCGGCGCCTGTCCAGGCGACCCAGTAATCCATCCATTCCGCCAATCGGCACATTTCGGGCTCATCCACTTCGGTCACGTTGCAGTAATCTCGTAACGTGGATATCCCCGCCCGTTCGAAGGACCACAACATGCTGGCCACGTCGCGCAAGGGTGAAGCCTTGGCTCGACGCTGGCTGATCGACAGATCCGGATCGCCTTCGAAATCGACGATCACCACGTCATCCGCGTGGCACAGCACGTCGGGCAGTCCGAAATTGCCATGGCAGCGGATGCGAGTGGCCTTCAGATCCTGCGGCAGAGCTTGACGCATCGCCGTCAGACGATCCCCGCCGCATTCCAGTATTCTGCCAGCCACCTGTTGCAGATCCTCGGGCAATTCCGGCATCAGTTGACGCAGCGCACGAAGCGATCTTCCCAGCACGTTGCGTATCGACTGATACAGGCCGCGTTGATGGAACGGCAGCAGCGGCTCGGGGCGCAGCGCCGGATCGTCGTCGCTGATGGCCAAGGCTTGATGCAGTTCGGCCGTCCGTTGCCCCAGCCGCACAGCCGATTGAAGGTACCCGCCGAAGAAACGTCGCGCATCCTCCGGCACGGGCGTGTCCTTCAGTCGCAGGAAAGGTCGATGCTCGGGCGGCAGATCGGCGGGTGGATCCAGCGGCGGATCGACGGAGACGGCTCGGATATAGGCTTCCAGCGTATCGAGCGCTTCTTCCCAAGCCGTCCGCCGATGCTCGACGAAACCCTGCAACATGCCCAGCGTCATCGGTCGCCCGCCGCGCGGCTGGTACTCGATCGCTCCGGCCACAGGCGCCACGAGCGGGAAACCGGCCAACTCGGTCAGGTGCAGGCCGATCTCCAATTCGGGATGAGTGCCCTCTTCCAAGCGGCGAAACCACTTCAGGATGAAGCGGTCGGCCAGAGGCACCACACTGTTGCTCTGCTTCTCCTGGCGTTGGCCGGGCTGAAGCGTCTGGTCCGCATCGCCGCGAATGCGTTCGAAGGCCGAGGTGGGCCGCGCGATCAACAGGCCGTCGGCGGTCTCGGTTTCGCGGCGGGCGGCGACCGAGTCCAAAAAGGCTTGGCAGAACGCCGGTTGCCCGAACGCATCGTACAACGTGCCCGTCTCGCTCATCCCGTTATGTTCGACGCTCAAGCGAGCGATCGCGATCTCCGCAAAGTCGACCCCCGTCCGCGCGGCTTCGCTTTCCGCGGCAAAGGCCAGCGGGATCACATAGGTGGCATCCAAGCTGTCCTGATAGTCAACGCGAACCAGCAACAATTCGACTTCCGTCCCCGACTCGGACCGCACGAACGGCGCGTGATCCAGGATCTTGGCGCGGCGGAGCGGAACACCGGGCCGTCGATGCCAGACACGGGACACCAGATAGCCGGGCAGCGCCCGCTCCAATTCCTCGCGTGCGGGTGTTTCCAGAACGCGGGTCCACGTCTCGCGGGTCTCCAACGAAGGCAGCTCGAACCGCGATTCCCATGAATGTGCCTCGTGCGATTCCGGCTGCAAGATGAACCAGTAGAACGCGTACGGCATCATGGTCAACAGATAAGGCAACTCGCCAATGCGGGGAAAGCGAGTCCGTCCCGATAACTCGACCGGCGTCTTGCCCTCGTGTGCGGCCAAGTCCAGTTCGACGAACTGAGCCGTATGCGACAGATTGGCCACCACCAACACGCATTCGTCCTGCAAGCGACGCACGTAGGCCAGCACCTTGGAATTGGCCGGATGCAGGAATTCAAGATCGCCTTCGGCCAACGGACGGACCTCGCGCCGCATCCGGATGATCCGCTGCATCCATTGCAGCAGAGAATTCGGGTTGGTTCGCTGCGTCTCGACGTTTACCGATTCGTAGTGATATTGGTAATCGATGATCGGCGGCAGGAACAGCTTTTGCGGGTTCGCTCGCGAGAAGCCCGCGTTGCGATCGGAACTCCATTGCATGGGCGTGCGTACGCCGTTCCGGTCGCCCAGATAGATATTGTCTCCCATTCCCAGTTCGTCACCGTAATAGATGATCGGTGTCCCGGGCAACGATAGCAGCAACCCGTTCAGCAGCTCGATCTTGCGGCGATCGTTCTCCAGCAACGGCGCCAGACGCCGCCGGATGCCCAGATTCAGCCGAGCTTGCGGATCGCGGGCATAGAACCGGTACATCACGTCCCGCTCTTCTTCCGTAACCATCTCCAGCGTCAGCTCGTCGTGATTCCGCAAGAACAACATCCACTGGCAGTTGTCCGGGATGGGCGGCGTCTGGTCCAGGATATCGAGGATCGGGAAGCGGTCCTCCATCTGCAACGCCAGGTACATTCGCGGCATCAGCGGAAAATGGAACGCGGTGTGGCATTCGTCGCCGTCACCGAAATAAGGCAACGTGTCTTCGGGCCATTGATTGGCTTCGGCCAGGAACATGCGAGCGCTGAACTTGGAATCGATGTGGGCTCGCAATTGCTTCAGGAAATCGTGCGTCTCCGGCAAGCTCTCGCAGGTCGTCCCCTCGCGCTGAAACAAATAGGGTACGCCGTCCAGCCGCAATCCGTCGACACCCAAATAGCACCAATAATCCAAGATGCTGGCGATCTCCTGCCGGACCTCCGGATTGTCGTAGTTCAAGTCCGGCTGATGATGGAAGAAGCGATGCCAATAGTAGGCGCGGGCCACCGGATCCCAGGACCAATTCGATGCCTCGTAGTCCTGGAAGATCACCCGAGCCTGGGAATACTTGTCGGGAGTGTCGCTCCACACGTAGTAATCCCGCTCGGGACTGCCGGGCGGCGCGCGACGAGCGTCCTTGAACCAACGATGCTGGTCCGAGGTGTGGTTCAACACCAGTTCCGTGATCACTCGCAGACCACGCCGATGGGCCTCGCGCAGGAACTCGCGGAAATCGCTCAGCGTCCCGTAATCGGGGTGGACGTTTCGATAATCGGCGATGTCATACCCGTCATCTTTCAACGGAGACGGATAGAACGGCAGCAACCAGACCGCCGTGACACCCAAGTCTTGCAGATAGTCCAGCTTTCCGGTCAAGCCCCGGAAGTCGCCGATCCCGTCTCCGTTGGAATCACAGAACGAACGGACATGCAACTGGTAAACGATGGCCGTCTTATACCACAGGGGGTCAGCCTCCATGACGCGAGCCCTTCCTTCCTTTCTTTCCAATCCGTGAAAACTGCGAATCCATCGAGCAAACGTGCGAGCCGCATCTACCGATTCTTGGGTTCCGTATCTTCTGCCTTCGCTACCTCTGCCGCTTCTTCCCCGTTTTCTCCCGATTCGCATGGAACCAGCCGAAATACGGCTACCGAGCGCCCCTGCAGCAAGTACGTTGCCTCGGCGGAAGCTTGTGTAGCCTCGGGATTGTCGGTAAAGGTGTCGAACTCCAGCACCCAGCATTGCCCGACGTCTAAACCAGGCATCGTGAACTCGATCTCGTCGGCATCCGCGTTGAACAGCAACAGCAGCGTGTTACCGACCAGCGGTCTGCCCTGCTCGTCGGTTTCCTTGATCGAATTCCCGTTCAAACGGACGCCAAGCGAGCGTACGAAACCGGCATTCCAACCTTCGTCGGACATCTCTTCGCCCGAAGGGTCCAGCCATTGAATGTCCTTCAAGTCGGTGCCGCGGATCGGCCGACCTTGGAAGAATTTCGGCCGATGAAGCACCGGCTCGGTGCGTTTCATCTCGACGACCCGGCAGACGAAATCCAAAAACTTCTGCTGCCGCTCGTCCAGATCCCAGTGCAACCAACTCAATTCGTTGTCCTGGCAGTAGGCATTATTGTTCCCTTGTTGGGTATGGCTCAACTCGTCACCGCCACGCAGCATCGGGATCCCCTGCGACAGGAACAACGTGGCCATGAAGTTTCGCTTCTGCCGTTCGCGCAACTGGAGGATCTCCGGATCGTCCGTCGAGCCCTCAACACCGCAATTCCAACTTTGATTATGCGAATCGCCGTCGCGGTTCTCCTCGCCGTTGGCTTCGTTGTGCTTATCGTTGTACGAAACCAGATCGTGCAGCGAGAATCCGTCGTGGGAGGTCACAAAGTTCACGCTGGCATACGGCCGACGGTTGCTGGATTCGTACAGATCGCTGCTGCCGCACAAGCGGGTGGCGAACTCGGAGACCGTACCACTGTCCCCGCGCCAATAGCTGCGAATCGTGTCCCGATATTTTCCGTTCCACTCGTTCCAGCCCACCGGGAAATTACCGACCTGATAGCCGCCTTCGCCCAGATCCCACGGTTCGGCGATCAATTTGACCTGCGACAGCACCGGGTCCTGGTGAATGATGTCGAAAAAGGCCCCCAGCTTGTCGACTTCGTGCAACTCCCGGGCCAGGGCGCTGGCCAGGTCGAAGCGGAACCCGTCGACGTGCATCTCCAGCACCCAATAACGCAGACTGTCCATAATCAACTGCAATACGCGGGGATGCTGCATATTCAGCGTATTGCCGCACCCCGTATAGTCCATGTAATATCGCGGCTGATCGTGAACCAGCCGGTAGTACGCGGCGTTGTCGATGCCACGAAGCGATAACGTGGGCCCCATCTGGTTGCCCTCGGCCGTGTGGTTGTAGACCACATCCAAAATGACTTCGATCCCCGCTGCATGCAGCGAATGAACCATCCATTTGAATTCGCGCACCGATTCGGGACCACTGCCCGCCTTGGCGTACCGGGTGTCCGGCGCCAAGAAGGCCAGCGTGTTGTAGCCCCAGAAGTTGTTCAGCCCCATTTCCACCAAGTGCCGATCATCGACCCGATGATGGACGGGCATCAACTCGACCGCATTGACCCCCAGCCGCCGGAAATGAGCGATCGCCGCCTCGGAGCCGAGCCCCACATAGGTCCCGCGGGTCGCCTCGGGGATTTCCGGGTGCAATTGACTGAAACCCTTGACGTGAGCTTCATAAATGACCATTTTGTGCCGCGGGATTGCCGGCGGCGCGTCGTCGCCCCAAGTAAACGCGGTGTCGATTACCGCCGCCAAGGGCGCGATGGCCGCGTTGTCCCGATCGTCCATCGATAGATCTTCTTGGCCGTCCCCGACGCGGTAGCCGAACATCTCGTCTCCCCAGCACAGATCGCGGCCGATGGCCTTGGCGTAAGGGTCCAGCACGACCTTGTTGGGATTGAACCGATGACCTTGCTGCGGTTCGTAAGGCCCATGCACGCGGTAGCCGTACAATTGCCCCGGATGGACGTCCGGCAGATACCCGTGCCAAGCCAAATCGGTTCGTTCGGGCAAACGGATGCGATGCGATTCCTGCTTGTCCTCGGGGGACTCGAACAGGCACAACTCGACCTTTGTCGCATTCTCGGAAAACAGAGAAAAATTCACACCACCACCGTCCCATATCGCCCCCAACGGATATGGACGGCCCGGCCATACTCGCATTCCACGTCTCCGATTGAAAACTGTGTGTTTCTGATAGATGCTCCATGAACTCTACCCGCCGGATGGCGATTTACGGACGCATGGAGAACGGTTGCATGTTTTCGACCACTGGCGTGAACTTGTCAAGTGGCCGTCGTTTGCAAAAGGGATCGGCAAAGGAATAGCTGAGCGGCATGGCGCTAGCCACCGGTCCGCAACCCACCGGTCCCCGAAGCCACCGGTCCGCCACCCCCCGGTCCCCGTAGCCACCGGTCCCCGAAGCCACCGGGCCCCGTAGTTACCGGTCCCCGTGCCGCGAAGAAACCGGCGGCTAGCGCCGTGCCGCTCACGTATATAACCGACAATTACTTTGCCAGTGCTAGACAACCAGGCCGATTGCAGCCCACCGGGTGGCTGGGTAGATTGCATCGAGGCGCGACGACGACCAAACGCAACGAACTTGGGCCGTGATCCGGCAAGCACATGAGTGGAACTACCGAAGAAGAATCTCCCACGGATGCTGCGAAGCCATCGAAATCGGCGACGGCACGCCGTTCGTTGGGGCTGGCGGTACTGCGGCGTTTCCTGGCCTTTTTCCGCTTGGTGCGTCGCTGGATCAGCCGACGTGAATGGACGGTCCGCCTGCTGGGCTTGGAGGTGGTCGAATCGCCGCCCGACGCCCCGGGAGTGATTCTGCTGCAGATCGATGGGCTGTCGCGGCAACAATTCCAGCGTGCTTTGAAACGAGGCAAGATGCCTTTTGTGAAGAAGCTTTGTCAGGCCGAGGATCATCGACTGGCCTCGTTCTATTCGGGCCTGCCGTCGACGACGCCCGCCGTCCAGGCTGAGTTGTTTTTCGGTGTCCGGGCGGCGGTACCGGCGTTCGCTTTCCGCGATTCCGAGACCAAACAAAGAACCGAAATGATCCAGTTGGAAACCGCTGCCAAGTTGGAACGAAAGTTGCTACAAGGTCATCGCGGGTTGCTGGAGGGAGGCGGGGCCTACTGCAACATCTATTCGGGCGGTGCCGCCGAACCCCATTACTGTGCCAGTGCCATGGGCGCCGGGCAGTTCTTCGGTCACGCTCGCAGGGGCCGAGTTCTGCTGGTGGTCCTGTGGAATCTCGGGGCCGCCGTCCGATCGCTGGGCATGCTGGCGGTCGAGTTCCTGGTGGCGATCGCCGAATTCGTTCGCGGCATCGGCAAGGGGAACGATCTGCGAGCCGAATTCAAGCTGATCCCGGCCCGCGTGATCGTGGCCGTGCTGATCCGCGAATTGATCACCATCGGGGTCGAAGCCGACGCGACGCGCGGCTTGCCGATCATCCACGCGAACTTCCTGGGTTACGACGAACAGTCTCACGGACGCGGCCCCAGTTCGACGATGGCCCATTGGTCGCTACGACAGATCGATGGGGCGATCGCTCGCATCGCGCAGGCTGCCCGAGCCTCGCGGCGACGCGACTACCAGATCTGGCTGTATTCCGACCACGGCCAGCAAGCGAGCACCCCCTACGAATACAAGCAGGGCCGCACACTGGACCAAGTGGTCGCTGCCCTCTTTCAAGAAGAGCTGGGAAACAATAAACCGTTGGCCGAGCAGCAGAAATCGAACTGGACGCGAGGTATCCAAACGCAGCGCGCCGGTTGGCTGGGCGCGTTTTGGGCCAAGCGATGGGAGCAACTGGCCGAAACCTTGGCGATCGCCGACCAGGAAGGCACCGACCAGCGTCCGATGGTCGTAGCCAAAGGCCCACTGGGACACATCTACCTGCCCGCAAACTGCGGCGAGCCGATGAAACGCCGCCTCGCCGCTCGACTGGCCGGCGAAGGCCAGGTGCCCTGGGTCTTCCTGCCGTGCGAAGCAGGCGGAGTTCAAGCATGGCATGCGGATTCGCAGTACCGGTTGCCCGAGGACGCGGAAGTTGTCTTCGGCAAAGACCATCCGTTTTTGCCGGAACTTTCGACGGACCTGGAACGGGTCTGCCGACTCCGGAACGCGGGCGATTTGGTCGTCTCCGGATGGCACACCGATGGTTCTTGCGTCAGTTTCGTCCGCGAACTGGGAGCCCACGCGGGACCGGGCACCGAAGAAACGGGCGGCTTTGTATTGATTCCCTCGGAAGTCAAACTGCCTCGCGATACCCCATGGTCGTATTGGCGCCCGTCGCGGCTGCGCGAGACCGTCCTGCGAACGCTGGAGCCGGAAAGCCCCAAACCCTCTCCAGGGGGCTCGAAGCCTGCCGATCACGATTCGAAGCCGCCGCAGCTTCCGACTGGCAATCGGCTACGGATCATGACGTACAACGTCCATAGCTGCATCGGCACCGACGGCAAACTGTCGCCCGCCAGGATCGCTCGGATGATCGCCGCGTTTGATCCGGATGTCGTGGCGTTGCAGGAGGTGGATGTAGGAAGGAAGGCCACCGGAGGCGTTGACCAAGCCGCGTGTCTAGCGAGCGCTCTCGAGATGGACTTCACGTTTCATCCCTCGATCGTCTCGGGAAGCGAATGTTACGGGAACGCCATCCTCAGCCGCGTCCCCATACGGCTTCGCAGCGCGGGACTGTTGCCCG
>SKKK01000365.1 GCA_007121535.1 Planctomycetaceae bacterium | reverse complement strand
GACCGGCGGCTAGCGCCGTGCCGCTCACGAATCAACCGGCGGCTAGTGGCGTGCAGCGCACAGACCGGCGGCTAGCGCCGTGCCGCTCACGAATCAACCGGCGGCTAGTGGCGTGCAGCGCACAGACCGGCGGCTAGCGCCGGGCCGCTTGGTAACCGACGATTATTTCGTTGCTGATCCTCATTCTTGGCTCGGTGATTCAGTTTGATGGTTTGGCGGGTTCGCCGGACTGGATTGCTGGGCGTCTTTGTAGACTTCGACATACAGCATTCGCAGGTCGTGCAGCATGTGGTCCAGCAACTGCTTTTCTTCGGCGTTCAGATTTCCTTTTGTTTTTTCTTCGAGCATGGTCAGCATGCCGATGGCTTGCTTGGCGTGATCGGGACGCACGACCACGTGGCCCTCACCGGGGTCCGGCATCTTGCCCAGCGCCACAAGAGCTTGGGTTGCCAACATCGAGATCAGCATCGCGAACTCATCGCTTCCGCTAGCACGGCTTGCCGTGCCGGCGTCAGCGCCGGATTCGGCAGTCGAGGCCTGCTGTGCCTGCCTGGCTTGCCGAGCGGCTTCGCGTTCGGCGCGAACTCGCTCTTTCCAATCATCATCCACGACGATTTTGGGTTCGTTGGGATCGTTACTCATGAAGGAACCTCCGCAGAATGGGCTGCGCGGCTGACTCGTCGCTCGATCGCGGCCTGGATGAAGCCGGAGAACAGCGGATGCGCAGCCGTGGGTTTCGACTTGAATTCGGGATGGAATTGGACGGCGACAAACCAGGGGTGATCCGCCACTTCGACGATTTCCACCAGTTTCCCTCCGTCGCTGGCGCCGGCGATCCGCATCCCTCCGGACGCGAATTGCTGACGATACTCGGAATTGAATTCGTAGCGATGGCGATGCCGCTCGGAGACCTCCCGCTGCCGATAACAGGCAGCCGCTCGCGAAGAATCGTCCAGAACGGTCGGTTGGGCTCCCAGTCGCATCGTGCCGCCTTTGTCGATCACGTTGCGCTGTTCGTCCAACAAGCAGATGACCGGGTGTTCCGTGTTCTTGTCGAATTCCGACGAGTGAGCGCCGGGCAGTCCCAGGACGTGACGCGCGAATTCGATGACCGCGCATTGCATGCCCAGACAGATGCCGAAGAAAGGCACGTTCCGCTCGCGCGCAAAACGAATCGCCTCGATCTTCCCCTCGATGCCTCGTTCCCCGAATCCGCCCGGAACCAGCACCCCATCGCACCCGGTCAACAGACGCTTTGGACCCTCGCGTTCGATCTCCTCGCTACGGACGCGGCCGATGCGAACCTGGGCCTCGCGCTCGATCCCCGCATGGTCCAACGCTTCGTAGATCGACTTATAGGCATCGAAATGCTCCGCGTATTTTCCGACGACGGCGATGCTGATCTCGTGCTTTGGATTTCTCAAGCGGTGCAGCAAGTTGCGCCAATCCTTCAGGTCCAGCGTGCTGGAACCCAGTTGCAATTTCTTGACGATCCATTCGTCCAAGCCGTTGTCGACCAGGCTGAGTGGTACTTCGTAGATCGAGAAGTCTTTGTCTTTTTCCTCGATGACCGCCTGCGACGGCACATTACAGAACAGCGCGATCTTCTCGCGATCTTCCAGCGAGATCGAACGTTCGGTGCGACAAATCAACAGGTCCGGCTGGATACCGATCTGCCGCAACTGGCCGACGGAATGCTGAGTGGGCTTGGTCTTGAGTTCACCGGCGGCCTTCAGGTAGGGCACCAGCGTCAGATGGACGTACAGACAGTTCTCTTTGCCGACATCCAAGGAAAACTGGCGGATGGCCTCCAAAAATGGTTGGCTCTCGATATCCCCCACAGTCCCCCCTATTTCGGTGATCACCACATCAGTGGACTCGTCCGCCATTTTGTGGATCACCGCCTTGATCTCGTTGGTCACATGGGGAATCACCTGGACCGTCTTACCCAAAAATTCGCCACGCCGTTCTTTCTCGATGACCGAAAGATAAATCTGGCCGGTGGTGTAGTTCGAGTCCCGAGTCAGCGGGCTGTTGGTAAATCGCTCGTAGTGCCCCAAGTCCAAATCCGTTTCACTGCCATCGTCCAGTACGTAGACTTCGCCGTGCTGGTAGGGGCTCATCGTTCCCGGATCGACGTTCAGATAAGGGTCCAGCTTCTGCATTTTGACTCGCAAACCGCGACGTTCCAAAAGCATGCCGATCGACGCGCTGGTCAAACCTTTGCCCAGCGAACTGACAACCCCACCCGTTACGAAGATATGCTTGGTCATAGTGTGCGTGAAACCTTCCTGGTCGATTGATTCGCAGCAGCACCTAGTGCGTTGTCCAGGCGAAATCTTGGGGTCGCGATGAGTGAGCGGCACGGCGCTAGCCGCCGTTGGCGTCCAGAACCGGCGGCTAGCGCCGTGCCGCTCACAATCCGCATTTTTCGCTAGACAACGCAGTAGTTTATCAGGTCTGCATCTGGCTGACAAAGGCCCGATAGTCCTCGATCGTATCGATTCCGCGGGTCGCTTGGTCGACCACGCCAACCAAGATGTCGAAACCGGCCTCCAGAACCCGCAGTTGTTCCAAGCCCTCGACTTTCTCAAATTCGCCCATGGGCAGTTCAGCCAGCCAAACCAAGAAATCTCGGCGGTAGGCATATACGCCGATATGCTGGAAAAAGATGGCTGGTTCGGCCTTTAGTAAAAGTTCGTTTCGAACACGCGGGTAGGGGATGGCGCTGCGGCTGAAATAGAGGGCCTTTGCTGAACGATCGAACACAACTTTAACGCACGCGGGATCGTCCAACCGGTCCCATTGGCGAATCGGTGTGGCCAACGTCGCCATGACCTCCCGAGGATGGTCCTCCAGCATCCGGATCGCCTGATCGATCGACGATGCAGCGATTTCCGGTTCATCCCCTTGGACATTGACGATAATGTCCAGATCTTGCCGTTCTCGAGCCACCTGGGCAACTCGATCGGTACCACTGGTCGCCGCTTGGGTCATCACAACACAACCCCCAAAAGAACGTACTTCGGCGGCGATGTCGGGATGATCCGTCGCGACGCAGATTCCCAGTGGTTTTGTCGCGGCACTGGCCGCTTCGTAAGTATGTTGTAACACCGACTTGCCCGTTTCTCTCAAAAGCAGTTTGCGAGGCAGACGCTTCGATTCCAATCGAGCAGGGATCACCACGTAACTCTTTTGTGTAGGTAATCGTGACATCGAAGCAGTTACTTGAAGAACGTTAGTCTTCCCATTTTCACCGCAGGCACTCTGGCCCGTTGCGAGCGCCGTTAATTTGTGAATAATAGTAAGAAACCCGCTTGGTTACGAGCGCACTTAGGGGCCTCGAACATGCACACCTTACCTTCGCTCGCGTCGCATAAAGGAGTTCTGCTCTGAACGCTTCATCACCGTATCGCTTGGGCACCACTGCCATCATTACCTTGGTCATGCTACGGTTGATCATCGGATGGCATTTTTACCGAGAAGGCGCCGACAAAATCGTAGCAGGGGACTGGACATCCGCCGGATTCATGACAATCGCCACGGGTCCGTTGACCCCCGTGTTCCATTGGTTCATCTACGACGGGCAGGGACGGGCTCGATTGGACGAGGAAGCCACCTTGGAAGCGTGGGAGGACTATTTGCAGCGAATCATCGCCCATTACGGTTTCGACCAGCAGCAGACGGAAGAGGCGGAACAGATTTTCGAAAGCCGCAAAGAACAACTGGAATGGTTTTTCGACGTCAATCGAGACGAAATACGCCAATACTTCGAGGGGCTTGATCGAATCGCCCGCTACCGGCAAGAACGGGGGAGAGCAGAGGTTGCCTCACTGAGGAACCAAATCGCTGCCATCGAAGTCGAGGTTTATGGAAATCTGAGCGATTGGCTGCCGACCATCGATAGAATGTGGAGCGGGTACGAACGGGATCTCAACGAATTGGCGCACCCGGAGCAAGCGCAACGCGGGCATCTCAGGTTGCCGCCGCCGGGTCAAAAGATACTGGACACCAAGCGGATTGATGTAATAATTCCCTGGTTCGACGTGATTGTGGGAGCCTTATTGATCCTTGGCCTGTTCACGCGGATTGCGGCTTTGGCTGCGGCCGGATTCTTGGCGGCCATCGTCGCAACCCAGTGGCCTGGTTACCCGGGAGCGGCGGAAACAATTTACCAGCAAATCGAAATGTTCGCTTGCCTTGTGCTTGCCGCCACGGGGGCGGGGCGCTTTGCGGGGCTCGACTATTTCGTGGGCTTGTTTTGGCGGCGGTATTGTCCCCTGAAGAATTGTCCCTTGAAGAAGGAGAAGAAGTCGTGAACGTGCCTCCAGAAGACAAAGAAGTTGGGCGAGATAACTATTTTGAAGCGCTCGGCGTGAATCGGCGAGACTTCATGAGGAACGTGATCGCAGCCGGCGCTGTTTCAGGCGTCGGGCTGGGCGCCATGTACTTCGGCTACGAGAAGATCTCGAATCCCGTGCGGGTCGGGGTGATTGGAACCGGGGACCAAGGCTGCGTGTTGATGAGTTCCATCAACCCGGAATACCTGCAGGTAACGGCGATCGCCGACATTCGGCCGCTGAACATTCACCGCGCCTTCCATGGTGACTGGGCCAGCGATGGTGCCTTGGCGGCTCGACGGGGTCTGCTGTCCGTCTATGGTTGGAAGACCGAAGACGAGGCCCGCAAGCACGTGAAGGTTTACGACGCCAGCAACGGCGGCTACGAGGCGCTGATCGCCGATCCGAACGTCGAAGCCGTGATCATTGCATTGCCGTTGCATCTGCATGCCATCTCTACGTGCCAGGCTCTGAAAGCCGGGAAGGACGTGTTGGTCGAAAAGCTGATGGCGCATAATGTGGCTCAGTGTAAAGTCATGGGCCAACTGGCGCACGAGAAGAATCTGCTGCTGGCGACGGGGCATCAGCGTCATTACAGCATCCTGTATGACAACGCGGTGAACCTGTTGGAGTGGGGGCTGCTCGGAAAGGTCCATCACATTCGCGCTCAGTGGCATCGTGGCAACTTGCCCGGGCGCGATAGCTGGAAGCAACCGATGCCGGGCGGCGAATTGATGCTGGGTGAAAACCGCGCCAGAAACATCATTCAGGAGCAGTTGGATCGATTCAAACGGGAACACAGCCGGGAACGCGATCCCTATCGAGCCGAGAATCTGGCCCGACGGATCGCTCAGTGGGAGGCCTGGAACCGCGACGCGGGCGTCGACGCGGCGGCCTTCGGCTATCAAGACATGAAACTGCCCGATGGACGCGTTCGGACGGCCCTGGAAGAATTGGTCCGCTGGCGCTTGTGGGATCGCACCAGCGGTGGCTTGATGGCCGAACTGGGCAGCCATCAATTGGACGCGGCCGGGATTTTCATCAGTGCTTTGCGGCGAGATGGAAAGAAAGCTCATCCGCTGACCGTCCATACCGTCGGCGGGCGGCACGTTTTCCCGAACGATCGGGAAGCGGACGATCACGTCTATGCCATGTACGAATTTGCCGGGCCACACTACGAACCCGGATTCGACGTGGGCTTCCGCGATCCTTTCTTGAATTATCCGGACCCGGATCGCGGGTTGCTGGGCTACGAGGATGATCCCAACAAGCGAATTGTCGTCACGTACTCGTCGATCAACGGCAATGGGTTCGGCGGTTACGGTGAAATCGTTTTGGGCACCAAGGGCACCATGATCCTCGAGCGGGAAGCCGAAGTCATGCTTTACGCCGGTTCCGACACCACGTCGCGCGTGGCCGTGCGGGAAGACGCCGGTGGTCCCACGATGGACACCCAGGAAAGCGGTCCGGCGGCTGCCGCCGCCAAAGCGGCGGAAAGCATGGGGCCGATCAGCCGAGGCTACACCGAGCAGTTGGAACACTGGGCATGGTGCATCCGTAATCGGGAGCCCGATAACCAGCCCCGCTGCGATCCCGAAGTCGCATTGGGCGACGCCGTCATCGCTCTGGCCACCAACGTGGCTATGAAAAAGTCCTGGGATGGCGACGCTCCCGGGTATCTGAAGTTTGATGAGAATTGGTATGACCTGAACCATGACGCTACCCCTGATGGTAGCAGCGTCCAGTCGGAATATGACAGCCTGGTTCGCGAAGCCTAGTGCGTTGTCCAGGGAAAAAATGCGGATTTTGAGCGGCACGGCGCTAGCCGCCGGTTCTCGACGCCATCGGCGGCTAGCGCCGTGCCGCTCACTCATCCCGACCCTGCTCTACAAAGAGCAGGGTTTTTTTGTGGTCCGCAAGGATTTTCTCGCCTGTGCCAGATCACGGACCGACAAATCCTTTCGAAAAATGATCTAGTCAGCAGCGTGGACCTTTTCGTCCGGTTACACTTTTGTTAGCATAATATTTGTGTTGCGACGGTTACCGTTGCAGCAGTGAATGCATTGATAGGAGTTGATGATTTAAAACCGCGTCCCGAACCGGGAAAGCGCGACGTTTTATGAGGTCAAGGTAAATTCGACTTCGACCGCCGAAGATACATCCTCGCCTCGTTGATCCCACCCTTGTGTACTAGAAAACGGTTTGGCCATGGTTTGGCTGATGATGCTTGTTCGCATGCTGGACGGGTTCCTTTGCCCTGGGCGTCTCTATTTGCAGTTTGTCTCGGCCAATCGCCCAGGCAGCCGTGGTTCGATGGTTTTCTGCAAAGTCGGTCCCGATAACTTGGTGTTGGGTTGGCGGTGGTGGTTATGGCGTCAGGTATTTCGGCCCATGGAAACAAGCCGTCCGTGTGATACCAGTTTCGCAAACCAGTTAGGTAACCTAGGTAACCGTCGATCGCGGGCACCTTCGTCGACCAGTCGTTGGCTGGAACGGCTGTGCCAGGTTTTTTTCGACAGATCGGGCAGGGGCCAAGCTGGAATGCGTTGAGTCGAGGATTCCTTTTCCGAGTCGTTCGTCTTTCTCGGGTTCGGTGGTGCAACCTTCCAATTAGAAGGGGGGCTGACCTTGGACCCTTATTTAGCTGCATTGCTTTCGGCGGGCGTTTCAGGCGCTGCTGTTTACGCTTTGGTGCGCTGGTTTGATCGGGTCCGCAAGAGGGATGCAGCAACCGAAGCGTCTCGAATTTTGGAGCAAGCCGCCAAAGATGCCACCAACCGTTTGAAGGAAGCGGCACTGGAAATCAAGGAAAAAGCGCTCCAGCAAAAGGCGGATAGCGAGCGGGAAGCAGCCCAGATGCGGGCCGAGGTCCGGGAACGCGAGCGCATCGTTGACAAACGCGAAGAAACCCTGAACCAACAACTGGCCGATCTGCAGAAGCAGGAACGCATCGTCGAGGCAACACAACGCCGGTTATCCGAAAAAATCGAAGACTATACCCAGAAGAACAGCGAATTGACGCTGCTTGTGGCCGATCAGCGGCAAAAACTGCTGGAGATCAGCGGCCTGACTCACGACCAGGCCAAAGAGCAATTGCTGAACCAGTTGAATGAGGAACTGGTCCAAGAGACCGGAGTGATGGTGCTGCGTCACCAGCGGCAGTTGCAGGAACGTTGCGACCAACAGGCTCGCGAAGTGCTGCTGACCGCGTTGCAACGTTTCGCCGCCGTGCATACCGCCGAGACGACGACCAGCACCGTCGACATCCCCAATGACGAAATGAAGGGCCGGATTATCGGTCGAGAGGGCCGTAACATCCGCGCTTTCGAAAAACGAACCGGCATGGACGTGATCATCGACGATACGCCGGGCGTGGTGATCGTCAGCGGTTTCGATCCGGTCCGCCGCGAAGTGGCTCGGCAAGCGCTCGAGCGATTGATCCTGGATGGCCGCATCCATCCCTCGCGCATCGAGGAAATCGTCGCCGATACGGAAAAAGAGATCGACAAATTTATCCGCAACAAGGGGGAACAGGCGGCACAAGAGGTCAATGTCCAGGGACTGCCCGAACGGATTCTGTACATGATGGGACGGCTGCACTTTCGCACCAGCTACAGCCAGAACGTCTTGCGCCATTGTGTCGAGGTCGCGTTCTTGACCGGAATGCTGGCCGAAATGGTGGGCCTCAGCGGGGATCTGGGGCGACGGTGCGGCCTGCTGCACGACATCGGCAAAGCGGCGGATCACGAGCTGGAAGGCGGGCACCCGAAAATCGGCGCCGATCTGTTGAAAAGACACGGGGAATGCGCCGAGGTCGTCCACGCGGCGCTGGGACATCACGACGATATCGTGACCGACTATCCGTATACCATGCTGGTGGCGACCGCCGACGCTTGTAGCGCCTCGCGGCCCGGAGCACGGCGCGAATCGCTGGAACGATACATCAAACGAATGGAAGAATTGGAATGCATCGCCTGTGGTTTCGAGGGCGTCGAACAGGCTTTTGCGATCCAGGCCGGACGCGAATTGCGGGTTCTGGTCAGTGCCAAAGAGACCGACGATATCAGAGCGGCCAAAATCTGCCGCGAGATCGCCAAAGCTTTCGAGGAACAATTGACGTATCCGGGAGAAATCAAGATCACCGTCGTACGAGAATCCCGCTTTACGGAGATCGCCAAGTAATTCGACGACACGGAAAGGGGAGGGCACGATGCGGATACTGCTGATCGGCGATATCGTCGGCAAGCCGGGATATCGGATCGTGGTCGACACGATCGACAGCCTGCGCGATCAACAACACCTGGATTTGATCGTGGCCAACGCAGAAAACGCTGCGGACGGATCAGGCATCACTCCGGCGATCTACCAAGAACTGATCAAGGCGGGCGTCGATTGCATCACCCTGGGCGACCACGTGTACCGCCGGAAAGAGATCGCTTCGATCCTGTCGACCGAAACGAATATCCTGAAACCCGCCAATTTTCCCGATACCGCACCCGGATGTTGCTGGACCGTCGTCTCCAGTCGCCATGGAATCCCCGTCGGTGTGTTTTGTCTGCTGGGGCGGGTCTACATGCGACCCGTCGATTGCCCCTTCGTTGCGGCGGATCGAGTCCTGGAGGAAATGCCCGCTGAGGTCCGAGTGCGATTGCTGGACTTTCACGCGGAAGCCACCAGCGACAAACAGTTGATGGGCCGCTACCTGGACGGTCGCGTCTCCGCCGTGCTGGGAACCCATACACACGTCGCCACGGCGGACGAACAAATCTTTCCGGGAGGTACCGCGTTCCAGTGCGATGTAGGGATGACTGGACCACACGAAAGCATTATCGGACGCAGAATCGACCGAGTGTTGACAACCACACTGACCTTCTGCCCCACCGATTTTCACGTAGCCAAGGCGGATGTGCGATTGTGCGGGACGATCGTCGAAGTGGATCCTGAAACGGGCCGTGCGATCGCCATCCAGCGGCTGCGGTTGCAGTATGGGGACAAGGGCGAAGTCCAAGTCTCGTTGAGTTGATCGGATTCGCTCTTGTCACACGGATCAACTGCTGTTACTGTACCCCGCGTTTCGGATTTCCCCCCTCGGCTCGGTTGCCATGAAGCACCGTCCCCGAGCTTGTCGAAAATGCTGCCTCGCATGGATGCGGTGGCGCGATGGGTCGAGATCGACGAGAGTTCTGTTCGAACAACATGGATGTTGGTATGTCGCTCACAACATTTCGCTGGCCACACGTTCGGCTGATCGTTTTGACCTTGGCCTTTCTGATCCCCTCTTCAGGTTGCATCGGAATCTCTGCGCATCTGCTGTACTTCATCAAGGGCGGGCAAAAAATCGACGCCGAATACAAAGGGTTGAACGGGAAACGGGTCGCGGTCGTCTGCGTTTCCGAAAACGTCAGCTACGGGCCGAATTCCATCTCCAGCATGATGGAACGATCGGTGGCGGCGTTGCTGAGAGAACGGGGTCGGAAAATCGACGTGATCCACCATGAAGAGGTAGCTGATTGGATCGATACGAACGACTGGAACCAAATGGACTACCGGGATATCGGCCATGGGGTCGCGGCAGACAGGGTGCTGGCCATCGACGTAGGCGGCGTCCGTTTGCACGAAGGTATGACGCTGTACAAGGGCCGAGCCGATGTAGTGATCACGGTCTACGATATCGAAGACGGCGGCAAAGTCGCCTTCCGCAAGACACTGCCGGAATTCACATTTCCTCGAAATGGTGCACGCCATACAACCGAAATGAGCGAAAATCAGTTCCGTCAACTATTCGTCACCGTCCTGGCGAACCAGGTGGCCAAGTACTTCTATGACTATCGGTTCGAGGATGATTTCGCGAACGACGTACGCAGCTTGAGCTACTGATCTTCCGCTGGAATGGTCAATCGTTATCTGAAGCCCACCCCAATCCTGGATTGACTTCCCCCCAAAGACGGTTCTTCGCTTGCTCGTGGTCCTGTAAAAGCTCGTTGAACTCGGCGAAGTCGCGTCTCAGCCGATCCCACCATCCGGATGGGCTGGACTCGGCATCGCACGCTCTCTGCATGTTCCGAACCATCTCGATCAACGGCGCCTGCTGCTGGTGGAGTTGTTGGGCTTGAGGCGTCAGCCAAGGGGCGTGGCACAGTACCTCCTCGAACCAACCGCTCTGGTCCTCGGACAAGAATCGGCTCTCCAGTTGGTCGACCAACAGTCCCAGTTGGTCCCGTAACCGAGCAACTGCATCCGCCGCTTCGTAGAAAGCATCGTTAATTTGTTCCAGCATCTGATCGGGATGATCCGATCGAACCGGAGCCAAATCGGCGGACTTTCCCACTACCGGATTCTTAGTCATCAGTGCCTCCTTATTGGCAAAACGCCAATCGAATCTCAATTCGCCCGGATGACAGCGCATTCTTGCTGCCCCAACCGCGCCTCCTGCACCCACTTCGGACATCGATCCTTGACAGCCAAATCCACAAGACAAGAAAAACCAGCCACTTTGGGCTGGATGACTGCGATAAGATCGGGCCGTATCCAGCACCGAATGCCGCTTACTTCCCGTGTCCGCATTGTACGGCCGCCCCTTGATGCCCGTCAAGCTTCCGAATTCTCGAAAGTGTCGTCGTCACCAAAACAGGACTGCAGGTTCAGGTCAGCATCCCGACGTACAGATTGCACACGGTCCGGGGCGAGCTTCTGCGAAAGGCTCTTATTCCAACCCGAAAGCGCCGACCGGAGGGATGGGCACGCCGCCAACTTGAGAAATCCTGCCGCCCACCAATCGTGGCTCAATGGCCAGGTTCACGCTGACGTTGTCCCGGCTGCGATCGACGCTGACTCCCAGACGAATGAGCATCGATTCACCGATCCTGGTGACGCTGGCGCTTTGGCCCAGGTTCCAGTCTTCGGTCAGATCGTAGGCGCCGCCAGCATTCACGATCCACTTTTCGCTCATGCGATAGTTCAGCGAGGCCATGATGCGGTCGCTGTTGATCGGCCCGTCGATCGACCGGTAGCCCACGTACAGACTGCCTCGCAGCGGGCGACCCAGCATGCTGCCGACGGAAAAGGTGCGCAGCCCGTCGGTGAAGAGATCAGCGAAACCATCGGACAGCAGGGTTAGGCGATCACCCAAATGCCAGCGAAAGTCGTAATTCAACAGACCGAACGGTTCGCCGAAATTGTCACGATCCTCGTTCGGGAAAAAGGCGCCTTCGACGTCCAGCACGATCCAATCCACGATCCGTTCGGCCCCCGGAAACCCTCGCTTGGTCTGCCAACGTTGGCGGATGCCGGCTTTCAACATGGTGAGATCGTCTGCGATCTCGGTGTTGGACGAGGCGACCCAGCGTTGCATGCCGGTGCGTAGGGCGAAATAACGAGCGTCGAATTCCTCGGGCAGGATGCCCCCGTAGACGTCATCGATGAACCGTCGCTGGAAGTGTTGCGTGGCGTTGTCATCCAGCGGGTCGTACAGTGCGAGACGCGACATGTCCTCGGTCGCTCCCGCCCAGAAAAAGTCGGCGTCCAGGCTAACCTTATGAGCGATTCCGTTGACGTTCCACAGCAGACTTTGCACGCCGGGATCGACGCTCCAAAACGGCAAGCTGCCTCGAATGCCGACCTGACCGTACGCTCGTTGGACTTCCAACCCATCACGATCCTCACCCCAGTAGGCCAATTCGCCGGAAGCGTAGGGAACGACCCGAGTCGGTCCCAGCGATACCGGCAGAGCGATCTCTTGACGCGTGGCGGCTCGCAACCCGCTGCGCTGATCGAACGGGGCGCCGAACAGATCCTCTTCCCATGGCAACACGGCCTGCGGCGGTTCGGAACCTGCCGGCGGTAGTTCAGCGGTCCGCAAGCGACCGTAGCCGACGTGCGAGTGGGCCATCCACGTAAAGACCTCCCAGGGCGCGACGCCCAGTACGAAATGGTCCACCCGCGGCAGCCACTCGGTCTGCGTGAAGAAGTCGTTCAATCGCACGTCGCCCTGGATGCTCCAGGTCTGGCTGCCCAGGTATTGCTTCAGCTCGAGCCCCGTGATCTCGTCCGGCGCTTGTTCCCATTGCAGAGGATAATACTGTTCCAAGAAGTTGCGGTCGCTGATCCAACTGGCCTGGCCGGTGAACTGAAAGCCCTGCGGCAGTTCATGACGATGCTGCCAGAACAATCGGCCGCGTTCTTTCTTCCCGGGATCGACCGCCCGGCGGCCTAGTCCCAAATTATCCAGCCCCGAATCGTAGATCCCCCAGGCTTCGAAATCACCTCGGACCGGACCGGGAAGGTTCAAGAATCCAAAGCGGTCATAGCGGAAATCGGTGCCGATCGCGAACCCGCGATCGCTCAACCAATTCGGCGAAAAGGTCCATTTCGTCCCGCTGGGAGCATTGCGGATACCCAGTACCTGGTAAACGTCGAAGTCCGGGTAGATCTGGAGTCCGAAGACGTTATCGTTTCGAATCCGCAGGCTGTCCAAGTAGAAGGATGGCTTTTCCAGGTTGGTGGCCATGACGGGCCAGTAAAGCAGCGGAATGCCCGCGACGTAGACCAGATTATTCCGGCTGGTCGCCATGTACTCGTGCTCGATCGCCGGGTCCCCTGTCTCGGGATCGATCGTCACGATGCCGGTGATCGGGTCGATCAGCGGTCGCTGACGATCCTGAAAATCGACGGTCTCCGCCTGGAACCAGTAGCGTGGAACGCCCAATCGGCTGGTCGTCACCGATGCGCCGAAAGCACGGAAATTCTGAGCATCCACCTGCTGCAGCACGTCGGTCCTCAGCCGCACCAGCCCGGCGTAGCCCGGCGCCGGGGTGAGGACCTCGGCATTCAGGACCATACCCGAGCGGCGAGGCACGTTGTAGTACATGCGGTCGGCGTAGATGACCCGATCGCCCTCGCGGAAGACGATGTTGCCCTCGATGTAGAATTCCAGCGGCGCGTCCCTGGGTTGCAGCCGCTGGCCGGTGGTTTCCCCCGATAGATCGAGTGCATCCAGGGTCGAAGTCCAGATGACGATCCGGTCGGCCTCGATGTCCAGCTTGTCGCCGATCAATCCCGCCGCGTTCTCGATCCCCTCGACGATCACGTTCACGCCCGAGGTGACGATCGCCACCGTTTCGCGGCCGTCCGGACTGGGAAACACCTGGCCCTGCATCCGCACGTTCCCGCGAGATCGAATAAGGATTCGACGCGCGGTGGGTCGCAGGTCGCTGGAACGGGAACCGATCGAGGAGGACGTCCCCGGAACCGGCGCCCCGGGCGATCCCGGCCCGGGGGCGGGTGCCGGTAAATTCGGAGGCGCCGTCGGCGTTTGAGGCATTGAAGGCAGCGGTTGCGGCGATGAGGGCAGCGGTTGTGGCGATGAGGACGGCGGTTGCGGCGATGAGGGCGGCGCTTGTGGCCCGGTGGGGAGCGGACTGAATTGGGCGGGGCGTACGCCATGATCGGACGCTGCGGAATCCAATGGACGAGCGCGCGCCCCCAATTCCTCGCTGAGCTTGTCCCAAGCCGCTCGACCACGCTGATACAACGGCGGTGTACTCTCCGGCACGAACCCGGTGACCGAAGTTTCGATGTCCACGTGGATGTCCGTCGAAGTGTAGAAGCGACCAAACCAATGTTGATCGTGGATCGCCGCCGCTGCTTGACTCGATGCCGACGAGACATCATCCCGACGTTGAGTCTGGACCACCACATCGTCTTCCAGATAGACGATCACGCGGCTGTCCTCTTCCGCCAGCGGTGCGGTGCGCAGCACCCATAACACGGCGTTCTGAGCGCTCGCGACCAATCGATCCTGAACGATCTGGCAATTGCCGCGCAGCATCCAGACCTCGTAACCACCTTCCTTCCAGCGATTGGCTCGATCGGCACGGATGTGAATCGACGCGTTGGGCGAGGGCTCGGGCAGAACCACCTGAGCGCGGACCGCAAGCACACCGTCCCCCAGGCCCCACGCCGCCAACAACCAGGCGGCGAGAGCCCAAGCGGCGCACCGAATCATCGCAGCGCAGCGAGAACGTCGTGATTTCTGGCCAAATCTAGCACTCAGAGCCAGGGCATCCTTGCCATTTCGAGATCGACCGATAGGAACGCGCGGCCTTCGACCGCCCCATAGAAGAGATCTTCACGGCGCCGATTATAGGAACGCCAGCGCGGCAGGGCAAGGTGGATTTGCCCTCGGTCCATCGAGCATAACCGACGTGCTGACCGTCACTTAAGAACGAATCCGCCCGACCGTCCGATCCAAAATCCTGACAAAACCCCAAGCCGCCGCGACCGCCAGCATGGGGATCATCGGGGCTCGCATTCGCATGTCCGTCCAGTAGACGGAATGCACCGCTGTCAATGATACCGCGAGCAACATGGCCCAAATCCACGGGGACGCTAGCAGCTTCCGCCGTAACATGACGATGGCGGCCAATAGGAAGATCCACTGGACAAAGTACCAAACGCCCACGGCCCAGCGGGCGTAGCGTCGCAGGTTCGATTCGTCGGCGGACAAGCGATTCGGCACCCAGCCCCACAACCGGACTACTCGCCCCATGCTGGCACGCACAAACATGCCCGGTTGACGCCGGATGCAGTCTCTGGCCTGCTGGTTCGCCCACCGATCGACGGCAACCTCGTCTTCGTCCAACGCAAGGAATTTCCGTGCATATCGTTGGTCCAGCCGAGTCGAATCCCAGACCGATCCTCGCGGCGTCGTACGCAAGAAATCGTAGTATTCGTCGTTATTGCCCAACCAAACGGTGTAGCCACCGTGCGTCGTCGTCACGATGGGACGCTGAAATTGCAGCACGTTGCGTACGATCCAGGGAGCGAGCACCAGCGCTGCGGCAAAACAAAATCCCAGAACCGGGAGCACGTCGCGGCGCTTAATCGAACTGGCTAGCAGCACCGTCGCCACCAGCGCAAGCCAAACGATGAACACCGGACGACACAGGGCAGCGATGCCCATCACCAGACCGGCCCCGAACCGAGGCCCCAGTCGAGACGACCCGCTCAGCAAGCACCAAGCAACGATCGCTAGCAACGCAGCCAGCGTCTCGGTCATGACCAATCCGGACTGGTTCAGCAAAATCGGATCGAAAAGGACCAGCAACGCCGCGATCCAAGCGACCGGCCCACCGAACGACCGAAAGGCAAGAATCGCGACGAACAGAACCGTGGCCACTCCCAGCAGACCATGCAGAATCGCCACCGAAAGAGTATCGACATCGCCGCTGGCCCCAAGGGCCGCTAACAACATCGGATACACGGGAGGGCGATAAGCGGTGGGCACCGCCTGAATCCGGCCGTCGCGTTGGACGGGATAACCGAAGGTGCCGTGCTGCAGCAGATTGCGAGCCAGTTGCCGATACCCGTCCGGGTCGTCTTCGAACCGATCCCAACTGGTCGCCACCCCGACCCCGCGAACGACCGTGGCCAAAACCAATAGGACCGCGATTTGCCGCCAAGAGATGCGTCGTTGTGGTTCGGCCTGATGATGATCGTCCATGGATCGTGACTTAAAGGACTGGCAAAACAATTAGTGTCGGATTTGGTTGGACCGGACGCAACGGGGTCGGGGACGAGCATAACGGAGACCGGCCGAAACGGCGAACGTGAATCACTTTCCTCGTTTCTTCCGCTGCTTGCCACCGATCATCTTCTTTAACTCGGTCCACGTCCGAGTGTTGGCAACGTCGGCTTTGGTCAGGCCGGCCCGTCGAGCCTGCAGGATTCCGTACCGCATCAAATCGAGGCTTTCGACGCTGTGGGCATCCGTATTGATCGCGATGGGGATTCCATGGCTCTTGGCAGCCGCGCAAAACACGTCATCCAAATCCAGACGCATCGGATTGGCGTTCAATTCCAGCAGCTTGCCATGTTGACGGGCTGCGGCGAACACGGCATCCAAATCGACGTCGTACGGGGGCCGCTGGTTGATCAGGCGTCCCGTGGGATGCGCGATCGCCGACACGTGCGGGTGCCGGATGGCTTCCAGGATTCGCGCCGTAATCTGTTCCCTGGGCTGCCGCTGGCCGTAATGGATACTGGCCAACACCCAGTCGGCTTGAGCCAGCACGTCGTCCGGCAGGTCCAAGCCACCTTTCTCCAGAATATCGCATTCGATCCCCTTGAGCAGCCGGAATTCACCCGAAGCACGCTCGTTCCAGCGGTCGATCCGCTCCCATTGATCCAACAGTCGCCGTTCGTCCAAGCCGCCTGCCATCGAGACTCGCTTGGAATGATCCGTGATCGCCAGGTATTTCAAGCCACGGTCTTGAGCCGCTTCTGCCATTTCGTCCAAGGAATTTCGGCCGTCGGTCTCGTCCGTGTGCGCGTGCAAATCGCCTTGGATATCTTCCCAACGGATCAGCTCCGGCAGATCGCCCGTTTCGGCCCAAGCGAATTCGTGCCTCGCTTCGCGCAGCTCCGGAGGAAACCAGGGCAGATCGAGCGCGGCATAAACGTCCTGTTCCCGCTGGCCGGCGACGTACTTTTCTTGATCCCCCTCGACGCGATAAACTCCGTACTCGTTGATCTTCAGCCCGCGTTGTTTGGCTCGAGTTCGCAGGACCACGTTATGTTCTTTCGACCCGGTGAAGTACTGCAACGCCGCGCCGAACGATTCGGGTGGTACGATTCGCAAATCGATCTGCAAGCCGCTGGCGATGCGGATCGACATCTTGGTATCACCGCGAGCCATCACCTTGGGCGACCCGGAGAAACGTGCGAAATGGTCCATCACTTGATCGGCCCTCGAGGCGACAACCAGGACGTCCAGATCGCCCACGGTCTCGCGACCTCGGCGATAACTGCCAGCGAATTCCAACTGCTGGATCTCCGTCAATTCCCCCAGGTGTTGTCGGAGTTGCTCGACGATCTCATCGGCCGTCGCCCAGTAGATCCGCTGTTCGGCCACGGCCGCCAGGTCGATGCCGCTGAGTATCGTCTGTTCCGTCTTCTTGCCGAAGCCCTTGATCGCTTGGATTCGCCCCTGCTGGCAGGCCGTTCTCAAATCGTCCAACGTGGCGATTCCCAACTCATGGTACACGGCGGCCGTTTTCTTCGGCCCCATGCCGGGGATCCGCATGATCGACAAAACGCTTTCGGGGATTTCGTCCTGCAGCTTCTTCAATTGCGGCAGTTCCCCCGTCCGCACCAGCACCTCGCACTTTTCCGCCACCGCCTTACCGATCCCCTCGACCTGCTGCAAGCGTTTCGGATCGTCTTGAACGATCGCTGCGACCGAATCGCCCAGGTTGCGGATCGCGCGAGCACCGTTGCGGTAAGCCCGTACGCGGAAAGGGTTTTCGTCTTGAAACTCCAACAAGTCCGCCACCAGTTCGAACACGTCGGCGATTTGCGAATTGGTCATGCAATGGGTCCTCGGCAGTCGGCTCGCGCCGACTTGTATCGCTACCTCAATTGACAAGAAACGCCCGGCCGAACGGTTAGTTTCGCAGAAAAGGGCTCGAATGACTAGCGGCGGGACCCTCCCGCAAATCGTTCGGCAGGACCAGAAACCGCGGCGTCCGCCGCCACCATCGACGCCGCGTCGTTGGTGCGACGATCCAGCGGTCATCGCGTTCGTGGTCCCGGCTTGATTCTTTGCAGGCACACTCGCCAGAGTCTGCGAACTTGCCGTTAAGCACCGTTCGAGAAATAACTGTCCGATGTCCCCTCGCCACTCCGGGGAGAGGGCAGGGTGAGGGGGCCGAAAGTGCGTCAGTTATTTCTCGAACGGTGCTAAGCACCCGGCCAGATATTTCTTGGTGGAATCGGGGGAAGGGGGGCGGGAGTCGTTTTCGGGTGACCCGCTTCCCATGTGGTAGATCGTTGGCCGAAAACGACTCCCGACCCCGTTGCGTCCCCGTGCAAAACTACCCTCAATTTCCAAAAAACCTCTGGCCGGGTGCGTACAGACCATCTTCGTAAGTAAACTCCGTCAGTTCCACCGTACTTCCATCTGGAGCAAAACCAAAAAGCTCAGATTTCACGCCCTCTAGAGGTCTTTTGTCAACATTTTGTTGTTGGTTCCCATTGCGATCCTCGAAGACAATACCCTGGATCGCACGACATGCACGCGAAGACGTGCTGATTCGCCTGCCTGCCCAACCCTCCGATCTTCGTCAAGGTCGTACCAGCCAACGAGAAAGGATGAGCCCGATCGTTCTGCCAGAGTTGTGCGCGCGCCAATGTTCGATCCTGCAGATTACAATGTGCAAAACAATCGGTTATTCTGTATACGATTTATCTCAAAAGAATCGCAGGACAGCCAGTGAGTGCCACACTTGAATCCAGCAAAGTGGGGGTGCTGTTGGCGCATCAAGTGGGCGGCGAGGTGTCGGTGAACGAGTTGGCGACGCAACTGCAGTTGGCGCGGCCAACAGCCGACCGCTACTTGGACTTGCTCGCCCGCCGACCTTTTCTTCTGGCGGACACGGGCTCAGTCGGAAATGGATCTGGTTGTGAAACAGGATACCGGGCAACGGGCGTTTGAAATCAGATGGTCGCCTTGCCCCAACGTTAACCCGACTGACAGCTTCGCGGTTTACAGGTTATATTATCGCTTTATGTGTCGTAGCCAGGCTCCGGCTGATTGTGTTCTCGCGACGCAAGTCTCTCGAACGAAAATATAGGTGAGTTATGCATTTTCCCTGGTGGTACGTGCCAGACCTGACGTCGCCGATGCTGATCGCCTTCATCGCGATCATTCATGTGTTGATCGCTCATTATGCGGTGGGCGGAGGCTTATTCCTGGCGGTGGAGACGGGATTCGCGTATAAGACGCAGAATTCAACCTATCTGGACTACTTGAAGCGACACACTCGGTTCTTCGTCCTGCTGACTGCTGTGTTGGGAGCACTGACGGGTGTGGGCATCTGGTGGACGATCGGATTGGCATCGCCGCTGGCCACCGAAGTGCTGATTCGAACGTTTGTCTTTGGATGGGCGACAGAATGGGTCTTCTTCGTCGTGGAGATTACCGCAGCCTTCGTGTTTTACTACTATTGGGGAAGGTTGCCTCCCAAGACTCATGTCGTCATCGGTTGGATTTACGGGGGAGCTGCCTGGATCAGCCTAGTGCTGATCACGGGCATCACGGCGTTCATGCTGCATCCGGGCGGTTGGCTGGAACACCGCAGTTTCTGGGTGGCATTCTTCAACCCGCAATTCATTCCGCAGACGATCGCTCGAACGGGCGGCGCCTTGCTGTTGACCTCGTTGTACGTGTATTTGCACGCTTCGCTGACGCTGAAAGACCCGAAGTTGCGCGATTTGATCGGCACTCGTTCGGCACGCCCCGCACTATTGGGCTCGATCCTGATCACGGTCGGTGGCATTGGCTGGTACTTGCGATTGCCCGAATCGGCTCAGGCGGTGCTGGCCAGTGCGGCCGTGTTGAACGTGCTGATTGCGATCATTTTCGCGTTGACGCTGATCGTATTCATCCTGTTGTACCTGGGTCCGTACCGCAACCCGGGTTGGCTGTCGCCAGGATTCGCGCTGGCCTTGTTTCTATTTGGATTGGCGGCGTTTTCGACGGGCGAGTTCATTCGTGAAGCGGTTCGCAAGCCGTACATTTCGTACAACGTGGTGTTGGGGAATCAGATCTTTCCCAAAGCCGTTCCCGGTTTGCGGCAGGGTGGCTATCTGGAAGGGGGCGTCTGGCCCAAAGCGTTCGTGAGTATGCGTTTTCCGGAAGTGATCGTCGACGGCAAGATCGACCGCAGCCGTCTGCTGTCGCTGCCGCCGGAGGATCGGTTGCTGGTGGGCGAGACAATCTTTCATTACCACTGCAACGATTGCCACGCGACCACTCGAGGCTATTCGCCGGCCGGTCCGGTGTTGACCGGAAGGTCGCGGGAATCCATTCTTGAACTGGTGACCCACCTGGACGAATCGCATTTCTTCATGCCGCCTTGGGCGGGCACGGAGGAAGAGGCTCAATTGTTGACAGACTATCTGGTCCACATCGCGCCGCCTCGGCCTGGCGGGATGATCCATCGTGAAATCGTTTCTGAGCAAGATCCCTGACCGGATTCCAAGACCGGCGCCCGGCTGATAGGAGCATAGCATGGACCCACAGATGTTGATCGACACCACTGCGTTGACGGATATTCCCGCGCCGCACTGGTTCGTCCAGTTCTTCAAGACGTTGGGGTTCGCCCTGCATGCGATCCCCATGAACTTGTGGTATTCCGGGATTTTGGTCGCAATGTTGTTGGCAGCATTCGGGCCGAGTGCCGCCAAGCGTTTCTCGGCGCGGCTGATGATGCAAATGCCGGTGATCGTGGCGTTTGGCGTCAATTTGGGGATCGTGCCGTTGTTATTCCTCCAGGCGGCCTACGGCAAGGTGTTCTATCCGGCGACGATCCTGATCGCTTGGCCGTGGTTGGCGATCGTCTTCTTGGTCATCCCGGCGTATTACGCGGTGTATTACTACGCCTTCGCGATCCGCAAAGGTCCCGAGGCACTCACTTGGCGGCACCACGCGGCCGGATGGGGCGCGGCCGTGGTGTTCTTCGGCGTCGGCTTCTTGTATACGCATGGATTGAGCTTGATGGTGCGCGTGGATGCCTGGCCGGAGCTGTTCATGGCTCATAACCAGGCCGGCGCGGCGTTGGGTACCGCCACCAATCTCGGCGATCCGACGCTGTGGCCGCGTTGGATGATGTTCTGGGGTTTGGCGTTGACCACCACCGCCGCCTGGATGGTCCTGGATTCGGCGTGGATGGGCGTGAGGGAAGGGCGAGCCTATCGTTGTTGGGTCCGACGTTTCGCTCCGGTGCTGTATGCCGTCGGTTTCGTCTGGTTTGCCATCTTCGGCTCCTGGTACGTCTTCGGGACTTGGCAGGCGTCGGTGGCAGACGCGATGTGGTCGATGCCGAACGCGCTGTTGACGCTGGCCACCGGCGCCGCAGGCGTGTTACCTTTGGTGTTGATGTGGTGGTCCAAAGCCCGGACTTTTCGTCGTTGGCAGGCGACGGCGATCGCAGCCGCTCAAGTGCTGGTGATCGGCCTGAACGCGATCAGCCGACAGGTGGTGCAAAACATCGAGCTGCGCGGTTATTATGATGTGCTGGCGCAACCGACTTCGGTCGAGTGGGGACCGCTGGTGATGTTCCTGGTGACGATGGTCGCCGGACTGGCCGTGATCGTCTGGCTGGTCGCCCAGGCGGTCCGTGCTTCGGCGCACCCGGCCGTATGACGTTCGCCGCCGAGACATGAACAAAACGTTTTTCGATGCGGGGGTGGCTGCGATGGCTCGTTGGTATGTAATATCGTTTCTGGCAAGTTTCTCGCTATTGATGAATCCCTCGGCGATTCCCGGGGCCGTGGTCCGGGTCCAGGTCCGGGAGAGTCGGCCTTTCGCCGACGGCCAGTCCTTCGGCGCGTCAGGGCCGTACGAGGCGATTCGAGGGCGGCTGTATTTGGAAGCCGATCCGGACGACCCGGCCAACGCCCGGATCGCCGATCTGCAATTGGCGCCGCGCAACCGGCAGGGGAAGGTCGCCTACTGGAGCGACTTTTTCATGCTCCGCCCTGCGGACCCGGCGCGGGGCAATCGTCGCTTGTTGTACGATGTGACCAATCGAGGGAACCTGTTGTCGCTGTGGACGTTCAACGAAGGCGAGAGGACCAACGATCCGCAAACCGTGGAACATGCGGGCAACGGCTACTTGATGCGCCAGGGGTATACCCTGTTGTGGTCCGGCTGGAACGGGGATGTGATGGACGACGGCACGGATCGGCTGCTGATCGGGCTGCCGATCGCCCAGCAGGACGGGCGGCCGGTACAAGGCAAGATCCATCTGGAGATCTCGGTCGACGAGGCGACGCCCAGTTGGACGTTTGGATGGAGTCCTTGGGGAGTCGCCGACGCCTATCCCACCGTGGATGTCGATGATCCCACCGCGACACTCACCAAGCGGCCCACTCGCGACGAGGAAGCGATCCCCGTACCGCGCGACCGATGGCGCTTCGCTCGCCACCAGAACGATCGCTTAGCACCCGATCCGCGCAGTCTGTACGTCGAAGGCGGACTGCAACCCGGCTGGCTGTACGATCTGACCTACACGGCCGAAGGACCGCGAATCGCGGGGCTGGGGATGGCTGCGATTCGCGATCTGGTCTCGTTCCTTCGGTACGAAGCGGCCGATCACCAAGGCCAGCCCAACCCGTTGATGGGCATGGTGGATCATGCGTATCTGTTCGGCATCTCGCAATCGGGACGACTGGTTCATCACTTCATCTACGATGGTTTCAACACGGACCCCCAAGGGCGGATGGTTTTTGAAGGAGCGATCGCTCATGTCGCAGGACCGGGACGCGGCCTGTTCAACCAACGTTTCGGCTTGGCGACCCTGTATTCCTCCCAGCACCGCGATCGGCTTTGTGGTTCCGAAGCGTTTCCCTTCGCTACGGTGCCCCAGCGCGATCCGGTCACTGGCCGGGAAGGTGACATCCTCGAACGCGCTCGACGGTCCGGCCACGTGCCCAAGCTGTTCTTCGTGCAGAGTTCCACCGAGTATTGGTCGCGAGCCGCGTCGTTGTTGCATACCGATGTCCAAGGGAAAGTGGATCTGCCGGTCGACCCGAACGTACGGATCTATCTGATCAGCGGCAGCGGGCACTTGGGCGCCCAGCCTGCCACCCCCGGAATCGGGCAGACGCCTCGCAATCCCCTGCGCCACCGCCCGCCCGTGCTGCGAGCGCTGCTGGTGGCGATGGACCGTTGGGTGAGCGAAGATGGGCAGCCGCCCGCGAGTCGTTACCCGCGGATCGACGACGGGACGCTGGTCTCGGTCGAACAGTTCCGCGAAGCCTTTCCGGCGATCCCCGGCATCGATTTGCCACAAGACTGCTACCAACCGTTGCGACTGGACTTCGGACCACGCTGGTACAGCGAAGGCATCGCCGATACCGTCCCGCCCACGGTCACCGGTACCTATCAAGCTCTGGTGCCGATGGTGGACCAAGATGGCAACGAATTGGCCGGCATCCGATTGCCCGAGGTGGCTGTGCCGTTGGCGACCTTCACGGGCTGGAGCCTGCGCGCCGAGCCGTACGGAGCGGCTGGCATGCTGGCCGCCTTGGACGGCAGCTACCTGGAATTCCCGTTGACCGAAGTGGAACGAGAATCGTCGGGCGATCCACGACGCTCGGTGATGGAGCGTTATCCAACCGAAGCCCAGTACCTGCGCTGCGTAACGCAGCAGGCACTTCGATTGCATCGAGACGGTTACCTGCTGGCCGAAGATGCGTTGGATCTGATCCGCGCCGCCACCGAACGAGACCTCTGGAACCGCTGAAATCGATTTCACCAAGGACCGGCAAGCGAATTACTGTCGCGTTTCGCGGGAAGGGGTCGGGAGTCGTTTTCGGAGAAAGTATGTACCATGTGGTTGGTCGTTGCCCGAAAACGACTCCCGACCCCCGTTGCGGCCCCCAATGCAAGGCTACCTTAACTGACTAGAAACTTCTGGCCAGGTGCTTATTCGCTGCCATTATGCTACCAGTTTGACAGTGCAAGACAGCAATTACGGGTGGATTTACCTGAAAGTCGTGAACGAATTTGCGCTGAAACCAAAATTTCGAGACAGGGTTATTGTGCGTTAATCAGTCCCGGCTTAATATTACGGTAGTTTGGTATCTGGTTTCCGGTTCAGGGCGCGGCTTTGTGTTTCTACTTTCCCTGTTTTATGGAGTCCAGTGATGTGTAAGAATCCAGTTTCGGCTCGCATGCGGTATGCGAGCGTCCGTCGTTCGGCCTTCACACTGGTCGAGCTTCTAGTGGTGATCGCGATCATCGGGGTGTTGGTCGCTCTGCTTCTGCCGGCGGTACAAGCTGCCCGCGAGGCGGCGCGTCGTTCCCAGTGCGCGAACAGTTTCAAGCAGGCGGCCCTGGCACTGCACAATTACCACGACACGTTCAAAACGTTGCCGCCGCCGGGAACCCAATGGAGAGATGACCATTTGGGTGGAGTCAATGGACCCAGCAGTACAAGCTGTGCTCATTCTTGGGTCGTATCGACGCTTCCGTTCCTGGAACAGCAGCCGCTTTCCGATCTGTACTGGGCAGGTGTCCGGGAATTGCCGGCATATCAGCAGTGGTACCGGATTCGGGACGCGCGCGCGACCCATCCGCAGATGTTTCGGGCGTTGCAGAGTGAGTTGCCGACGTTGCGGTGTCCCAGTGATGGCGGACGCAAGGAGGGGGCGACGTTGAGTTCCAGTTCGGAACCCGGGATGCCTCGGATCAACGTCGCCGTGAACGCAAGCGCCGGGAATGCGTTTTCTTGGGGCAATCAGAGTACTGCCAGCATTCGAGGGACGTTTACGTTCAATTACCCTCGCTACCAGTCGAATGGTTCGAATTTCTCAGAGATCACCGATGGCACGTCCAACGTTGTCATGCTGGCCGAGATCATCGCGGGGGACCGAGCACGTGATACACGTGGGGCCTGGGCTTATGCAGTAGGTACGTACATCAGTGGCGGCGGTCCGACGAATCTTGACTATATGTTGACCCCCAACGCGAACGCTTTAGACGATAACTGTATGGATCGGCCCGGAATGTGCAGCGCCGACAATGCAGACCGTCATCTGCGATGTGTTGGGGGTGGCAGCCGCGGGCACCAGACCGCTCGCAGTCGGCATCCCGGCGGCGTGCACGTGGCCATGGCCGATGGATCGGTCCAGTTCGTTGCGGAGACCATCACCTTGCGGGAATGGGTGCTGATGCTGGCTCAGGCGTCTCAAGGCCGGATCGCCGACAGGCTGCTGGCTTCGCCTCAGCTCTGCAAGCAGTTCTGATACCCCTAACTCACGTGCGATTCGACTAAGAAAGCGAGGACTGAAAATGATTCGATGGACTGTGTGCTTGTTGATGCTCGTGGTGCTCGGTTGTGGAGGCGAGGAGGTGGTCGACCACTCCAGAGATCCCGGAATGTTCGCCTCGACGGTCAAGGATCTGGTGCATCGCAGCGTCGAGGATGCTCGGGAATCCGATGAACCGGCGGATGCTTTGTGGGCCGTGGTCCACCAGTTGGAGCCGGATGAACTGCGGCGCCGACCCACGGGAGATCATCTGAGCGTGTACCAGCAGTTGTATACGCTGGCCAGCGAGATCCACCAAGCCAGCGAAGCGGTCGATGGCCGCCCGCCGGATCTGGAAGAGCGTCTGGACGAACTAGCCGCCCTGGCCGATCAGTTGCCTTGAGCCTGATAGTCGACCACGATACCCCGTAGGATCGGCCGAGAAATAGCCGACGCTTCTTTTTCCCTCTCCCACCCTGGGAGAGGGATGATCGGCCATTGATTCCTCTG
>SKKK01000559.1 GCA_007121535.1 Planctomycetaceae bacterium | reverse complement strand
CTGTTTGGTGCATTCACGTTGTGGACCCCCGCAGCCCGACGCGCACCGCCGTTGGAATTCCTCCTAGCCAATCGCAGCCCGTCAGGATCGAACCCCTCGGGAGCCTGAAACCGTAAAGCCTACCAAGAAGAAAATGGGAAAAATGCGGAGCGCTATCCGTATGTTCACTTGACAGACGAGGCCATATACCGGTTACGATCTTCCGTTGGCCCCAGAAGACGACCCGTCGTGCCATGCGGTCGACGGTTGCCCTGCGGCCGGTGTTCGTTCTTACGTGTCCCTCATGCTACACGATCGGCCCGCCCAAGACCATGACCGTGGCCATCAGTCCGTGCGTGGCACCGCGAACCCAACTTTCCGTTGTCGTGGCCACCGGCGATGCGGCCGGCCCTACGACGGGACCTGTCTTCGCGGGCCAACCGTGAGACCGGTAACGCTGCGAGCGGACGCACCTTTTCCTCGTTGCCATCGGGATTGACGATCAGATGCAATTGATGGTTAGCGTCGGGCCGTCACCAACTTTTTGCTCGACGACGCCATTTCTTCGGATCGGCTGCCGAGTGGAACACGCCGACCACATGCACGGCGCTAGGCCGCACGCGAAACAGCACCAAGTACGGGAACTTGGATATTCTGGCGAACCGGTATTCCGCATCGTCAAAAGCGCGAGGGAACATCTCCGGGGAGGCAACGATGTCATCGAAACGAGCATCAACTGCAGAACGAAAACGCTCCCCCAGGCCAACCGACCGACCCTCGTACCAGTCGATCGCAGCCGAAATGTCGTCAGCAACCAGGGGGTGAAATCGAAGTCGCCTAGCCATCGCGGTCGTCGACGCGACTCCAGAGTTCCTTTCGGCTCAGTGTCATCGATGGGTCGGCATCGAGTTCCGCCGCGCGCCGGTCTGCCTCGACCCGATGCCACGTCGGCAACGGGAACGACTCCTCCGATCGGCCGATGTCATCCCACAGTTCCTCAACCACGCGAAGTTTTTCCGCGATGGGAAGCCTTCGAAGATGTTCTACTTCCGGATGCATTCTTCCACCTCACAGGTTCTTGGACTCCCCCGCGGGATCAGGTGCGGCAGGAACAACCCCGTCCGCATCCACCATGGTCCGCTGATCAGTATCGACCCGGCGTCCAGACGGGTCAAGCAGGGATTCAGGCTCCAGGTTTCGGATCGTAACGTTCCCGATCACGCGGGCGGCGCGCGTGATTTAACCACTGGCGAAGACGTCGCCGCCGCCTCGCGTGCATCGGATGGTTACGATCTTCGGTTGCCCCCAGCAGACGCCCCGCCGTGCCATGCGGTCGACGGTTGCCCTGCGGGCGGTGGTTCTTACGTCGCCATCAGGATTGACGTTCGCACCTGGACCAACCCGTCCCGCCGCCATGCCGACGTTCGTCGCCCCGCGCAAAGTCGTTCGGTTTCGGCCCCGTCGACGAGCGATCGATTCTCCATGTGGCGGCCGGGTTTCGATCGTAACGATGGCGTTGACCGGGCGGCGGCCAAGTGATTTTCCATTCAAGACCGACCGGATCGGCGACTCTGGTGTATGAGGTGGTTATCCGTCTGTTCCTATGACGACCTTTTGCGTCCCGCGAGCACGATTGGACGCGCCGTATCCACAACAGAAAAGAACGACACAAGCCAGCAGTTGAACCAAGATGAAAAGATCCAGTCGTCCAAACAAGAGTTTGGATAGCACAATGCTGATCAACAAGGCCCCAAAGAATGATGCAAGGGCTCGCAAGCCGTTTGGCTTGCGGAACGACAAACAGATCATGATCACGCCGGATATCGTGTAAAAGACAAGGGCAGCCCGCGCAAAGGGGTAAGGAATGTCAGGCTCGTTGAGCATTTTGTGAAAGCTCTTCTTGAAACTCTCCATGGATTCAACGGTTGTTGAATTATTGGCCATCGTTAGACCAATAAGGCAAAAAGCGATTCCAAGCCCCAAGAGCGTCCAAGCCGACCATTGGCCGGAAATGGCTGACGGATTGGCGTTGTCGCTGATCGTCACGTATCCGTTGGTTCGGATCGAGCGCTTTCCAGTGGAGTCACAGGTCGCTTCAGTCCCATTGCAGGGTTTATGTAGTTCTTCGACAATCCACCGAATGTCGCAAGCAGAGCAGTAGTACGAAGCTCTACCTGTTTCCGCGTGAATGCCCAATGGACGCTGCCGAACCGTTCGGCCGCACGTCGCGCAGATTGGGTACGGCAGTATGCACATCGTGATCGTGACGGTTACCAGAAAACCGGCGAGCGTGACGACGAGGAACCAGACGAAGGATTGCACATAGAAACCGGTATACAGGAGGGCAACAAAGATTGGCGTTAAGCCTGCGTAAAACGCAACGAGATGGCGGCGGTAGTACTTCGTATCACGACGTATGTCTGGAGTGTGATCGGTCATGGTCATAGTACTTAAATGCGGATAACGACCCCATGCAACCGGCGGCGACGGATGGACGTTCCATGGAAAAACGGGTGATCGCCGCTCGTAGTCATCCCGCGTGCGTGTGTCTGGTTGATGCTGGACGACCGCCGCCCAGCCGATCGAATCACATCGTACCACGCGTCGGGAGCGACGGCAAACGTTTTTCGCGGTCCATGTCGGAAGTCGCTGCCGGGGCAAATTCCGCCCAGCCAGCGCCGTGACGAGCTGCTTGTCATGGGAGGCGACGCACGAGTTCTTTCGCGATTCCTGGCATTGCGATCGCGGGACGATTTGGTCGAAAGCCGACGACGATCACAACCGGGCGGTTTTGGCCACGGGTGCGTTTCTTCGGAAGAGCTCAGCGACGGCGGTTTGCGATCGCCGACGGATTCGAGCGGGAGGTCGCGATTCGGGGAACAGGACCGCTTGGGCCACGAGGCGTTCAGCGGTACACGGGTTGTTTCCACGAACGTTCGGCATCAGCCGCGGGCACGCAACGACTGACTCAAGCTACCAATAAGCCGCTCACGTGCCTGTCGGTTGCATGCCACCGGCGTCTTTCTCACCAGTACGCCCGGACCAGATTGCGAACAACGCCCCGCAGCCACTTGCCCATGTCCTGGATCGTCCGATCCTCGTTGGCCAAACGGTCGAAGGCCAGCAAAACGCTTGATGGGTCAAATCCTCACTGTCCGGCGAGCCACCGGTCAGGACATTGACGTACGACCACACGCTGGCATAGTGGGCGTCAACGATTCGTTGGAATTCCCGCTGAAGTATGTAAATAGCAGTTCTCCTGGTGGGGATGGTTCGAGTCGCTAGGTCGGCAAGCAGAGCCTATTATCGAAATGTGTTCCCAACGGCGAAAACGTATCAGCGATTTCGGGAAAAATTCCGGAAGGGCGGCGAATGGCTCCGTTTACGGGATGTTGGACGCTGCGAAGGCCTGTTCCTTCGGGAGGGACGGTCGGATAGGATAGGAAAGTCGCACGCGCGGCGCATCCAGAGACAGTGAAGCCCAGGAGAACGATAGCCATGGATACGACGAGACCAATTGACCGTCGAAGCCTCCTTCGACGTGGCGCCGCCCTGAGTGCGGCTGTGACCCTCGGACCACTCCACGCATCCGCTGACGCCGCACAGTCGGTCGCTGGCAAGACCAAGGTGGGGGTGATTGGCTGCGGAAGTGTCTCCCGGCCCTACCTGTCGCACCTGGCTCGCTCGCCTCTGGTTGAGTTGGTCAGCGTCTGCGACATCCTGCCCGAGCGTGCCCGCCAGGCGGCAGACCGGCACAGAATCCCGCACCACTATCCGCACGTCGACCAGATGCTAGCGGGAACCCCCTTTGATCTGTTCATCAACCTGACGGACATGCAGGAACACGAGCGGCTGAACGAACAAGCTTTGGAGGCGGGCAGACACGTGTGGAGCGAGAAACCTATCGCCAACTCGCTCGCCGGGGGCCAGAGGCTCCTGGAGCTTGCCCGCAAGCAACGCGTCCGGCTCTGGGGCGCGCCCACGGTGGTACAAAGCCCGCAATTTGCCTTCATGGCCAAGATGTTGGGCGAGGGGAAACTGGGGCGAATGGCGGCGGCACACGCCAGCTACGGTCATCTGGGGCCGAATTGGGCCGCCTTCTTCTATACCGAAGGTGGAGGCAGCCTGCCGGATCTGGGTGTCTACAATCTGACGACCCTGACCGGCTTGCTCGGCCCAGCCCAATCCGTCGTCGCCATGACGAGCGTCGTCACCCCCACACGGCAGATCACCGCTAGGGGCGAGGTCATCGTCACCGCCGAGGACAACGCCATGATCCTGATGGACCACGGCAACGGGGTCTTGTCGCACGTCCAGTCCGGCTTCAACTATTTCACCCCGCACGAACACTCTTCGACCCAGCAGGACCACCACACGATCACCCTGATCGGCACCGCGGGGAGCATGAGTCTGGTGGGATACGACTGGGCGCCCCATGCGGTCGATCTGGCCACCCACGAGCAGAACCGGTTTCAACGCCACGCCGATGCCCGAAGCGATTACGTGTGGGAGAACGGCGCTTCGCTCGTGGCCGAATGTCTGGCCACGGGCCGCGAGCCGCTCTTCACGCCCGAGCACGCCCTGCACGTGGTCGAGATCATGACGGCCGCCAACGAATCGCATAAAACCGGGCGACGCATCCCGATCCGCTCGACGTTCAAATGGCCGTTTGTTTAGTTGCAGCTTTACAGCACGCACTTATCACCGTATGCACGCAGCCAGTTGGCGTGGTTTTAGTGGCTCGGCGGTATCGAGAGTGCCATTCGAGTCAGACACTTTTTGCGTGAGGCACCCGAAGGGGAGTGGATGGTTCCTGTTGGGCAAACGCTCACGCGACTCGGGCCTGGACCCTCACGCGCCGAGACGAATATGCGAAGTTCGTAAATAGCCAGATGTTGTTGTGCTGCCGAGCGGATGGCTGTGATTCGGCGTTGGTCGTCTTCCAGAACGGCGATAGTAGGCATGGCGATATGAGCCGCCGAACGCTCGGGATGACCAACCGTCGCCGGAGGCATGGACCACTTGAAGGGAGCTTAGCGCCGCTTCGGCCCATCCGTCGGTCCGTGGATTGCGTACGTCGGCCACCAGTTCGAGGCTGGACGACCGCCGCCCAGCCGATCGATCCACATCGTACCACACCACGGGAGCGACGGCAAATGGTTTTCGCGGGACGATTTGGTCGAAGCCGTCTCCGCCCGGTCGCACCATGACCCGACTCACGACCAGCGGGCCACCGTGCGTAATCGTTACGCAGCAGCCACATCGCCTTCGACTCGACTGGTGCATCTTCGCGCGCGAGAAGATGGCCGGTCACGAGCCCGCCGGCGGACACCGCCGTTGTAAAAAATCGGTCTTTTGACCGCGAACCCGTTGGCCGATTCAGCTTGCTCGATGCGGCGGCAGGTGGCGGTGAAACCCGAGCCGCCTCGGCAGGCAGCGGTTATCGGTCGCCGACCGCGGGTATAACGCGCGATTGCCGGGATGCCGACGTTTCCACCACGCCAAGGACCTCGTCTCCGGTGATGTAGGCACCTGCGGGGATCACGGCGTTTGTGCCCCGCCCGGTAATGTTCAGAACATCGCGCCCCAACGTGCGCGCCGGCGACTCGGGCTGCAACCGGAAGTTACCGTTGACAGCGTCGACAAAACGCGGGTCCACGCCATCCAGGCTGTTCGAATCCAGCTTGAATCGGCTCTGCCATTGCGCGAATGTTTGTCGGCCGAAGCTGTCTTCCAGATCCGCAAACAACGTGTAACCGGCATACAGGTTTCTGTCGAAGCGGATATCTTGCTTGCCAGGATTCGCTCCGCTCCAAGTGTAGACGACCTTATGGCCATCGGCAAAGACGTTGTTGTAGACGCCCACGCCTCGCAGTTCATTACCCTGCGGAGTCAACTGGGCGTCGTTGGGCCTGCTTCCCCAGAAGGTATTGTTGACGATCATGGTGTTTTCCGACATGCTCCAACCGGCCCACATGTGCGAGTTGACGAAGAGATTCTGGTAGACCTTGGCGTTTTTCGACCCCAGAACACGGACTCCATTTCCGTCTCGGAATCGATTGTAACGGATGACGTTGTTATCCTGGGTGAAGCCCCAGTCCGCATGGACTCCTTTGATGAAAACGCCCTGACCGTTCTTGTAGATTTCGTTGTTTTCAATGAGGTTGTGGTTGGAATTGTACGCCATGATGCCGGCCTCGTTTTGACCCCCGGTGAAACCGTGAATGCGGTTGTTTTTGATCAGCGTGTGATTGGCCGGCTCAAGACTGATCCCGCGATAGTTTCCGCCAAAGGTGACGTAACCGTGATGGTACGAGCCCCGGTGTCCTTGGATGTCACAGTTGAGTATCTGGCAATGGTTCGAGCCGCTGAACACGACCGGCCCGGTGTCGGAAGTGCTACCGCCGTAGTAATCATCGATTTGGAAATGGTCCCATATGATGTAGTCTCGGCCTTGGCTGCCGATCATGCCGCCGCGGTAACCGGCATTCATGCGGATGTAGACCAAGCCTTCGCCTCGGAACGTGATCGGATTGCCGGCGATGCCGTTGTTGACCGGATTGAGAGACACGGTGAAGCGACCACCGTCGCGATCCCCGTTCTCCCAATAGATCCCCGCGGCGACGATGACGGTATCACCCGCCTGCGCAGCTTGGCCGGGGATGGGCGCCGCCCGGTCCGAGCTTCCCCAAGCGGCCCTGCCAATAGTGCGCCAGGGCCGAGTGCGGTTGTTGTCGGCGTAGGAAACCGCGTCGTCGCCGTCCGTGGCAACGTACAGCGTTTTGGCGTCGCTGGTTCCCGCCGAGAACAGCAGGCTGACCACAACCAACGCACACAGGGCACTGGTACTCAGGCGGAATCTGGCCGTCAGGCAACGCGCCAAAAACCTCCCCGCGTACCCGCCGCATCGCACATCACAAAGCATCTCAAGCTCTCCTCATGTTGGAAGTCGTCCCACGCACCCGGACGCGAGTTTCTTGACGGAACCAGCCGGATGAAGCGGCCAACCGGCAAGACGTCTAATGGATAGGCATGTTTCATCGCTGAATTCTAGCAAACTTTTTCCTCATGCTGCTATATTACTCAGCAGACCAATCTGCGGTTTTCGCAAAAAGAGGGGTCGTGTTGCGCAAACCCCATATTTCGCTGGTGAATACTACTCGGCTCGATGAACGAGAGCGAAACGTCCATTTTTCCCGACCACGAGACATTCATGCGACTGTGGGTCCAGTATCAGCCGCAGGTCTACGCGTACATCCGTGCCTTGGTGTTTCGCCGGGCCGACGCGGAAGACGTCCTGCAAGAAGTGGCCGTCGTCTTGTGGCGGAAACTTCGACCAGTTCGAGCCCGGAAGCCGGTTCGATCAATGGGCCTATCGCGTGGCTCGCAACCAGATCCTGTACTACCGGCAGAAGACAGCCCGCGACCGGCTGTTGTTCAGCCAGGAACTGATGGACCAATTGGCCGATGAACTGGCGTCGGCCCATCCGCCCCGCAGCGAGTACCTGGATGCGCTGGAATCGTGTATGGACGAATTACCGGAGAGCGACCGTGTCCTCGTCCGGCAGCAGCACGAACCGGGGGCCACGAACCGCAGCGTGTCGAAGGTACGAGGGAAGTCGGAATCGACGATCAGCCGCGCCTTGGACCGGATCTACCGGGCTCTGCTGCAGTGCATTCGCGGCAAGACAGCTCGGTACCCGGCCGACGGAGGCGTTGCATGAATCTGCCGCCGGGCCGCCATGACGAACTGCTCGGGTTGCTGGGCGCGATCCGTGACGAACGGCTCACCGCCGCCGAATTCGAGCGGCTGGAAGCGCTGTTGGCCGAGTTTCCCCGGGCGCGGGGACTGTATCTGCAATACATTACGCTTCACGCGGCACTGGAGCAGGCCGGCGAGGCGGACAGGATGATGCGGCGGGTGCGCGAGACGCTGCGCGACGAACAGATCGTCCGGGATCTTCAGGCTCTGACCGCGGCGGACCGGCAGCGCGGGCTGAGTCCCGTCGCGCGCCCGTCGATGGCTCGCCACTCTCTGGCGGCAGCCGTCCTGGTAGCCGCCCTGTTGTTCGTTGCAGTGCTTCTCGGTCCACTTCTCGTCCTTCAGACATCGCCGACGGCCTGTTCCGCCGAAATCTTTGCGGTCTATGGCAGCGTCGAAACGCTTGCTGCCGGCAGCCGGCAGCAAGCAGCGCTGGGCACGGTGCTGGAGCCGGGCGGTGCGCTGAAAACCGGTCCCAACGCCTACGTCCGATTGCGATACCCGGACGGCAGCACGGTCGACCTGAACGCTGCGGGGGAACTCGCCTTGTTGCCTGGCTCGCGGGCGAAATGGCTTCGACTGGTCACCGGCACGGCGTATTTCGAGGTTTCCCCGCAGCCCTTCGACGCGCCGCTGGTCGTGAACCCGGGGCAATACGATCAGGTGCAGGTGGTGGGCACACGTTTTCAGATGAAGCGCGACGAGCACGGGCAATCGCAGGTCTTCGTGGCTGACGGCAGCGTGCTGTTCGGAGCGGTGGACACGGCGGTGCCGGTCAAGGCCCGCCAGACCAGCGCGGCCCTGCGCCAGCAGCCGCCGTCGATGCCGGAAGCCTGGGATTCCGCTGCGATCTGGCAGGGCCTGTCTCGCGGTTTGACGGCAACGTATTACGACCGCGAGGATCTAAGCGGCAAGTCGCTGACGCGAATCGATGCCACGATCGACTTCGATTGGGGAAGATCCTCGCCGGATCCGGCCATCGGGTCCGACAAGTTCAGCGCCCGCTGGACGGGGCGGATCCAGGCCGAGCACACCGAGCCCTACACGTTCTACGTGATCGCGGATGACGGAGCGAGGCTCTGGATCGACGGCCAGTTGGCGATCGACGGCTGGCAGAAGGCGCGCGGCGAAAAACTCCCCTCCCCGCCCATCAAACTGGCAGCCGGCCAGATGGTCGACGTGAAACTGG
>SKKK01000595.1 GCA_007121535.1 Planctomycetaceae bacterium | reverse complement strand
TGCCCCTCCGACGTAAACGCGCGGGCGACGAATATCCATTGGACATGGAACGGCGAGTTCGGGTTGAGCAATTACGTCATCAATGAAGCAGCGGTCCCCTGGACCCCACCGCCAGGTACCGCCTTCGCCCGCGCAGGTGCGCCCGCATCGTTTTCGACGATCAGCGATGGAACCAGCAATACGATCCTGATTGGAGAGCGGGCCAGCCGGGACCATGTCGCCGCGCAGTGGCACGGCCGTCGCGGGACCACCGCAATGTGCGGGTTCCGCGCGAACTACCCGCCGAACACCCGGTGCCCAACTCTTTCGGATTGCACTGGAGGGGCTTGCATCCGCTATCCTCTTTCCAGCGAGCATCCCGGCGGCGTGCAGATCGTGCTGTTCGACGGCTCAGTCCGGTTCCTTTCCGAGACCATCGAGGCACTGGTCTTCGGCAATTGCGATACCGGTCCGGATCATACGCCTTGGCTCACCCCGTCCATGCAGGACGTAGTTTATCTGAAGTTGTACAACCCGCGAGACAACATGCCGGTTGGGGACTTCTGATCCCGGTACCAGAAATCGGTGGGCGGCCATTCCGCCGCCCACCAGCGACCAAACCAATCAACACTTACGTAGAGGTAGATGATGAAGACACGAAACTGTCGTGTTGGCCGGCTGTTTGCGTGGGCTGCCCTGGTGGCCCTGGGAACGTGCTGGGTCGCCGGATGCGGTGGCCCAAGTTACGAGGGCAGTCCCCGCGCTGCCCTTGAGGGTGCTGTTACCCTGGACGGCCAGCCCGTCGACGGGGGAACCATTAACTTTATGCCGATGGATTCAGGGGGCCGCGCCGCCAGCGCCTTGATCAGAGCCGGCCAGTACGAGATTCCGGAAGAACGAGGCCCCACCCCGGGTAAGTATCGCGTGGAGATCTCCTGGAATAAACCGCTCGGCCCAGTGGACGAGGAGAACCCAGACGCCCCTCAACCTAGCGAACAGGTCGTTCCCGCAAGGTACAACGAGAACTCCGAGTTGGAACGTGATATTGCGTCAGGCAAGAACGAGCTTGACTTTGCACTGACTTCGAATTGAGCGAGACAGGCACCTTGGCGACCCCTGTTTTTCCAAGGGTTTCGCAGTGAAACCATCCGCCAAGCGGCATTTCAAGAGTTTGCCGCTTGGCGGATATCGATGCTACCCTGGACGCATCCAAGGTTTTTCAGAAGGTGAAATCGTGGACGTTGTCTTGCCCGGCAACGACTTCCACCTCGATGCCAGTACGAGCCTCTTCGGGCAACACCACTTGCGGTTGGGCCATCGCTTCCGCATAAGCCTCTTCGTCCATCGCGAAGCTGGCTTCGTCACGAATCGCCAAGGTAACGCGGTGCCTCCCGGGCTGAGCCCCGGCACGGTCTCCGCCCACCAATTCCAGGGTGTAACGACCTGATGCATCGGTTCGCCCCGTCGAGCCGGGGCCGAGTTCAGCGGCACTGCCAATGGGCGTAAAGGTGACCAGGACATTGGCGACGGGTTCGCCATCAACTGTCACCTGACCGGAAACCGGCGCTGTGGCAAATCTGCCACCACCACATCCTGTGACCAACATCGTTGTCCCCAGTACCCCCATCAACAGGGACCCAGAGAACAAAAGACGCAAAAGTCGTAAGTTCTTCTTCATGGGATTGACCGCTCCTTAGTTCGTCGTCCACCGAAATGCTACGGAAGTTGAACGCTTTCGTTTCCGGCGATCGAGGCCAAACCGGAAAGAATTTCCATATTGATCGTTTCACTAACGAATCGAACCGAGCCATCGGCCAGCGCGAAGTTCAGTCCGCCGGGGTGATACGATCCGAAACCGCGTGAACACTCGTGATTCCGCTCGGCGATGGCCTGACAATCGTTAAAGCTAGGGACGACTTTCAGCAGATGACCTCTCGGAAATACCGTGCCCAGACTGTTGGTCCATTGCGCAGAAGCCCAGTAGGCAGACCGCCCATTGAAGTCCATCGCCTGGTGCCGTTCCCCGAACATCAGCGTATTCGACGTCCCGTCCAAGATGGAAGCAAACGACATGTTGTTAAAGAGCGTCACGTCACTGCCGCGACCGGTTCTCGACAGCATCACATGCAAGACACCCCGCCAGCCGTTTCGGCCGGCTCGACTGAGATGATGATACTCGTCCCCGTCCCACGTTCCATGCCGGTTGGTTCCCCCCGCATGGTGCCCATCGCTGCGCCCGCTTACCCCAACGTAGGATGAGAGCGCATAATCGGCTTGGCTGGAATTTTGCGGCCTTGCCACATCGCCCGGGCGAGTGATATCCGACGGGCAGAGATGCACCGCCAGCGAGATTCGACGAACCGGGTCGTTGTTTTCATGCCGTTCGTCGACGTTGTGATCCCATTGGTCGTAGATCGCCTGCTGCTCGATATACGGAAGCAAAGCCACCGCCCAAGGCAAACGATTGGAGTTGTTGTTCGAGCGATCCAGCTTGCCAGCGGGTACCACACCGAAAGTGTCGTGATAGTTGTGTAGTGCCAGGGCATGCTGCTTCAGCTTATTGGTACACTCCGCACGCCGCGCAGCCTCACGAGCGGCTTGGACCGCAGGTAACAGCAACGCGACCAAGACGCCAATGATGGCAATCACCACCAGCAACTCGACCAATGTAAACCCTAAGCGGCGCAACTTACGGCCACGAGCGCATCGACAAGAAACCGTTTCCCACATAATAGGAAGCTCCTGAGAGAAAAAAGAAGGATCGATCGGGTTCTTCATTCGCACGAAAGCGGTCTGGAATGATTCCGCACCCACACCTGGAACCCGCTACTTAAAACTCAGTATAACCAATGTGCCGAGTTCCGCAAGCGACCGAGGAACAAAAGTTTCATAGCAAACACAAAATCTTGCCAAACAAAACCACCCTTGACGGGGGAATGCAAAGTGAGATCTTGTCAAAAGATGGGGGCGATGGGACGATCATGCCCGTGGCTCGGCGGAGGCCGGAAGTCGGAGGGTGGTGGGCCTCAGATGGCCTCTGAGCCTCGTTCGCCTGTGCGGATGCGGATGCAGTCTTCCAGGGGCAGCACGAAGATCTTGCCGTCGCCGATCTCACCGGTTTCGCCCGTTCTGCCGCCCTTGAGGATGGCGTTGATCGTCGGTTCGACAAACTCTTCGTTCACCGCGATCTGCAGTTGGACCTTTCGCAACAGGTTGACCGTCAGTTCGCGACCGCGATACACCTCGGTCTGGCCCTTCTGACGGCCGAATCCCTGGCAGTCCATCACGGTCAGCCGCACCACCTCGACTTCGCTCAACGCCTCCTTGACCGCTTCCAATCGATTGGGTTGGATAATGGCGATAATCAGTTTCATGACAGATATCCTCGACAGTTTTGCTTCTCGCTACCCGTTCAAAATCTAACGCTCGACGGCGGGCGTCACAACCCCCGATGCGCCTGAGCACCGTTCGGGAGATAACTGTCGGGTTCGCTCGTGAGCGGCGAGGCGCTAGCCTCCGGTCTTGCGGCGGCCCAAGAAACGGTGGCTAGCGCCATTCCGCTCAGGGAAACGGTGGCTAGCGCCATTCCGCTCAGGAAACGGTGGCTAGCGCCATTCCGCTCAGGAAACGGTGGCTAGCGCCATTCCGCTCGGTTATTTCTCGAACGGTGCTTGGTCGATGGTCTGTGCCGGTTGGGCCTCAGCCGAGCAGCAATTGCAGGTCTTCGGTGGTCAGTTCACGGATCAGGCTGTTGTTTTCCGAGATGATGGCGTCGGCCAGTTCGCGCTTGCTGCGCTGCAGTTCCAGGATCTTCTCTTCGACCGTGTCCTTGCAGATCAACCGATAGGCGAACACGTGCCGGGTCTGGCCCAGACGGTGAGCCCGGTCGATGGCCTGGGCCTCGACCGCCGGATTCCACCAAGGGTCGAGGATAAAGACGTAATCGGCTGCGGTCAGATTCAGCCCGTGACCGCCGGCTTTCAGGCTGATCAGAAACAAGGGGCACTGCGGATCGTCCTGGAATTGCTGGACGACGGACTTGCGGTTTCGCGTCTGACCATCCAGGTATTGGTAGGCAATTTGCTGTTGGTCCAGCGTCCGGCGAACCAGAGCCAACAGGCTGGTGAATTGCGAAAACACCAATGCCTTGTGCCCTTCGTCGATGACCTCGCGCAGATGTTGCATCAGGACTTCCATCTTGGCACTGGGATCGCCGACCCGTTTGTCGTCCAACAAACCGGGATGGCAGGCCGCTTGGCGCAGACGCAGCAAGGCCTCCAGCACGTGGATCTTCGCCTGCTCGAACCCGACCTGCTCGACGCGTTGTTGCAGCGACATGCGGTAGAACGCACGCAATTCGTCGTACAATTTTCGCTGCTTGGGAGCCATCTCGCAGAACACCGTCTGCTCGGTCTTCTCCGGCAACTCGGTCAACACCTGCTCCTTGGTACGCCGCAGGAAGAACGGCCGCAACGCCTGGGATAGCATTTGCACGGCTTGATCGTCCTGCTGACCCTGCTTGACCAACGTCTGAAAAGTGCTGGTGCGGCCCAAGATCCCGGGGTTCAAGAACTCGAACAACGCCCAGAGTTCGCCCAGATGGTTTTCCACCGGGGTCCCGGTCATGGCCAACCGATGGTCGGCCTGCAACAAACGACAGGCCTTCGAGGCTTGCGAGTTGGCATTCTTGACAGCTTGCGATTCGTCCAGGATGGCATAGTCGAAGTGGATGTCCTTCAGCTTGACGATATCTCTGCGCAACGTGCCGTACGTGGTGACCAGCAGATCGCAATCGTCCAACTGATCCAGGACCTGTTGGCGTCGGGTGCCCGTGTAATCCAGGACGCGTAGCCGGGGGGTAAAGCGGGCGGCTTCATCGATCCAATTGAACACCAGGCTCTTGGGCACCACGACAATCGACGGTCGGCGGATTTCGTCCTGCTTCAACCTGCGGATGCGACGATCCTGCAACAGCGCCAAAACCTGGATCGTTTTGCCCAGTCCCATATCGTCGGCCAGGCAGCCGCCGAAGTGGAACGTGCGCAGGAAATCCAGCCAGCCCAATCCTTCTCGCTGGTAGTTCCGCAATTGCCCTCGGAATCCTCTGGGCTCGGAACGCGCTTGAACGCCGTCGAACGAGCGCAACCGGTTGCGGAGACGGTCGAACGTGGCATCGTAGGTGACGCCCTCTTGAGCGGCCAACAGTGCGTCCAGCAACAAGGCCTGGGAAGGCCGGAAACGCAACGTGTCATCTTCCACGTCACCCAACTCGATCAGATGACCGAATCGCTTCAGCCACTGTTCCGGCAAAATGCCTTGCGATCCGTCGTCCAGTCGAATCGATTTCTGGCGGTTCTTCAGCGCCGCGAGCACGCTGGGAAGACCGATCTGCATCCCGTCGAATTCGATCTGGCCATCGACTTCGAACCAGTCGACGTTCGACTTGACGCTCAATTGGTAGTTTCCGGCGCGGCGCAGCCGTCGGCCCTCGGATTCGACCCACCAGCCTCGGGAGGTCAATTGTTCCACCAGCGATGTCAGCCGATGAGCTGAAAAGAATAGATGGGCTTCCTCTTGCCGATAGGCTGGAGTCGGAGTTAGCTCCAAGTCCGACAGGCAGCCAATCAGTTCGCGTTCCGCCTGTGGATCGCGTTGCACAACTTGCTTGGATTCGGCATCGTAGAACGAAGACCGCGGCGAATGCAGCGGGCATTCAAGGCGTTCGCCGTACAAAAAGCTGATGTTCGCGAACAGCGTTGAAGAACGCGCATAGCGTTCCGGGGACTGGATCGACAACTTGCCGCGCGGTACCCCTTGCACGTGTTCGACCCGCAATTCATCCGGCAACTCGACCGCCGGTACGTGCGGGTGCTTCCACAGCCATGCGAAGAACTCCTGATGGTCCTCTTTCGGCACCTCGATCCGCGGAGTGCGGCGTAACGCGGCGACCCACGAAAAATGTTCGGCAGCATCCAGTCGAGCGATGGTCTCGGGGAAGACAACCAACCCATGACTGAGCATCAGAATCGGATCGCTCAACGACCGGGCTTGGCCATCGCGAGCCAGTTGGCCGCTCAAATGATAAACCTCGGATTCCGCTGCTGCTTGCAACTGTAAACGCACGCGCCAGGGTGGGCCGTCGTCCCAGGTCAGCCGAGTGCTTTCTTCGACGGGGATCGAGGACTGCAAATTCCAAACCAAACGCCCGGTGGCGCATAGCTGCGGCAGGACCAGATCATACAAGGCGGGCGAGATCACCAGCCGCGAAATTCTCGGCGCCTGATAGTAATTGTTGAAATAGTAGGAACGTGATTCGATCTCGTTTTCCAATTGGTTGCCCATCAGGATGCCGATCAGCCGACGTTCCTCCGGATCTTCCAAGGGGCCCGTGTTGTCACGACTGACGTGAAGCCGTTTGAATGTCCCCCAGCTACCTTCCCGAAGGCTTTCGCGATAATGCAGGTCGAGCACCAAACCGCCGCGTTGCAGGCTGGCATTCACGTCGATGACAAACCAGGCCTGGACCGCTCGACCGCTGGCAAGACGCTTGACATCCTTAGACAAAAGAGGGGGCTCATCGTCGTCGGTGGCCAGCTTTGGCACCAGAGTCCGCCAAGTGGGCTGCGCTGCGTACGACACCATCAACGACCTGTTGACCGCCGGAGCCCGCTCGTACTTTCCCTCGATGATTTCGGCACCTATTTCTTCCGCTAAGTCCTCCTCGTCCGTCAGGTCGTCCTCATGCAAGAGAATCAAGTCGTCCGCAATATGCCGGTCGGCGACCAGCCCGCGCCGCTGGATTTCGCACATTGTGGCCCAGATGTGTTTGCAGAAATCGCCCTTCGCATAGCGCGGGCAACTGCATTTGGCCACAATAGCGCCGCCGGGAAGCTCATGCAGATCGAGGGTCACCTTGTAAAATGGCTGGCTCTTGCCGGCGACCATCGCAATGACTTCGGTGGAATCGGAAGAGGGCCGAAGATGAACTTTTCCGCCACGATAGTACTCATTGCCGCGTTGGCGACTGACCGCATCAAATGCGTAACTACTCTCTAACAACAGTGACATGAATGAACTTCCCGCATCCTCAGGGTAAACAATCGCTGAAAAATCCTGCCCAGCGTTATCGATCGAAGGCAACGATCACAAAGCGGTGGAACAGCTCGTCAAGATTTCGCCGCGACCACCTTCCAGCAGGTCGCCATGATACAGACAGTAGCTGGCCGCCAACAGGTCGTCAGGCGTCGAAAAGCCCATTTGCATCAGATGCCGCAACAACACCCGCATCACGATCGGCTGGCATCGGCAAGCGTAACGAAAGCTGGGCAACATGGGAGGAGGATTCCGGCCGAGCAACGCCAGCGTGCCTCGACGCATCCCGGCCCCATGCCGGATACCGCATTCCCCCAAGACCAGCACGGTTCCGGCCAACATGTTGAAGCCTACCAGGTCGCCCACGGTGCCACCGATCGCGACCAATCCACGGCGCATCGTATGCCCGACTTCGTTGCCCGCATCACCATCCACCAGGATTTGGCCGCGCGTCATGCCTCGAGCGCTGCCCCGGTACGCGGCACCGACCAGATGGCCCGCATTGCCCTTTACGTGAAGATGCCCCCCGTGCATCTCGGCGCCCAACCAATCGCTGACGTTTCCGTCGACCAGGATCTGACCTCCCGTCATTTCGCTGCCCACGTGCCGCCCGGCATCGCCCAGGACGCGCATCGTCCCCGAAGCCATTTGGGCACCGATCCAATGCACGCCGGACAGATCGCCTTCCCATTCCAAGATCTCGTCGGAGGCATCCCCCGATACTCCGAAAAAATCGCTGAGAGCAACTTGAGCGTTGCCGTGAAAGATCTTCAAACGCTCGATTTCCGCCACTGTCTTGTCCTGCAATCGATCGGGCGTAATGCCCTCGACCTCCAGCGGAACCTGGGGGCTTGCGAGCAAGCGTAACCGCAAAACCATGCTCCAATCCTTGTTCGGTAAGGCCGGAATACGCAAAATTGATGGGGGTTATCCTAACGTAATGATCCGGTGCTGACTAGTGGCGTTCCAGGAGTCAACTCTTATGCGCGTAGGCGGAATCGTGTTGTGCGGTGGAAAGAGCCGTCGCATGGGCACCTCGAAAGCCATGTTGCCCTTCGGGCCAGAATCGATGCTGCAACGCGTCGTACGTTTGCTGGGCCTTGTGGTGCAGCCCGTGGTCGTGGTCGCCGCACCCGATCAAGAACTGCCCGACTTGGACGCGAAGATCTCGATCGTTCGCGATCGACACGGTGGTCGTGGACCGCTCGAAGGCCTGCGCTGCGGCCTAGTGGCATTGCAGCCGGTTTGCGACGCCGCATTCGTTACCGGCTGTGACGTGCCGTTGCTTCAGCCCGATTTCATCCGAGCGATGATCCAGGAATTGAGCACCAACGACATCGCCGTGCCCGTGGACCGACAGTATTTCCACCCCATGGCAGCGGTCTACCGCACACGAATCGTGCCTGAAATTGACCATCTCTTGAGTCAATCGCTCGACAAACCACGTCTTCTGTTTGAAACCATACCCACCTGTCAGGTACCCATAGATCGCCTAAGCCGCGCAGACCCTCGTTTGCTGTCCCTGACGAATGTCAACCGAAAAGAAGACTATTTGTCAGCGTTGGCCGAGGCTGGATTCGAGCCACCGGTCGATTCTTCGATTTGACGTTTCACTTTCTACAGAATGGGGGGTGTGGCATTCATTCGGAATCGGTTACGATGAGAGTAGCTGGTTCGGTCTCGGTGGCGGTTCGAAGGAATCGATGCCAGGACCCCTGACATTTGTGGAACTGTCTATTTGAGATGGAAGGAAAAGATGATTGTGAAGTGGTTTTCGACTTTTTTGGCAATATCCGCCCTGTTGTGCGCAGGTTGCACCCCCCCGCCTGCCGCGACCGTCCGCGTCGATTCGAACGATGATGATCCGCCGGTCACGGCGAACGACTCGTTGAGCACGACGACCGATGCGTGGGATACCACGACCGA
>SKKK01000033.1 GCA_007121535.1 Planctomycetaceae bacterium | reverse complement strand
TCCTGGCGGATTGCGGGCGAGGCAATGTGACGACGGGCAAGTGGCTGGGGGTGCTGGAGCGGTGCGTCAAGGCGAACGACCGCTCGATCCTGAATCTGAATCTGGTCCGCGAGTTGCCCGATCAGCGTGAGATGGCCGGTTTCGTGAAGTGCGTGCAGATTGTCAAGCCGCTGCTGCAGCAGGCTCCGGATGCGAAGGATCCGGCCGGTCTGGTGCAAGCCGATTTGCGGCGCGGGACGCCGGCGGCCACGACGATCCCCAAGTTCCTGGACGGCTTCGTCTGGTGGCGGAACCGGTGCGTCCATGGGATCGACGAGCGGACGCCGCTGCCGCCGCTGTACAAGACGTGTCTGAACGAACCGCTGGAAGCGGCCCAGATCGAAGCCTTGCGGTTCTTCGACTGCCTGCGCCGCTATCCGCTGGCCCGGCTGACGGGCGTCGAGGTGAAACGCAGAAAACTGGCGCACCACTTCGTGATCTGCCGGGGCGGGCATGAGCTGCCGCTGGCCTCGCCGCTGGTCTTGGACCAACCGCTGGACGATCCGGATAGCACATGGCTGCTGAGCCCGGATAACACGCCGTACATCAAGTTCACCTTCGGCCAGTTGCCGAGCGTATCTCTGGGACCGTCGGAAGAGACGGGCGAGCTGTTCATCGTCGCCCGCGGACCGGAGGAGCCTGCGGAGGTCCAGGTGGACGGCCGGGTTTGCGGCCGGACCGGTGAATTGCTGCGCGAAATCCCGCTGGGCCAACACACGATACGGGTTTCGCACAAGTACTTCCAACCCGCGGAAGTCGAAGTGACCGTGACAGCCGACGAATGGGAACCGATCCAGGTGCAGCTAGAGCCCGCCGAGAGCCATCTGACAGTGGCTTGCACGCCGCTCGACGCACGCTTGACCTTGTTGCGGGAAGGGCAGGAGCTGCAAGTCTTCGAAAGTCCCGGCCGCCGCCGTGTCCCGGCGGGCACCTACGTGTACCGTGTGGAGCGCGAGGGCTACGAGCCGGAGGAAGGTACCTGTGAAGTATGTCAAGGCCAGAGCCACACGTTGCAGCCCCGGCTGGCTCACGTTGCCAAGTCGGCATCGCCGGCGGAACAAACGCCGGCCAGACAGTCAGGTCCAGAGAAGCCTGCGTCCGCGGCCACCGCGGATGCGCAACGTGCCAACACCCCGACGCTGCACACGGATGTCTCGGCATCCCGGAGTCCGGCAATCCAGCCAGTCGGCGGCGGACCACCGTTGAAAGTCATCACGAATTCGATCGGCATGAAACTGGCGTTGATCCCGGCGGGCGAGTTCTTGATGGGGTCGCCGGAGACGGAGCAGGGGCGCAAGGATCACGAAGGTCCGCAGCATCCAGTTCGGATCACACGGCCGTTTTACCTTGGGGTTTATCCGGTGACGGTGGGCCAATTCCGGCAGTTTGTGAAAGCTACAGCATACAAGACAGAGGGGGAGGCAGATGATACGGGAGCTTTCGGTGGGGATGGAACACAGTATGTCACAAACCCCAAGCTTAGCTGGCAAATGCCTGGATTCCAGCAAGACGACACCCACCCAGTGGTTTGTGTCTCCTGGCACGACGCTGAGTCATTCTGCCGATGGCTGAGCGAACTGGAGGACAAGTCGTACCGCTTGCCGAGCGAGGCTGAATGGGAATACGCGTGCCGAGCGGGAAGCCTGACGCGATACAGTTTCGACGATAACGAGGACGACCTTGGCCGTTACGCATGGTATTCGGGCAATGCTGTTGGCCTTATTTCTAATGTTGGGAGCACGCATCCGGTTGGCCAGAAGCAACCAAACGCCTGGGGTTTGTACGACATGCATGGTAACGTATGGGAGTGGTGTTGGGACTGGTATGGAAACTACGCATCGACGACCGCGATCGACGCGATGGGGCCCGATACGGGCTCGTTCCGGATGTTCCGGGGCGGGAGCTGGATCGGCCCCGCCAGGTTCTGCCGATCGGCGAGCCGGGGCGGGGGCCTGCCGTCGGCCCGGACCATCTTCCTGGGCTTCCGCCTGTCCTTCAGTTCGGTGGATCAGTCCGGCAGGTAGGTCAGTCCAGCAGTCAGTCAACAGTAGCGGAGCCATCTCCGCAGGCTGAAATGCTTCTCGTGCGTAGCCGAGAAGCATTTCATGCCGGAGCGGATGGTTTAGCGGCCGATACGTCAGGGTTTCTAGCCTGACTGGGCAGCATGGAAAGGCTGACGTACAGCCGTAGGCGGCGTAGCCGCCGCAGGGTTTGGGGCGAAGCCCCAGCGCGACAAATAGCCGCAAGAGCCAGGCAATCTGCGGCAAATAGAATGCGTGGTTGCTGCTGCGTTGACGTGCCAGTTTGCTGTTCCGTCACAGCTTGGTCCGAATGCCCGCGGCTTGTCCGGGTGGATCGTTACGCTCGGCGCTACACCCGCCGCCTTTTGATGCTCCGAAGTCTTGCGTAGCGAAACACGCGAGTCTCAGCCCGGACAGGCCGGGGGCATCCAGGAAGCAGACTTGGCAGCAGGCCGTTAAGGATCGGCAAAGAAGTAACTGAGCGGAATGGCGCTAGCCACCGGTTCTCGAGCGGCCGAAAAACTGAGCGGAATGGCGCTAGCCACCGGTTCTCGAGCGGCCGAAAAACCGGAGGCTAGCGCCTTGCCGCTCACTTGAAGATCGGACAGGTATTACTTTGCCGATCCTGAGTGGCAATAGACGTAAACCTCCCCGAGCAGCTCGGGGGCATCGTTTGCCGCGAGGTAGGAGCAAGACCGCCTCAGGAATTGTCTTCGGCAACGCCTCGCGCGCTTGGCGGGTTGACGGGTTCCAGGCAGATCCGTAGATGGGTGTGCCAGCCTTCGGGCGGATCGGGGACGATGTGGATTTGGCCGTTCAACTGCTGGGCGAAGTGCCGTGCCAGCGTTAGATCGGCAGCTTCCGAACGCTGGGGCGCGCGTTGGTCCGCCTGGGCATCTTCCGGCTCTGCCAGGCTGGCCGTTGCCAGAGCGTCCGGCGGGTCGGTTGCCGCGAATAGATCGAGCCGCAGTTGCGAATCGCATGCCTCGGCGCGGACCAGCAATCGCGGCAGATGCAAACAGTTTCCGCCTTCCACAGCCCGGCGACTTGCCCAGCGCAGGGCAATCTCGATGACGATCGCCAGCAGATCGGGAACCGTCTCCCAACGCAGTGCCACGTCCACGTCCACTTTGACGTGTGCCCCGAAATCACGATCCGGGTCCGGCAACGACTGGCAGGCGTCGTGGACCAATTCCAGTACGCTGCAATCCTGCAGCCGTGCGGCGATTCCGACGGGCGTCGTGCAGCCTGTGTCGTCCGGCGGGTATTGGACCAATTCCAACACTCGCTGCAAACGGCCCAACCGTTGGCGCACCGCTGCGACCGACTGCAGGGCGTTTGCAGAAACGGGTTCCGGATCGAGTTGCGGCAAAGTTGGCTCGGTTCGAGGTTGGACTGTTTCCTCGAGTTCCCCCAGTGCCAGCGACACGGCATGGCAGCGGTCCTCGACCAGCATCTGCCAATGACGCGCGTCGGCAGAGACGGCGGCGAGCGACCGTTTGTGGGCCAACAGCAGGTCGATCCAGGTCTGGGCGTCCAGACAATCGGCCAGTGCCAAGTAACGGCGGGCGAGGGCGGGAACGCGGATCAGCCGTGCATGTTGAACCGCTTGGCACAGCGTGTCGGCGATCTGCTCGCCGACCGCAGCTCCCAACCGCCGCCCCTCGCTGGCCAGCATCCGAGCGCGCTGGAACAGCGCCTCGGACAGATCCATCGGCAGTCCTGCGGCGCGAAGGTCCTCGATCGCCGGCAAGAAGCAGCGGCGATCGGCTTCGTCCAGTTCCTGGACGGTCCGGGCCAGCTTGGCTTGTGCCCAGCCGCACCAGAGCTGGGCGTAGCGTTTCCATTCCGGGCGTACGCCGCAGCGCGACAGGATGCGATACGCTTGGCCGGTCCACTCGAGGGCGCGGCGCAGTTCGCGCTGCCCGAGATCTTCCGCCAACAACAGGGCGCGGGCACGGCCCACCAGCGTCAGACCTTCTCCCACCCGATTCGCGATCCGGCGGCAGATGACCAGCGCGTCGTCCAGGTACGAAGCCGCCCGGTCCAAACTGTCTTGGCAGTCCACCGGATCGGATTCCGCAGCGGCCAGGAAGACCTCGGCCAGATTGATTAGCGAGATACTTTCGCTGCGAGCGTCTTGCGCCTGCCTGGCCAGATTCAGATCGGCGAGCAGTTCCATTTGGGCTCGGGCCAGGTCCTGCATCTCCAGGAACAAACGCCCCAGGCGACCGTGACTCAATGCCTGGCCGTACCGGTCGCCCAATTCATGTTTCAGGCGGATGCTTTCGCGGAACGCTTGTTCGGCGTTTGCGGCATCGCCCACGTCGGCGTAGTACTCGCCCAGGCTGTCCAGAACCTGGGAAAGTCCGATTTGCCGCCAGGGCGCATCGCCCGGTAGGTCTTCGTACAACCGTTGGGCGGTGCGAAGCGCCTGGCCGGCCCGCTCCAGATCGCCATAGCGCCGCCGCCAATGAAAACGCGCACGGTAGTGAAACCGTTGGGCACGCAAGGCAATACCGGCGGGGAACTGCTGGCTCAGCCGGTCGCCCCATGCAAGGGACTCGCGAACCGTCAACTCTTCGCGCGCGCGGATGGCCGCTTGCAGGACCACGTTCGCCGCGCGGCCGGCCCAGACCGCATCGGCGGGCGCCAGGTCGGCCGCGTCCATCATCGCTTGGACGGTGCTCCGCAGTTTCCGGAGCACAAGGGACCAGCGGCCGTGCCTGGCGTCCATCAGGCATTCGCACAACAGTCCCCAGCGGCCGCCGTTCGCGCCGTTGGGAAGTTGCCGTTCGCCCTCCGGCAGCGAAGCAGTGGGCAGCAGATGCTGGACGACTCGTCCCCAGGCAGCGTCCAGCTCACCGAATCCGGCGGTGGATTCCAGCTCCCGGAACAAATCCCGCCAGGGGGACGACAACTCTAGCCCCGCGGAACTACGCGACGTGTTCGGATCCGGTGCATCGTCGGACGTCGGAACGCGCCGATCCGTGGCCTGCGCACCGGCCGCGGGCATCGTCCGACGCAACTGGGACTCGATGTTCTCGATCAACGACTGCAGTTCCCCCGGATTCTCCACCGCCCGGTCCCCGATCAACACCCGGATGTCCTCGGGAGCCAACTCGTCGCGGCGCAGCCAGATTTTTACCTCGGCATCGTGATCCGTATTGAAGTCGGGGTTCTCGCGGCGCACCAGTTCGGGGAACAAGGGCAGACCATGCACCTGGCCGAAAATCTCGTTCACGGTATTCGAAGGCCGGGTGATCAGATCGTTCAGCGTAGCTGCGAAACTCGGCCGCCGACCGGCGAAGGGCGGTTCCGGACAATCGGACGTGGGGTCCGAGCCATCGGCACTTGCCCGGCAGCGAAGCAAGAACAGAACCAGCGTTTGAAGTCCACGCCGCCACTGGCAACCGCGGCGGCCGACGTAACCGGTGGCCTCATGGTCTTGATACACGTCTTTCGGTAACCGGGTGTGCCGAAAAGTGGTGCGGGCCAACCTTACGTCACAGCGACCGGCGTGAAACTCAAGAGTCAATTTGGCCATAGCGTCACCACCCGTAACGTGTTCAGAGAGTCTGCATCGACCACTCGACAAGACGCTCTGAAACCAACTCTGGCAAGTCTGATTCTAACAAGGCTTTTCCTTAATGCAACGCAAGCAAACACTGGATTTAGTGACAAAACGAGACACCTCGCGCTGGCTGCGGTTGTCTGGCAAACACACGTTTGCACAACACGAATGCGAAAACTTTTTCGTTTTTTTGCTCGGAACCCGCGTCAGCTACGAGTAAATGATGGGAACGCGAATCGAGCGAAGGCGCCACGCGCGTTCCAACGAAGGTTCCGAGGACCACAAGAGGAAACGATGATGAGTGTCACTTTACCAAACCGCATCGCCTTATGGATCGCGGTGGGCACGGCCGAGCTGGAATGCCTGGAGATCCGGGATCCGGTGGTGCTTCGCGATGGCGCAGCCTGCCCCTTGAATGGGACCGACTCGGTTGACGGCGAGGTCACTCTGCAAGTCGTGCAACCTCTGGACGGCATCGTCGCGGTGGCTTATGTGGGCACATCCAACCGCAGGCCCGTTGCATTGAACGGCGTACCACTTGGCTGCGGTATGCACGCCATCCATTCCACGGATCGGTTGGACGTCGGGGCGGATGCGTATTGGTTGTCCGAAGATCTGACCCCCCAACGCACTTGCTACGATCCGCTGCAACACGGGGATGATGTCCGCTGTTGCATGACCAAGGCACGATTGCATCCGGGCCAGGACATCGTGGTCTGCCCGGGTCGCCTCGGGGTGCCTTGCCAAGTGATCTACAAGGCTGCTGCGTGGGATGCATTGATTCAATCCGATCGCGGCATGAAGTGCCCGAGTTGCGGCTACGAACCCCAACAGGCCGCGTGGTCTCCGCCTGAAGCACCATTACGAAAGAAGTCGTTCGATGAGTTCCACCATTTCGCCCACAAGTAGGCCGCTTGATACTGCCGAGCGTTCACGTTTCCGCCGCCTGATGCAGGCGTATCCGTTCCGGGACGGTGGTTTCGAGCGTTGGATCGGCGCTCGGTTGGCTGTGGTCGGCGCCGGGATGCTGGGGGCTCGGCTGTGCGAAGAGGCGGTATTGGCCGGTGCGAATGTGATCGTCTTCGATCCTGATGTAGGCGAATTGGCCAACTTGGGGAACCAGACGTGCCGTCCCGGAAGATTCAAAGTGGATGTGGTAAAGCAGCGATGTGACGCGATCCGCCCCGGCCACTTGACGGCCATTCCTTGCGACGTACGGCATGCGAACTTGCGATGGCTGCGCGGATGTACGGTGTGGTTTGACTGTACGGACGATCCGAATTTGGCGTGGCCGTTGACCGAGTTGAGCAACGGTTTCGATCGCGTCATGTTCCGCTGTGCCGTGGATGGTTCGGGGCAGACGGAAATTGGACGGGTGCTGTGTTCTGCCGGTGGCAGCGGCCACGCTTGCCAGTGCTGTTCTTACGACCCGCAAGATTTGTTTCGATCACACCGCCGCACGCCATGCCCGGGGCAATCGGGGCCGGAATCACCGCCGACGTTGGCTGGCGGCGCCTTGGCGGCGGGCACCGCAGGATTGGCCCTGTCGCTGGCTCAACGAACGATCGTCGGCAAGGACACCGATAGGATTCTGGGGCATGAATTCATTTTGGATTGGACCGGTTTTCAAATGTTGCATCTGCGGTTGCCGCGTGCCGAGGGCTGCCTGACGGGTCATCGGCAGTGGGAAACGATGGATCTGGACGTCGACGACGCGTCGGGCACATTGTCCGAGGTATTCGCAGCCGCCGAGCATGCGATCGGCGGTTCTGAAATTGAATTGGAGACCTACCTGCATCCCTGGAACGTCCAGGCCAGTTGCCAGTGCGGGGCGGTCGCGTGCGCTGTGGGGACCGACTGGGCGGTACCGCCACGATGCCCCAAGTGTTCGAACCGCATGCAGTGGCTGAAGGAGATCCAGGTGGCAAAGGCCACCAGAGAACAAGCGGCATCGTGGGGCATCCTGGCCAACTCGTTGGAAACCCTGGGGGTTCCCCGCGGGGCGATGTTCGTAGCTCGCGCCGGCGGCCACGCCGCGCGCCGTTTATTGTTGCGTTGGCCCAAAGAAGGTTCTCAAGCACAAGAAGGGAGACGAACATGACCACCCCGCGCCCGCCGGAAGAGATGTTGCAGGAATTGATCGCGATGGTCCAGCAGCACGAAAGACAGTTGTCGCACGACGACGATTCGCCGTTGGCTGCAATCGCCCGCGAGTTCTTTACAAACAACTGGTCGAATTGCTCCGACGGGTTGTTGAAGCGGACGCCCACATTGCGAGTCTACCCGGAATGGTCGGCGGCGCCGCGAGTGTTTCGTTTCGAACTGGACCGGCCTTACAAGCGGAAACGTGGGAGCGATTCGCCCATCGAATTATGTGACGGTCCGATCTGCGGCCTGATCCATTATCGTGCGGATCTGTTTGTGAACCCCAGTTTGCCGTACATCGCGGTGCAAGTTGATCCCGACTTGGCGTTCTTTCACCCAAACTGTTCGCGTCAGCGCGGCAGCCTGGTGTGTTTGGGTGAACTGCCGGCGAACCTGTTTCCGCTTCCGCTGGATCTGCTGCTGGAGACCCGGTTGTACCCGATTCTTACTTACCAAGATCGCAAACCGTCTCATCCGCTGGACCTGGAAGCAGCTCGCTATTTCGCGCTGCATGCCGAGGCGATGGAGGGATTGGAGCCTGTGGCGCCGTTGTATTGACGCAATCAGAAAGGGAAGAGTTGGATGACCGAAACCATGGAAAAGATGCGGCAAACCGATGTGACGTGGCAGAGCCTTCCCCGTCGCAAACAGCGCCACGATCCGGCTCGAGCGTTGGGCAAAGTGGATGGAGTCCTGTACTTCGGCGGGCACCAGGGGTTGATTTCGCTGGACGACGAAACGGCCGATTTGCTGGTGGACGTGGATGGCAGCATACGTGTTCGAGCCGACGTGACGCTGCCCGCCCGGCTGGTGGAGGTGCTGCGAGCGACGCACCGGATGCCGGGAAATCTGCGTTTTGCGCGAGACCGTCGAGGAGGGGCCTTGGTGGCGGATACTCGAATTGACGGCGCCGCGCATCTGCCGCAGACGCTGGAACGCTTGCGCGGTGCGATGACACGAACCCTGCACAGCGGGGCGGATGCGGCGGTTGACCTCGCCGCGGGTCCGATCGAATACGACGCGGTACGAGAAGCATTGGCCGGCGTCTCCTGGGCGGGCGACGGCGTGGTCGAACAAGACGATGGCTGGGAACTCCGCCCACGGTTGCGCGGCGATGCGGTGCCTGTTCGAATGATGATCCAGCCGGAGGGGGTCCGTTTCCACCGAGTGGTCTTGCATCAGTTGCCCGGCAACGAGACGGCAAGCTTGGCTGCCGTCGCCGAGCAGACG
>SKKK01000284.1 GCA_007121535.1 Planctomycetaceae bacterium | reverse complement strand
TTCGTGGTCGGTGTCGCCATGATCCTGGCTTCGCTGCTGTGGGAATGGGTCGCCAAGCTGGGTTGGACCGTGACCGTTTTGGGGTTCGCCTGCTGGGCGCTGGCCGTCGTGACCAAACTGCTGCTGGAGAAAACGCTCAGCCGCGATCTTGACGGCTGCGTGCGTCAGATCGAAAAAGTCAAACGCCAATTGCACTCACTGGCCGAGGAACGCGACGAACTGGATCGACAACTGCCCACCGGTAAAGGATCCCTGGACGAACGCGTCAAGGCCGCCGAACAATACGTCCAGCGTCTCGAACAGTTGACGCCGCTGGAAGCCAAACGTCAGGCGGCCCTGAACGGTAGCGATACGACGAAAGACAAGGCCCAGCGCGCCGCAGAGGATCTCCGTCAAGCCCAACAGCAATGGCGGGATGCGCTGCGCGCCGCCAGTCTGCCGGAAGCGTTCCAGCCCGAACATATCCAGCTTTTGTCCGAAGGAAACGACCAGACCGTTCAGCTTGGCCGCCGTTTGCAAGTCAGCCGCCAGGAATTGGAACAACGCGAAGCCGAATTGGACGCCGTCACGCAACGCGTCACCGAGTTGATCCGCGACGTGCAGATTACCCCGGCCAGCAACGATCCCCGGACTCAGATCCGTCAAGTCGCCGCCGCGCTGGCCGAACAAAGGCAATGGATCGAGCGGCGAAAGGAATTGAAGCAGGAGCATCGCGAACTCAAACGCCAGTACCGCGACGCTGCAGGTAAACTCCGTAAACAAATGGCGCAGCGGCGAGCCTTGCTGCGTCAAGCCAACGTGGACGACGACGCCCAATTGCGCAAACTGGCTCAACGCCAGGCCCGCATCCAGGAATTGACCGAATTGCAGAAGGATCTGAACCAGCGGATCAAACTGTCGATCGGCACGCAATGCACCGAGGCCGCGGTGGGCGAGGTGCTGCAGACGCACGAGGATGACCGGCTGGAACCCTATTGGGAACGCTTGCTGGCTCGGCTGCAAGATTCTCAGAGTCGCTTGACCCATCTGCACGAACAGCGCGGGCAGATGGTCCAGGAGATGAAGTCCCTGTCCGAGGATCGGCGGCTGAACGATGCCAAAGTCCGGTTGGCGACCATCGAAGAACGCATCCGCCGCGACGTGCATCGTTGGCGCGTTTTGGCGGTGACCAGCCTGATGCTGGAAGCGATCCGACAGATCTACGAGACCGAACGCCAGCCCGAAACGCTGGCCGAGGCCAGCACCTACTTGATCCATCTGACCGAAGGCCGGTATCAGCGAGTCTGGACGCCGTTGAGCGAAGATATCTTGCGAGTCGATACGGCCAACGGAGAATCGCTGCCCTTGGATGTGCTGAGCCAGGGTACGCGGGAGGCGGTCTTCCTGAGCCTGCGCATGGCGCTGGCCGCCGCCTATGCACGTCGAGGCGCTCTGCTGCCGCTGGTGCTGGACGACGTACTGGTGAACCTGGACGTGAAACGCGCCAAAATGGCCGCCGAAGTTCTCCGCGATTTCGCGCTCGCCGGACACCAGATGATGTTGTTCACGTGCCATCATCATATCCTACGCATCTTCCAGGCCGCCGGAGTCGAAGCCCGGTTTCTGCCCGTGCGAAATGGCTTAGACCAATCCGACTGGGACGACGAAGACGCCCTGCTGCAATCGGAACAGGAATTGGAAGTCACCGAATTCCTGGACGAACCGGAATCGGAGGAGATCGAGGAAGAGATCGACGAAGAGGTTGAAGAAGAGGTCATCCAGGAGGTCGACGACGAAATCGAGGAGGAACAGGAGGAAGAGGATGTCGAGGAAGATGATGAGCAGGTCGCCGAACAACAGACGACTCATTGGATGGAGCAGGAAGCCGAGGTGGAGGAAGACGAGCCTGTCGAGATGATCGAAGATGACGACGAGGAACCGATCGAGGACGCCGCCGACGAAGTGGACGACCAGCAGCCAAGCGACGAATCGACGTTAGGGCTATGGGACGAAGACGACGACCTTGCCCTGGCGGATGATCGCGCATTCGACCTGGTGTCCTCCAGTACCGCCGGCCGCAACCCGCACGGTCGCTGGTGGGAAGAACGGGGCTGAGAACCGGCAAGGATCGGCAAGACAATAGGTGAACGGATCACATCGCCGCGTCACGGATGGCGGTCGACCCATTCGGTCTGGTCCGTCACTTTGCCGAACAAGCGTAGCGGGGCCAGGAAATTGTCCTTCATTCTGGGACGCGAGCCCGTGACTTGCAGCAGGATGATCGTCAAATCGTCTTGGGCCAGGTTATCTGGCGACAGGCCGGCGATCGTCGTCAGCAGATCCGGGATCAGTTGGTCGGGATTCGAGACGTCCAAGCGCTGGACCAGGCTCACGATACCTTCAAACCCCAGCATCTTCCCCTGCTCGTCATACGCCTCGGGCAAGGCGTCACTGAAGCCCAACACCAGATCGCCAGGATCCAATGGTGTTTCGCTAATCAGATAGTCGACCTCGTCGGTAATGCCCAGCGGCATGTCGACCAGCTTGGCATTCTTCTCTCGACGACGTTGCAGTGGCGCCCACTGCGACTCGGCCGCTCGATAAACCAACGGTTCGGGATGACCGGCGCAGCAAACCGCCAGCGACCGTTGCGGCGCGAAGAACGTTCCGACCAGCGCGGTCGCAAAACCGCCTTGACGAGCCACATCGGAAAACTGCCGGTTCAAGGCGTGCACCAGACTGGTTTGCCTGATCCTGTTGATGTTCTCCCGCATCAGATCCCGCAGTCCACGGGCGGTATCGGCAGCCAAGGTGCCGTGTCCCATGACATCGGCCAGCAGGATTCGTGTGATGCGTCCCGAAGCGCACGACGACAGGTAATATACGTCGCCCCCGCTCTTATCACCCGAGTAGGGACGGCTGTAGACCCAAGTCCTCAATCCGGGCATCTCGAACGACTTGTTGGTGCCGCGATTGCCGCCCCAAACTTCCATGCACTGCATTCGCTCGGACGCTTCCGCCGCAGAGATGTCATCGGAACGGACGTTTTCGGATGCTGACATGCTTCACCTTGAAAAAAGGGACAGCGTCGCAAGATCGATGTTTCGTGCTGACGAAGCATCGATCCCGACGCCGATTCATACCTCGACCCACTGGCCCGGAACGGGGACCGGGAAACGCCCCGCAGCGTCCGGTTGTACGGGCGCCGGGCTGCCGAATTCCAGTTCATCCACTTGGGGTGCAAATGCAAATCGAGAATCGACCACCTCCTGCCACGTGACCGTGCGTCCCATGTGCGCGGCGGCGCGGCCCATGATCGAAGTCAGATTCGCCTTGATCGCCCGATCGGTCTCGTTGAACGAGCGATCCTCGAGAATCGCTTCGAGGAAATTCTTCCATTGCGCCTGCCACGGTCCGCGCGGTTCTCGTTCGGCAGCCCAATCGATCTGGGCATTGTCCAGTTCATGCCCCTTGTACGTATGGACCGTCGCACGATGCACGTCGCCGGAAAACTGAGCCGCTCGTTTGCTGCCGAAAATGAACGTCGCAAACGGCTGGACGCTCTCGACCGATGCTTTGCCGCCATCAGCGAACGTGTACTCGATGTCGTAGTGTTCAAAGTTCTGGCTGCAATTATTCGGCCGATCGTCTCGATTGCCCTTGCCGGTCGCGGAGACCGGCCAAGCGTCCATGACCCAACAGCATTCGTCGATCTGGTGGATCAGCATCTCTAACAGGATCCCCGCTGAAGCCCACAGAAAATGCATTCGGTTGTGGATCTGCCACAGCACGTGGTCGACATCGTCGGGCGGGTACGCCAAGAAACCTGCTCCGCAAACTCGTGTCGCTCGCACCTTCTCGATATCGCCCAATGCGCCGGCACGGATCTTGTCGATCAGTGCCTGCCGAGCCACGCTGTGGCGACATTGCAGGCCGGCGGCGATCTTCAGGTTCGCTTCCTCCGCTGCTTTGCCGGCGGCCAGGATGCGGTGGCAGCCCGCCGGATCGGGTGCAAAGGTCTTTTCCATGAACACGTGGACGCCCTTGCTGACCGCATACTCGATGTGCTGGGGGCGGCAAAACGCATAGCCGGTCAACATGGCGATGTCACCCGGACGCAGGCTGTCGATCGCATGACGAAAGGCGTCAAAGCCCACAAAGCAACGATCCTCGGGAACTGCCGCTCGTTCGCCCAGGTGATTCTGCAACACCTTTTGGGACATGGTCACGCGATCTGCCGTCAAGTCAGCCAACGCGTGCAACTGAATCGGGCCGGGGGCCACGGAAAATGCGTCGCCGACCGCACCGCGCCCGCGGCCACCACAACCGATCAGTGCCAACCGAATCGTGTTCTCTTCGCCCGCATGCACCCACGGGACGCGCCAGGCGGGAAGCGTCGATCCCAAAGCGATCGCGCCGCCCAACTTGACCACCTGACGGCGGGAGGTGAGAAAACGGGCCGAATCGACAGCGGAAGTTTGAGCGGTCATCGAAAACACTCCTTCGAGGCTAACCATAGAATTATCGGCGGCTCTACAAAGCATCCAGCCACTATCGTAACGCCAGCCTGGGTGTCAACGGAAGTAGGGCGAGCTAGATTCGCCGATGTTAGGACGGGAAAACGCGGTCGCCCGGATTTCCAGTCCCGTAGGGACGACAGGATGGCCCAAGGCTGCGAGGAGACGGCGTGGGAAATGCTGGCCTGTTGGTGATCCGGTTCCTGTCGCTCGTTCCACGGGCTGACGCCGTGTTTGGGCACCCTTTCCCAGGGGTTCACACCCCTGGCTACATCATGTCGTCCGCCAGGCGGACTGGATTTCTCGTAACGCATTCGCAGATCCACGTACGTCTCTAACGCGGGCTGATCCGTTGTCTTACGCTACGAAGAACGGTATCGTAAAACGGTTGTCCCGCTGTCACCGTTCCCAGTCGTTTTACGGAAGTGTTGGATGTATGTTCGTCTTTGCTAACCCCGTGGGTTCCGGATCGCTGTGGTTTAACAATCTTGCCACGGCCGACGGCGTGCCCGTTGCTTACGATCCCCAGGCTCGGGCCTTTCTGCCGATGCCGCCGTTTTGCTCGAACCGGGGGGTGATCGGCTGTAATTGGATCGCCGCCCAACAGGGCCAACTGTGCCGCTCGTGCGTCATGACAGCACTGGCCCCGGACCCATCGACTGCCAACGCGACCCGCAACTGGGCGGACACCGAGGCTGCCAAACGTTGGGTGCTGGACAATCTTGGCCGTTGGCATTGGTTCCGACCGGAGGATTCCGGCGTGCACCCGGTTTTCCACATGCTGGCCGAGGGTCCGACGCCAGTGCAAATGGGGCACGCCAACGGGGTGGTGACCATCAGCGTCGCCGAGGCGGACCCGGTCCTGCGAGTGACCCGCCGCCAAGCGTTGGACGAGCCCTACCGTACCATGATCGGGCACGTGCGGCACGAACTGGCTCACATGCTTTGGTGGCGGCTGAGCCCGCGCGACGATTTTCTGAACGCGTTTCGCGCCATGTTCGGCGATGAACGCACGGACTACCATGCGGCCCTCCAGCGGCACTACGACAACGGTCCGCCGACCGGCTGGCAACAGCGGTTTCTCACCAGCTATGCTTCCGCTCATCCTCACGAAGACTGGGCGGAAAGCGCCACTCACGTCATGCATCTGACGGACATCGCCGACAGCTTCGTCGCATCGGGCCTGGCCGCGCCCGAGTTGCCGAGTCCGCGTTGGGATCCGTACGCCGAAACGGACTCCGAGCGTCTGTTCCATATCGCGATGGGACTGGCCATGCGGGTCAACCACATCAACCGATCGATGGGTCTATCGGACCTTTACCCCTTCGTGCTGCTACCTTCCGCCCGAGCGAAACTGATCTTCGTCCACAACTGGCTCCGCCGCGGCCTATGGAATAGCGAAAATCTTCGATTGCTTTGATCCAACGGTTGATCTCCATTTGCTGGCAAAAACGGGGGTTAATTGGTGTTTATCGGGTGTCAGTGACACTCGATAAATCCGGCTGATCTGGCCCTTGTCGCCCATCCGCTAGTCGATCCCTGTTGTCAACTCCCAGGCGGCTTTTCCGCCAACTGCGCAACTGTTGCGCAGCTCCGCGGGCCACAGTCCGCCCGTCCATGCCGACGCTAGCACCGGAAGTGCAAAACTCAAGTCAGAGACCGGCCACAGCGCTGCGGGTAGATTTTTTCCTGTAGGTTGCCCTAGTTGACAGGGTTTCCGCCACAGCTAAGATGCACGCTGCTGCGCAACGGTTGCTTGGTACCGCTGGCTGGTCAGCCCGGCGGCACCGAAGGCGACGAAGTTCGCCCAAAAGTGCAGTCTTTTGAGTGGAGCGATTCACTGTTGGTATAGATCCTATGAACTACAGGAAATCTTCCATGAGAAGTACATTGGTTCACGCCGTTGTGTTTTCCTTTGTTCTTTGTTCAGTTCTTACCGCGTCGTCGAGAGCATCCGGTTCGAGAAATGACGGCACCGGCGACGATCTGGTCGTCACCGGTCAACCGGTGCTCGGAGAACTACTTGAACGAAGCGGCGCACCTGGAGGAGTCGTCGTTCATGTAGGTTGCGGCGATGGCGAGGGAAGTGCCGCTCTCGCGCGGCAGGGAGCGGCGTATTTGGTCCAAGGACTTGATGCCCACACGGACTCACTTGACCGGGCGCAGCGCCGCGCCCGGATGCTCGGGCTCGCCGGGCGGCTTTCCTTCAGACGATGGGCCAACGGACCGTTGCCCTACGCCGATAACCTTGTGAACATTCTCTTCTGGCAAAAACCGGAGGAGGATGCGGATATCGGAGAGATCCTGCGCGTGTTGGCCCCCTATGGAAAGGCGTATATCCAGCGGGGCGCCGAGTGGCGAAAGGTAACCAAACCGTGGCCGGCCGACTTGGATCAATGGTCGCATTTCCGGTATGACGCGGGCAATCGCGGAGCGTCGAGGGATACCCGGGTTGGCCCCCCGAACCATCTTCAGTGGGAGGCAGGCCCGCGGTTCATGCGCAGCCATGAAATCGAGACGGGTCTTTCCAGCATTGTCTCGACGAAAGGACGCATCTACTATATTCTCGACGAGGGGCCGCTGGGAATCACCGATGCTCGATTTCCCGCGAAATGGTCGCTTCTCTGCCGCGACGCCTTCAACGGCGTTCTGCTGTGGAAGCGCCCGATGCCCAACTGGGGGTGGCGGGCGTGGAATGCTGAACGCGTCAACACGCCCAGTTCCTGGCTTGCGACTCGCCATCACTCTGCCGCCGAGGTTGACCGCCTGATGGTGGCGCATGATGACACCCTGTATGTGCCCCTGGGTTTCGGAGGTCCCTTGAGTGCGATCGATGGAGCGAGCGGTGAGATCCTCATGACGTATGAGGAGACCGCTGGAATGCTGGAGTGCATCTTCATTGACGGCGTGCTGCTTACCCGGCACAATCACCCGACGCCCGCGATCACCGCAACGCGAGCCGCCGACGGAAAGACGCTCTGGCGAAGTGAGGCCGGTATGATCGTGGACCGGAGTCTGTGCGCCGCCGCGGGCAGGGTGTTCTTTCACACCCGCAGCGCCTTGATCGCGGTCAGTCTGATGAGCGGCGACGAGTTATGGCGGCACGAGACGGACTTCAGGCCGGCTGCCCTGCTCGCGCACGAAGATGCCGTACTGGCGGTCCAGTCGTCCCAGACGTTGGCGCTGTCGGCACGAACGGGTGAAGAACTCTGGAACGGACGCGGAGCGGGCATCCGCGGGCGCAATCCGGATATGTTCGTGGTTGGCGACCAGGTTCATTGGGGCCGCGGACGTTTTGAGGTGCGGCATATCACAACGGGCGAGGTCGTGAAGCGTTTGGAACCGCAGCAGGTGCTGAAGTCGGGCCATCACCGGCGGTGTTTCGCGGACAGGGCGACTGCGAACTATTTGATCACGGGCCAGCGCGGCAGTGAATTCCTGGATTTGCACGGCAGCCATCATAAGCGACATAACTGGTTGAGGGGACCCTGCCTGACCGGCATGCTGCCGGCGAATGGTTTGTTTTATGTGCCGCCTCATCAGTGTTTCTGCTATCCCGGCGTGAGGCTGGACGGCTTTTTCGCTTTGGCGTCGCAACGTGTGGCCCAACCCGTGGAGTCGCGCGGCAGGCCTGCTCCGCGTCTTGAGATGGGCCCCGCCTATGCCGCATCGCTCGGGACTAACGGAGCTTCGGTGGACGAGTGGCATACGTACCGGCACGACGGTCAGCGCAGCGGAGCAACCGGATCCCGGGTACCCACGGATTTGCGCCCGGCATGGTCTACCGCGCTTGAGGTCAACCCTACCCAGCCGATCGTCGCGGACGGCAAGGTGTTCGTCGCGTGCAAAGACGCCGGTACGTTGCACTGCCTGGATTTGGACTGCGGGACAATTCTCTGGAGCCGAACGGTTGGCGGGCGGATCGATTCCGCGCCCACCTATCACGAAGGCTTCCTGATCTTCGGCTCGCGCGACGGGTTGGTCTACTCGTTGCGCGGGACCGACGGTGAACTGGCTTGGAGCTTTCGCGCCGCCCGGGAAGAGCGTCAAGTTGTATCGTATGAACGGCTGGAATCGGCTTGGCCCGCTCACGGCAGTGTACTGATACTGGACGGACTGGCCTATTGTTCCGCCGGCCGGTCCGGGTTTATCGACGGGGGTATCGATCTGTACGCGCTCGACCCGATGACCGGGGAAGTAGTGCACCAGGCCACGCTCGAGGGACCTGATCCCGACATCCGCCAGCCCAGCTATGCCTTTCACAAGGACGGCTATCGATCCGACTTGCTGACAAGCGACGGCCAATATTTGTACATGGGCCGGACGGCACTTGACCGGAACCTGAACGTTGTGGAAACCCAGCGCGTCCACCTGATCGGCAACCAGAGGGGCGATGAACTGGAATACCGGAAGATGCCCGGGATGCGACTGGTCGCAACTGGGGGTTTCCTGGACGATACCTTTTGGAATCGGACCTGGTGGATGTATTCCCATATCTGGCCGGGCTACCACTTTGCCGTCCAGGCGCCCAAGAGCGGCCAGCTATTGGTGTTTGA
>SKKK01000558.1 GCA_007121535.1 Planctomycetaceae bacterium | reverse complement strand
TCCGGTTGACCTGGTAAGATTTCGTCGGCATACTCTGGGGCTCGATGAAGGCCACAGCTCGAAGCACCAAACAGGACCGTTCCATCTTGAACAAGCAAGCTTTCGTCAGCCTGCTGACACCCGCCGGCCGCGGGGCGGTGGCGACCGTGGTCGTTGGTGGGCAGGACTGCGTCGCTCGCGTCGCGGCACGATTCGACGCTGCATGCGGACGACCGTTGGATGAATTGGCGGTCGATCGAGTCTACTTCGGACGTTGGCGTTCGGGTGATGGGCTTGGCGAAGAAGTGGTGGTCTGCCGTCGGTCGGATTGGGTGGAGATTCATGGGCACGGTGGCCATGCTGCCCCAGCGTCCATCATCCAAAGCCTTGTCGAAGACGGTTGCCACGAATTGGCCTGGCCCAGATTTCTTTCGCAGACGACCTCCGATCCGTTTGCAGCGGAAGCTTGCCTCGCGTTGACGCAGGCGCGCACCGAGCGGACGGCAGCCATTCTGATGGACCAGTGGCGCGGCGTTCTTCGCGAACAATGGGAAGGAATCATCCGAAGGATCGAATCCGGTTCCGTTCCGATCGCTCGCGAGTCGATCGAATCGTTGCTCCAGCGCAGCCGCATCGGATTGCACCTGACGCAGCCGTACCGCGTGGTGCTGTGCGGACCTCCCAATGTCGGCAAGAGCACGCTGATCAATGCCCTGCTGGGCTATCAGCGATCCATCGTTTACGACCAGCCCGGAACCACTCGGGATGTCCTGACGGCTCACACCGCCTTGGAGGGTTGGCCGATCGAATTGTCGGACACTGCCGGACTCAACGATTATGCCGTAGGAGTCGAAGCCCGGGGCGTCGAACAATCGCGGCGTCATCTGGACAAGGCGGACTTGATTCTTTTTGTCGTCGATGCCAGTCGACCGTCAGCCGAGATAACTCCCATCATCGGTGGCTGCCAGCAAACCCTGACTGTTTACAACAAGATCGACATGAGCACGGGGGCCGTGGATGCAGAAGCGATCCTCACCAGTGCTCGAACGGGAGAAGGCCTCGATCACCTGGTGACGGCCATCATCGCAAGCCTTGTCCCCTGCCCACCGGCACCGCGCCAGGCGGTACCGTTCGCGGATCGACAAGTTGCAGCGCTGCGGGCAAGCCGGAACGAACTGATCGACGGTCGCTTGCAAGAGGCAGCAGCCATTCTCCGTGCTGCCGCTGGTGTTGCTCCGACACCGACCGCGTGACGGTCGCGTTCGAACTGCACGCACCCTGTATTGATGACGACGAACGTTGAGTCCGGTGTCGTGGCTGAGCCTGAGTGCCGTGTTGCAGGCAAGACAGGCGTACGCCTACGGCGGTCGGTGAAACGAAGCTGGCAACTGACCGTCTACAGATCAAATTGGTCCAAGGCGTTGATCAATTGGTCCAGGTCGTCGCTGCTGTCGGAGTGGGGTGGGGCTTGAGGGGGCGATGTTGCTGAGGTGGATGGGTTGGTGGACGCGGCGAGTTGCCGGGCTCGCTCTTGCCGGGCGATCTGCCCGAGATGCTGGTCGGGCGCCGGTTTTCCGAACAGTTGGGACAGATCGACTTTCAGGCCATCGATCGAGCCGGATGCTCCGGCGATGCCCGGCGATTTGTGCAGCGGGAAGATGATGGCGTTCTCCGGACAGACGCGACTGCAGGCCGGACAGCCCTTGCGACAATTGTCGGGCTGTTCCACCAGTATCGTGTCGCTTTCGTCGAGACCGTAGACCCCGAACAGACAGAAGTCGATGCATTCCATGCAGTTGGTACAGCGGCTGAAGTCGATGACCGGATACCAACGTCGCTGAGTGTCGTCGGCGATCGCTTGCCACGGGCGCGAACCATTGCCTTCCGACGAGCCCACCGAGGATCGGAAGGCGCCATGTCCAAGCTCGGTGAGGATGCGTTCGACTTCCCCGTGAACCGCGTCGGTCGACGTGCAATCGCGCAGATCGATGCAGTAGATGGAACGTGCCGGTAATGGGCGGAAATCGACGACCCGCTCGACCGACTCCTGCGGCGAATCGCTGGGCGTTTGGTCGGCCGATTTTGCATCGGCGTCCGCTTGGATGCGAGTCGCGCCGAACTGGCCGGCGATCTTGTGCCGATCCAGAATCCAATGAGCCGCACGCGGGTACAGCCATGCAAAGACGATCAGAGGTCCGGTCCGTTGTCTCAATGCGGCCAACGAGGCGGCGTTGGCGGGCAGATCGTTCAGATGCGGAACGACCAGCACCTCCAGATCGCCTCGGGCACTCAGCCGATCGGCGATCTCGTGATCCCGAGTTCGTTCGGCCGGATCGTGGTTTTGTCCCCGCGATACGACGACGGTGATTTCCGGTTTCATTGATGGGTTCCCCCGAGCACGGGTGCATGGTGTTCGTTTGCGTCAGCCCAACTGACCCTTGATCGTCCGTTGCGTTGCCACCCAGACTTCGTCCAGAAAAGCGACGTACTCCTGAGCCGACATCAGGTCGGACGGGTCGTCTTCCTCGAGGGTGTTGGGAATGGAGGGCTGGATTTCAAACAGCCAACCGATGCCATAGGTGTCGACATTGATGGCCGAAGGATCGTCCAGCAGCTCCGGGTTCAGAATACTCAACCGGCCGGCGATCGGAGCATACAAGCTGGCTTCCGCCTTCTTGCTCTCGATCGATCCGATCTCCTGCCGCGGCTGCAAATCAAGGCCCGGTTCGACGATCCAGTCCAGGAAGTACACGTCTTGAAGCAACCGGACGGCGTAAGCCGAAAAGCCGAAACGATACGCGGAATCTTGACGCCGAGCCCACATGTGATTGCGCGCGTACTGGCGATCGGTGGGAAACGCGGCTTCGAATTCGCCCATCCTGAACACCAGAGAATCGCTCATGTATAGCGGACTCCCTGATGCTGAGGCTCGAAGAACGCGGGCAGCAGCGCATCGGCTTGCAACAGACCCTTGCGAGTCAGTTCGATGCGATCGTCTTGGATTGCCACCAACTGGTCTTGGACGTAACGTTCCCAGACGTCGGACCAGCGCCGCAGGATGTCTTCGTGGAATTTGTTGCGGAAATACTCGGGTTCCAAGTACCCGCGCTTCAACTGCAGGATCATCTCGCGGATCAGCAGTTGATCGGGCGTCGGCCTCAGGGCTCGCCCCACAGGCAACCGGCCCTCGTCCAGCAGCGGTTGGATGTACTGATTCCAGTCGGAATGATTCTGGTAATGCACGCCTGACAGATGGCCAAAGCTGGCGATGCCGGTGGCCAGTAGATCCGAACCCATCCACAGATTGTCTCTGTAGCTGAAGCTGATCTTGGCCGGATCGCGAATCATCGTGTAGGCACTCGACACATGATAACCGGCTGCTTGCAGCTCGTCGTAGGCGTAGTCGACCCAGGCACGCTTGGTCGCCCAATCGGCGACCGGCACCTCGATCCGATTGCCCAGCACGTCCTGCGAATAGATCGTGTTGAACGGCAACTCCATCTGATAGATCGTCACGCTTTCGGGCGCCAAGTCGATGGTCTTCCGGATATTGATTTTCCAGTTCTCCCACGTTTCCCCGACCATCCCGGCGATCAGATCGATATTGACGTTGGGAAATCCGGCAGCCTGGATCCAATCCCAGGCTCGAAAAATCTCGGGAGACAAATGGGCTCGACCGTTCTCGCGGAGAACTTCGTCACTGAAGTTTTCCACTCCCAGGCTGAGCCGCGTGACACCCAATTCCCGCAGCGCCTTGACTTTCGGCTCGGCCAACGTGCCCGGTTCGCATTCGAACGTCACCTCTTCGGCCTGATCCCAGTTTACGTTCTTTCGCAGACGATCGACCAACGAGTTGAGCTGCCGGACGCTTAAAAACGAAGGGGTTCCGCCGCCGAAGTAGACGAAGCGAAACGGCCGATCGCCCATGGCCGGTTGATGGCTGACCACCTCGATCTCTTTGGACAACGCGCTGACGTACGTTTCGATGTCGCTGGGGCGGTTGTCCGTGAAGACTTTGAAGTAACAAAACTTGCACCGCTTCCTGCAGAACGGAATGTGCAGGTAAAGCCCCAGCGGCACATCACGCGGCGGTTGCTCCAGCACCTGCTGGAATTCCGGCAGGTGCTCGGCGGTCCACTGCGAGTACGGCGGGTAATTTGAAATGAAATAACTGCCGACCTCGGTCTTGGTTTCGGTGGCTGTGGTCATCGATCGATGGTTCTTTGTCTTCGAGAGGAAGGATTCCAGGGGTTTCCGTTTGTTGTCGAACGTGCAACTCAATCCGAAGCAGGACTTCCAAAGCAGTAAACGATGCCCCGATCGTCTGCGATCACCAGCTTGCCATCCGCGACGGCCGGGGACCCGGTAAAACCGTTGCCCGTCTCGTACTGCCAGAGTTCTTCGCCGCTGTCCAAGTCCAATGCATGGATTCGACCGTCGCCCACTGCCACGAAGACCCGCTGGCCGACGATGACCGGCGACGAATCCACTCGTTGCCGAGCGGAGAAGCGCCACACGAGTTCTCCCGTCTCGGGGTGCAAGGCTCGAACGCTGCGGTCGCGGCCTCCGAACACGACCCTTTGATCGGTGACTGCCGGACAGCTCCGGAACGATTGAGTGCGATCGTCTTTGAAAGTCCAAGCCAATTCTTCTTTGCGCCAATCCACACACAAAAAGGTCCCGTTTTCCGCGCCGAAAAACACTTTGTCTCCCCACGCTGCCGGGGTGACACCCGTCGGCGAGCCGATCGGTACGGTGGCGATCGGCTGGCCGTCTTCTACGTTGATGATGTGCAGCAAACCGTCGCAGCCGGCAACAAAACACCGACCCTCGACGATCGTCGGACTGCATCGGATCTGGTCGTCGACCGTATGCTTCCACACCAATTCGCCCGTCTTGGCGTGCAGGCTGTAAAGCGTGGCATCCTGCGATCCGAAAATCACGCGATCCTGAAAGAAATTCGCGCTGCCATCAATCTCGGCCTCCGTGTCATACTGCCAGACCAGCGTGCCGTCTTCCGTGCTCAAGCAATAAAACTGTCCGTAGAAATCGCCAATATACAACAGGCCATCGCGGACGGAGGGCGATGCGGTAAAACCTGCCTCGAAGGTTTGTACCCATCGCTTTTCGCCCGTCGCCAGATCCAGCGCGTAGAAGTTGCCGTCCAAGTCGCCCAAGTAGACCACACCGTCCACGATGGCTGGCGTGCCCTCGAAAGCACCCTTGGGCACCGTAAACCGCCACAGCAACTCCAGTTGCTCGGGAAGCTCGGTGCGAGCCACTCCCGTCGCTTTCGAGTCGCCTCGAAACATGGGCCAATCGCTGTCGGAAGCCGCTGCCTCAGCCGCCGTTGCGTCAGCCGCCGCTGCGTCAGCCGCCGGATCAGCCGTCGTCTCTGAAGCTGGCGCGGTGACCTTCGTGGGCGATAATTCGGACGCGGGATCTGTGTCGTCGCTGGTCGCTGCTGGACGGCAAGCCAGGAGGGCTCCGAGCATGATGCACAGAATCCGAGCCGTGGGGATGCGATTCATCGACTATTCTCCTCCGAAACGCAAGGAATAAACTCGTCTATCAAAAGGCCAGGCGATATAGTTCGGCCAATTCCGCTTCGCTGACCGGACGCGGGTTGAACGTACCCGTCCACTGCTTGGCGGCATCCGCGGCAAGTCGAGCGATATGGTCCTCGGCGGCCCCACACCCGGATAGAGGCATGGATAGCTCGCATTGCGTGACCAAGTCCTCCACAAATCGAGCCAGCCCTTCTACCCCGTCTGATACTTTGGGGTAACCGGCTAACCCGGATGTGGACTGCAGAAGCTGCAAGTACAGCTCGCCAAACTGGTCTCCGTTGTAACGAATCACGTGGGGCAGCATGAGCCCGATCGCTTGGCCGTGAACTAACCCGTATTCGGCGGTCAACGGGTTGGCCAGTGCGTGAGTTGCCCCCAACATGGAATTTTCGATCGCCAAACCCGCAAAGCAAGCCCCCAATTGCATGGCACCGCGAGCTTCCAAGTCCTCTGGATCCTGAAGAACGCAAGTCAAATTCCCCGCCAACAGCCGCCAAGCCTCGCGACTGAATACCTGGGAAACCGGCGTGCGACGTTTTGTCACATAGGTCTCCAGGGCGTGAGCCAGCGCATCGATACCGGTTAGCGCCGTCAGCCGTCGTGGTTGCGTGATCGTTAACCGAGGGTCCAGAAGGGCGATACGACACGCGGCTTTCCTGTCTCCGCAAGCCATTTTCTCATGCGTCTTTGCGTCCGAAATCAAAGCAAACGATTGAGCCTCGCTACCCGTTCCGGCCGTCGTGGGGACGGCGATCATCGGCAGCATCGGCTTGGAAGCTCGGCCGACCCCCCAGTAATCGTGGATGCTGCCTCCATTGCTGTGCACGAAATTGATCCCTTTGGCGCAGTCTATCGAACTGCCGCCTCCCAGTCCAATCAGAAGATCCGGAGCAAACTCGGCGGCACCGGCCACACCGCGATCGACATCGTCCGAACTGGGGTTTTCGTGGAAATCTTCGAACACCCGGGATACAATCCCCGCCCCGCGCAGAGCATCGATCCCCCTATGGGTGTGGCCTGCGGCAATCACGCCCGAATCACTGACCACCAAGGCGCGACGCCCCTTGATCTGACTAGCCAATTCCCCCAAGCGATCGATGGCATCGACTTGGAAAACGATCCGCGTACGAGCTTCAAAATCAAACGGTAATAGCGACAATGGGTGGGACATCAAGGCGAGATTTCCTGGGGGATCGGATCGGACGGCGCGGCAGGCCTACCATCCTACTGTAGCGATCAGGCCATCGTTTCGCAATTGGCGAAAGCCAGAAGCACCGTCTTTTGACAGCGCTAACGCAGATGGGCGTTAAAGAACTCGAGGGTCCGTTGCCACGACAACTTGGCTGCGGCTTCGTCGTAGCGTGGCGTCGAGTCGTTGTGAAAAGCGTGGTTGACGCCCGGGTAGAAGTGCACCTGGTACTCGACGCCCGCTGCCTCCAATGCCTCTTCGTACGCAGGCCAACCGGCGTTGATCCGCTGATCGAATTCGGCGTAGTGCAAAAGAAGGGGCACCGTGATTTTTGGCACGTCCTCGGGCTCGGGTTGCCTGCCGTAGTAAGGCACCGCGGCGGCGATCACATCGGGAATACGAACCGCCAACGTGTTGGCCACAGCTCCGCCATAACAAAACCCGACCACTCCCACTTTGCCGCTGGAAAGCGGATGCTTTTTCAGCCAACGAGCCGCGGCGATAAAGTCCTGAATCATCTCTTCGGGATTTCGCCTGGCCTGCATTTCTCGGCCCTGATCATCGTTGCCCGGATAACCGCCCAACGGCGTGAGTGCATCGGGCGCCAGGGCCAGAAAACCGGCAATGCCCAAGCGACGAGCGACGTCTTCGATGTACGGAGTCAGGCCCCGGTTTTCATGAACGACCAGCACGGCAGGCAGCTTCCCCTCGACCGCGGCGGGTCGCGTCAGGTACCCCGCCATTTTTCCAGCGCCGTCGGGCGACGGATACTCGATGGTCTCGCACTTCAGACGTGGATCGTCCGGAGCGATCTGTTGAGCCCATGCGTAGTTGGGCGACAAACTGGCCAACAACGCCTCGGCCGTCAGACCGCCGACGGCGAATTTGGCCGCGCCCTCCAGGAACCCTCGCCGCCCGATGCGGCCGTGAGCGTAGTCGTCGTACAAGTCCAGCAACGGTTGGGAAAAATCGGATGAACGCTTGCGTTCCATGTTTATGCTCCCGGCGGAAGAAGATGCTCGGAAATCGATTCACTACGGCTGAATTGCCTAGTACATTGATTCAGCTTATCCGCCACCTGCGTTGCATGCAAGCGATCCACACCATCTGCGATGCTGCTACCAATGGCAGCAGCGATGTTTCCCCCCCCTCCGATCCAAGGAAAGGACTTGGGCAACGTTGCCTCCTGAGCGGCACGGCGCTAGCCGCCGGTCTTTGGCCGACATCGGCAGCTAGCGCCGCGCCCTCAGGAAAACACGCGACGAAACCGGGGAGCTGGTTGTTGAACGAGCCCTGAACGAAAAACGTCCGAGCCATCGGATGGCCCGGACGTTGGGGATTTCTTGATACGAAGGACGAGATCTTTGTAAGGGGCGGTAACAAAACGGTTCGTCGCGGGTCTCTGCCCCCGCAGCAACCGCCGACCGTAGGTCTCCCGAGCCAGTTCTTTTGCCGGCTCGAAGCAACGCGTCGGGCTCAATCGAGCTTAAGCGGCCCTCTCCAGTTCGTCCAACATCGCTAGTGCAGCCAGCGCATTCTCCATGCCGCCGATATCCTCGACAAACTGTTTCAGAGCGATGCTTTGCTGCTCGTCCAACCCCTTTCCCTCCTCCATCAGCAATTCACGGATTTCGTCTGCCGCCAAGTCCTGGATACGAATTTTTTCTTCCATGGCTTCTCCTTCCCGGATGTGATAGGGCCTTTGTCCTGACAAAGGATCGGACATCCGGAACCCGATTTTGCAGCTTTTTCCGGAAGTATGCATCATGCTATCAGTCAGCACGTGGCAATCTGTAGCGATCACCGTTGAAGAGTGGGACGATCGCGCCGCCGGACACAAGCACCCGGCCAGGGATTTCTTGGTGGAATCGGGCGAAAGGGGTCGGGAGTCGTTTTCGGGTGAGCTGCTTCCCATCTGGTAGATCATTGCCCGAAAACGACTTCCGACCCCGTTGCGTCCTCCCATGCAAGGCTGCCGTAAATTGACAAGAAACGCCTGGCCGGGTGCTTAGACGGTTGGAGTCAGCTACGATTGGCTAAAAATTCGTTGAGGGCTTGATTCGTCGGGATGGTTTTCGGCGTACGGCGTGGACAGCGACCGAGTCTCGCGACTGCTGAGGGTGTATGTCGTGCGAGCACGGCGGTATGGGGACTCGGGCAAGTCAGTGGGGTTGGGCGACGGGATGCAGGCTCCAAATCTGCTTGCCATGCGCCATCGCCTCGTCGACCAGCGTATCGAAGATGCCCGAGGACAGTTGTCTGTCGCAGGAATCGTCCGGCTGGAACTGGACGCCCAGGGCGAACCAGTCTTCCGACGACGATTCGAAGGCTTCGACCACTC
>SKKK01000333.1 GCA_007121535.1 Planctomycetaceae bacterium | reverse complement strand
TCATCACGACAAGAACCACAGCCAAGCCGACGACCCGTGACATGAATCTGCCTCCCAGCGCAATGCGCATGGCAAAAAGAAAACGCTCGCATCCGAACAAGAGAAAAAGAACCGCCAGGAACCGATCGCTCGAGCACCAGCATCGCCGATCCCGTCGCTCCACCCATTATAGCCCAAGCAGACCCAGAAGTGCAAATTACCCGATCGAATTCCGGCCCCGCAGGGACGAGCTGCAGAATCGGCACCATCGGGACCATCATCGAGATCGCGTCTTTCCTTCACGTCTTGAACCGTCCTACCCGAAAACGACTCTCGACCTGGGTTGCTCAACGTGTGCGTGTCACGGCCCATTGGCTTGATCCTGTCGCGATTCGTTTCTTCGGTGATCGTCCGTTTTTGCGGTGAATTGGCGCGGTCGTTGGGTGGCCGGATCATCAGTGTTCATCAGCGTGAATCAGCCGTTTGCTTGGGTTCTGGGCTGTCCGGTTTGCGGTCTGCTCTCCGCCGGCCGTCGTGGGCCGGTTTCGAACTGTTGCACCTGGGCTGTGCGATAGTACCATCATTGCATGGTTGCCCTTCGGTATCGCACGGCGTGAACGGCTGCGCTGGCTGGCGTTTGTTCCCAGACCGATCACGAGCCGAGATCGGTTAATCGCTTGATTCGGTGGTCACCAACCGTTCATGTGGCCGGATCGGCTTGCTATAATGACAGCAGACATGAAGGGACTGGCAAATCAGCAGACATGAAGGGACTGGTGGTTTATGAGCGTTGGTGTCTCAGAGAGCCCAATTCATGCGTTTTATCAATTCCTCGGCAGGCGGCTGGACGGCGGGGACGCGGACTTGACGCCCGAACAGAGCGTGCATGAGTTCCGCCTGTATCAAGAAGAAGTGGCTCGCTTTCTCCGCGAAACCGAGCCGGCGGCGCAAAGCCGGCGCGGGGAAACGCGACCTTTGGACGTCGACGCAGTGATGCTCCGGGTGCAACAGCGTCTCCAGCAACAGGCTGGGGATCGTTGATGGCCCGCGCGGAAGGGACCTTAACCGCCGAGAATCTATCGCGAGCATCGCGATACCTGCCCACGCGGTCAGTGAAGAGCGAAAAATGCTGTCTTTTTCGCCTTTTCCACCAGCCTGACTGCTCAATTCGCGTTCTTTCGAGGCCGAATCCAGACACGGCAGTCCTTCGACCACCCTTGACTCCGGAGGCTACTGCGTGTTCAATAGAAGGCAGTCGGGGTCCGCGGAACGGTTCGTCATTTTGTCCAGGAGTGAATCATGAGCGTAGCGTTGCACGATGCGCTTCTAAATGTCGATTTGCAAATCGGGCAGACTTACGGTGTCGAAGTCAATGGTCGCTGGATTGAACTGCGCGTGCTGGCAGATCGACCCTCGGCGCCCCGTAACGCAGCACCGATGTTGGCCCCCTGGGTCGAATTCCCGCCGCCAACTCCGCAGTTTCGATTGCGGGCCAAGGCCGGTTCGCTTGACCTACCCGATCCACCCGATCTTCCTGCACATGACGAATGATCTACAGCACAAACGACGACGCGCTCGGATCCAGCCGTTGTATCGAGAACACTTGGCGAAGCACTTCGCCGACACCTACAGCCGGATTGGATTGCCACATCCGTACCTCACCGACTGATCGGTGCCAATATCATCTCAACTATCCCCGAAGGCGGCTTACCGATTACTGCTGCCGATCATAACCATTCCCACAAGAGAATGTAACTTCTTACCATGAGGATGCTTGGTGCCCAAGAAGGGGCGTTCAGGTCCAGGTAGTAATCACGAGCCGAGATCGCTTAATTCCTTGATGCGTTGGTCACCAACCACCGCTGGACGATATCCTCGACAGACCACCCGTTTGTGCAAACCGATTCCAGCCGCACAGGGCTGTGCAAGTGCTTGTTCATGACCGCGAAACCGCAGCCACTCGCGGCGAACGACTCGGCGAACGTCTGCAATCGTTCTTCGATCCACCGCTCCCGGTGTTCGAATCCCTCACCGTACTGAGACGCCCGCTTCGGCAAATGCAGTGATGGTAACGAGTTGCTTCCACGAGTTGACTTCGAGCCGCAGTCATCGCAAATCCTCTCACCTTGGAAATCCATCGCGAGCATCGTGATAGCCGCCCGAGCGCTTAGCAACGAACGAGAAGTACCGGTCGTTTTCGCCTTTCCCACCAGCCAGACTCCTCAATTCGCGTCCGTTCGAGGCCGAATCGAGACACGGCAGTTCATCACCATCATTGACTCCAGAAGCTACAGCGTATTCAATGCAGCGTAGTTAGGGTCCGCGGAACGGTTCGTCATTCGTCCGCCGGCGAGACGACAAGACCGTCCAGTTGCAGGTGCCTAGCCATGCCTGATGATCGCGAATTGCGGGAGCGACGGGCATGGCGTCCAGCGCCCAAATCGGAAGAACAACCTCGGAACAGGCGCGAAGGCGAATCAGGTTAGTGTGTTGGTGTCGCGCGTTTGCTGCGATCCATTGACGGGACATCGAAACATGGTAATTGGGGTAGCGTTAGATGGATGCGGGAACACTAAGCGTTAAGATGCTCTTCTCAAAGGACTGCCGCCACGTGGTGCCGCTGTTTCAGCGACCGTACGTCTGGGAACGAGAAAAGCAGTGGGAGCCGTTCTGGGAAGACATCCGATCGCTGGCTGACCGACTGCTGCTGGGCCAGAAGCCGCGTCCCCACTTCCTGGGCGCGATTGTGCTCGACCAGATGCCGACGGCATACACCCAGGTGGAGGCTCGCCAAGTGATCGATGGCCAGCAACGGCTCACGACTCTGCAAATTTTCCTCGAAGCATTCTGTGATCTGTGTGGCGAGCAGGGCCGGGACAAACACCATCGGGCTTTGCTGAAGCTGACTCGTAACGACGAGCCGATGAGCGAAGACCCGGACGAAGAGTTTAAGGTCTGGCCCACCAACGTCGACCAGGACCACTTTCGCCGCGTCATGCGGTGTGCGTCACCCGTCGACCTGCGAAAAGAGTACAGCGTCAAACCGACGGCGGCTGTGGGGCATCCGATCGCGGACGGGTACTTGTTTTTCTACGAATCGATCTGCGATTGGCTTGGCACGGAAAGCGACGGGAAAGAGGATCGGCTTGATGCGTTGTTCAACGCAGCTCGCGAATACGTCCGGCTGGTTGTCATCGACTTGGACAAGGAAGACGACGCACAACTGATCTTCGAAACGCTCAACGCACGCGGTACGCCGCTTTTGCCCTCCGACTTGGTCAAGAATTTCTTGTTTCACCGGGCGTCGTTGGCGAAAGAGCCGGTTGGGCCGCTGTATCGCGATTACTGGCGGTCCTTCGATGAGAATCCGAAATACTGGCGACGTGAATTGGGACGTGGCTACGCGAAACGCCATCGAATCGACCTGTTCCTGCAGCATTACCTGACCCTGCAGACGCTCGATGAAGTGTCTGTGACACATTTGTATGTCATCTTTCGTGAGTTCGCGGTCAAGAATGGATCGGCTCAGAAGACGCTCGCATCGATCAAGAAGTGCGCCGACGTGTACTGCAGCTTTGACGACCTGGAGCAGGGAAGTCCCGAGGCGATTTTCTTCGATTGGATCGCTGCAATGGACATCACGACAGCGTATCCGTTTCTCTTGGAGTTGTTTGCCACGCATGGGACTGACCGCAAGACGCTGCATCACGTGTTGAACGACGTCGAGAGCTTTCTGGTGCGCCGCATGGTGTGCCAGCTCAATACCCGCGGTTACAATCGCCTGTTCCTGGACATGTTGAAGGCGATTAAGCCGACTGGGGACGAGACGGCGATCAGCGTACGGACATTCTTGCTAAGCTCCGATGCTGACAGTAGTCGGTGGCCTTCGGACGGCGAATTCAAACAGGCTTGGCTCGATTATCCGCTGTACCGGAATCTTGTGCAACGGCGTGTGCGGCTGCTGCTAGAGGCGATCGAGCGACGGTTGCGCACCGACAAGACGGAAAAGATGCAGCTTCAGGAGAAGTTGACCATCGAACATCTGTTGCCCCAGGAATGGCTAGCGCGAGCAGAGCGCTGGCCGCTACCGATCGAGCTGGAATCGGAGCAAGCCACGGAGGAACGGGAGCGGATACTGCACACCATGGGCAACCTGACACTGCTGAACAAGAAGCTGAATCCGGCCGTGTCGAACCGGGGGTGGGAGCACAAACGGCCGGAGATCCTGAAGCACGGCCTGTTGCAGATGAACAAAGATTTGGAAGAATATCAAAAATGGGACGAAGCCACCATCCGAATACGAGGCGAGAAGCTGTTCGACACAGCGCGTACCGTTTGGCCTCGTCCAAGGGTTTGAATACCAGCAATTGCGAACGAGGAACAGCACACAAACCACAGCAGGCACCCTCGAACAATTCCGACATTCGCCGCTCGAGAAGAACGGTAGAGAGCAAGGAGGCAACGACGAAATCACGGAGGAACACGACAACCAGAACCAGCAGGGACTCAATCGTGGAGTATCGAAATTCGCAACTCGTGTGATAACTCGTCCAGACCTGGACTTGGTGGGCAGTTAATCGATGGCAGATGAGTTCGGAATCCGATAAATTGGTGGTACGATTTGAGGCTCCACATGGGCTTGATTTTTTTCTGCGTTCGTAACATACTACGGCGCAAGAGGTTATGGATATCGCACAAGGAAGATCGGAGGCTATGGTGAACGTGCTTGATCCCAAATTGCCGTCGCTGGCATCGAATGCCGCGGTTGAATTGGACCTACTCATCAACGACGCCCCAACGAGCTTGGATGCTGTCAGGCAACTTGCCGAACGTTTGCGGGAAACATTGGACAATGCTGGCTTGGATCAGTTAGGCCGCAGACTGCAGGTGGATACCGAAACGGAGACAATCCTCGGTCAGGCGTTTACCCATGCAGGGGATGACCCATCGACTATTCTGGGTGATTTATTCCGTCGTACGGAGGTAATCGCACAGCAGCTTTCGACGGCAGAACCGCACTCCGAGCGGGAGGCGTTGGAGTGGCAACGTGCGTTCTGTTTAGCGTTGTCTCAGTCCGCCGCTGCGTATCGTCAATCGATCTTCGACGTGCGGCCTCCGCATCCTTACCGGAGGTGAAGTGATCTACGTCGACTATGCGAAACGCCGCTACGATGCGGCGATCATCGAGATCGAACGACTAAAGGAGTCAGAGTTCCCGTACGCGCATATTCGGGAGGCTTTGCTGCAGCTTGAGGACGTGTTTCGCAGCCAGCGAATCCAACTCGACAAGCTGATCGCGAAATCGACGCCTGTTATCGCCAAGAACGCGTGCAGCCAGTCACTCGGATACCTGTTCACTTACACGCCCTTCCTTGGTTTCATCCTCAGGTCAACGAACGTACGGAATGCGTTCGAACTGTATGCCCCGGTGATGCGACTTGCCCGCAGATTACTTGGCAATGACACAAAGCTGCTGCTGTCTTCGGAATGGGATTACTCGCCGTTCGTTTACTTGCCAACGAGTGACCTGCCGGATTGTGTGTTGATTGGCGTCCCAGCATTCGAATCGGCGAACCCTTTGCTGATATCCCTCGCGGGACATGAATTGGGCCACAATGTCTGGAGTAAGTGCGGTCTTGGCAAGAAGTTCGACAGTCAGCTTCGCTCCGAGGTGCTGCGAACGATCAAGGGCCCTCATTGGATTGACTTTCAAACATGTTTCCCTCACGCGACTCCCGATAACCTCACGACAGACATGTTTGTTCAGCAGACGTGGCTGCCGGCACATGCTTACGCAAAGAGGCAGTTGGAGGAGGTGTTTTGCGACATGATGGGGCTTCGCCTTTTTGCGGAGGCCTATTTGCACGCATTCGCGTATTTGTTGTCACCATGCATCCCTGGTGAGCGGACGCCCTTGTACCCTTCCATCCAAACTCGCGTTGATTACCTGCTGAAAGGGAGCCGGTCGATTGGAGTATCTGCACCAGCGGAGTACGCAGAACTGTTTGATAAGCAGTCTGCACCATCGAGTCCTGTGACGAATTTGCTTGCGGACATAGCCGATACTGCAGTCGAGGTCCTGGTCGATGAAGTTTGCACAGAAGCACAAGAAATCGCGAATACGAAAGGGGCTTCTATGCGTTCTCCCGAGATTATCGAGACGGTACTTGGGGATCTTCGAATGGTCATGCCAGGAGACGGAACGGCGTCACTTGCAGACGTCGTGAACGCCGGCTGGATACTTTTTCACGACGAAGACCTTTGGAAGGATGTACCACAGATCCAACCGGAGCAGCGTATGAGCGTCTTGCACGACTTGATTCTCAAGAGTTGCGAAGTGGCGGAGTTCCGCGAAAGGACGAGAGCGTCATGATGCTGCGTGCAGACAGAATGGCCCAACTGCTTGAGAGCCCCGATAATCCTGAAGACCCGTTGGTCATACGGCCCCTGCCGAACCTGGGCGAATTACGCACCTCCGGTTCAGCGTCGGTAGATCTTCGACTGGGTTGTTGGTTCCAGGTTTTTCGAGAGAGTCGCTTTTCGCATCTCGACGTCTACGACACAACGGCCGCGACGCCGAGTGAATCCCAGCTAACCAAGCACCACTACGTTGCGTTTGGTGAACGCTTCATTCTTCATCCGCACAGCTTTGTGTTAGCGGTGACGCTCGAATGGATTCGGCTACCGTGCAACGTCGCCGGTTACGTCGTGGGACGTTCGTCTTGGGGAAGACATGGATTGATCATCGCTACAGCAACAGGCGTACATCCTGGATTCACCGGCTGCCTGACGTTGGAGCTTACGAACGTCGGAGAGGTCCCTATCACGATCAAGCCCGGTACGACGATCTGCCAGATATTCTTGCATTCCGTCCAAGGTGGTGATCCAAAACGCGTGGACTTAAGCCGGTTCGTGGGTAAGCGGAAGCCAACGATTGGCGCAATAAGGCTCGACGAAGTAGCACGAAAGCTTGCCGATAATACCCTCTAATGGGTGACCAGCGACTCTACCACGTCCGGTTATGTGCAAGGCGCTCATTCGTGCTTCGGCGCATTGAAGAATCGATCATGACAACGAAGTTTGTGAGTCACCAAGGGCTGACATACTTCGCCGTTCGTCGCACGCTGGTTGATACGCTCCGTCTCGATTCAGTCGGGCCGGACAGCGATCATCCGTGCGCCGAGGAATTGTTGCCAGAATCGCCAACGTGGTGGCATTTGTCGGGACATCTGGTTCCGACCGGTGTCCCAATCGAACAGCGATTTGACGAAACATCGATAGCGTAGATTGATGCCGACTTCGGTGCGCAGGGGTTGGACGATGCCACGGGGGGTGAACACGATGTCAGGAACCGTTTCCTGGCGTCAAGCACTTGAAGACGCGTGAGAACGGTTTGCCATTGTAGAGGCTGGCCAAAAACAACCCGGTAGCCGCTAATTCGCGGACGGTGGTCTCGCGGCCGGAGACGTCTTGGCGCAGCGACGCGATTTCGTCAGTCGTCAATTGAATCGCTTCGAATTCGATGTCGACTTGTTCTGCGAGTTCAATCGGCTTCATACAGGACCCGTCCCCGTTGGGCAATGTATTGCGAAAAACGGTCGTCTGATCTCAATGGAATCACGTCGAGGCTCGTACCCAAGGCTTCTTCGAGCTTCGCACCGAAACGGAACAGATCCCATCCATCCAGCCCCTCGCACACCACATCCAGGTCGGCCGCAGTATCCGGCGATTCCAAACCGGAACCAAACAAGATGAGCTTTCTTACTCCAAATGCCCTGGCAATTTCGATGCATCGGTCTGTCTTCGAATTCATGACAGTGCTTTACCCAATCTATAGTAGCCAATACATGGTCAAAATGGAATTACGGCTGCATCGTGGCGATCATGGATCGACTCGACGCCGATTTGCCGCCCGCTGAGTGCGGGCGAGATTATCGATGGGGATTCGATCGCGATTAAGGAGGGGTCTTCGAGGTGCGACAAAAGGTGCGGGGGGGGGGATGCGCAAGGTGCCACCCACCAATCTATTGACAGCGGTGATTCTTCGACTACAACGTAGCGATATAGGGGGACCAATCATTGGGCGAGCGGTTCGAAGTGAGCAGTTTGATGCGGGCGACGCCGTCGCCCACGTCGACGGCGATCGTCGACGTGACGTTGGCGAGACCTGCCGCCAGGTCAGGCACGCCCGACGCCGGGTGCCAACTGACGGTGAAGCGGTCTGTCGAACCCAATACCGCTTGTACCTCGGTCGCATCGTCGCGGTCCGATCGCATTTCGAACGTGCGTCGTGGCGTCACGTGGACTGCCAAGTCAGGTTCCGGGATCTTTAGTTCCAGGTTGCTGACGCCCACCACCGGGCACGGCAACGTGAAACTGCGCCCTTCGGCAGCCGTCTGGACTGCCGCCACCAGATTCAGCCGGATCGTATGGCGGCCCTGCCCCTGTACCAGCAGTTCGTAACGGCCTTGGCCGATACCCCGCAGCAACACCTTCCCGTCCTCGTTCACCGCCGAACCCACGGCCGCATCGCCGAACTCCAACGGCAACCGAGCCCATCCCGCCCCCAGAACCTCGACCGCCAGCGTGGCTTTCATATGCACCAGGTCGCCACGTACCGAGCCGTTATAATCGGCACGCGCGATCACCGCCTCGACCGGCGGTTCGACCGGCAGCGGCTCGGGAAGCGTCAGCCGGTTCCACATCTCCAGGTACTTTGCGTACGGCAGCAGGATCGAAGAATCCTCGCGTCCGAACACCTCGCTGAGTTTCTCGAAAGGCAAGTAGATGATATGTTCCTGCCGCACTTCGGAGGATGCAACGGGCGAACCGTCGGGACCGTCCGCATCGGCCCGGCCCGATTCGGCTTCCTCTTGGACGACGGCTGCAGGCTGAGCATCCGCCCGATCATCCGCCAGTCCGCTACGCCCGATCATCACGACAAGAACCACAGCCAAGCCGACGACCCGTGACATGAATCTGCCTCCCAGCGCCATGCGCATGGCAAAAAGAAAACGCTCGCATCCGAACAAGAGAAAAAGAACCGCCAGGAACCGATCGCTCGAGCACCAGCATCGCCGATCCCGTCGCTCCACCCATTATAGCC
>SKKK01000375.1 GCA_007121535.1 Planctomycetaceae bacterium | reverse complement strand
TGCTCGATCTCCAACACACTCAGTTCGGTACGACGGGCGATGGCGCCTCGAGTTCTTGAGGAAACCCGGGAAGACCGTCCGCCGGCGGACCGAGCAGTTCTTGCAGTTTTTCGTGCAGCCGATGCTGCCGGGCGTGCAACGCAACAACCTTGCCTTCCCGGTCCAGCAGGACCGCGAACGGCAGTAGATCCACGCCGCAATGCACCGCCAACGGATTCTGAGGCCCTTGCTTCTCGGGGTCGTCGCTGACCACGATCACCCAAGGCAGAGGCTGGATATCCATGAAGCGCCGCACGGTCGAGGTGTCTTCGTCCAGGTTGACCCCGACCACTTCGAAGCCCCGATCGCGGTACTGCTGGTACGCCTGGATGATATTCGAAATCTCGTACAGGCAGGGATCGGTCCAAGTCCAGAAGCTGACCAGGACGACCTTGCCCTCGTACTTCGACCAATCAAACGGTGATCCGTCCAGTTTCACGCCGGTGATTTCCAGGGGTTCGCCCAGCAAAGCAACATGCCTCAAACCGTTGGTCGAGATTTCCTCGGCCAATTCGGCCAGATCGGCATCCGAGTGCTGCGCGAATGCGGCTTGGATCTTCTCGTACACCTGTTTGGCCACCTTGTGGTGATCGGTCATCTCCAGCACCGTGGCGACCTGACCCATCTCGATCAACGTGCCCATGCCGGCGTCGTTGGCGTTGACCAGCGTCTCGATCGTTTGCACCAATGGTGCCTCATCGGTAACTTCACCTGTTACGAATGCCTGCAGTTGAATATCCATTTCCGCTTCGAGGATGCGCACCCGTTCCAGCATCACCGCTGCCTCCGTCGCCTCTTCCTCGTCTTCGCTGTCCTGGAAGGTTTGACCGATCGTCCGGTAGGCCTGCAGAGCGGCGTCCCGATTTCCAGACTGGAAGAAGACCCCCGCGGCATCGCTGAGCATCATGAACGTGTTGGGATTCTTCGACGCCTGAGCCGCCAACACTTCGAGTTCCTCCAGGATCGTCGGCAGATCCACCTCCTCGACGCCTGCCGCCAAATCCTCCACGGCCAAACGGAACAGCACCAAGCGGCCGAAGAAGGCGATCTCGGGGTCGTCCAACTCCAGCAAAGCTCGGCAATATTTGTGCAGCTCCTTCTCGGTGTCGGGTACCTGAAAACGGTTCAGAATCCGCAATGAGTCGACCTTGGTTTGCACCGCGGTCATCCGAGCCTCCTGATCTTCTGCCAGTTCCCATAGTCTTTCAGCCGCTTTGAGGCGGGTGAACTGAATGCTCAGGAACTCCTCCATCTGCTCTTGCGGAGTCCTCCCGCTGGGTTGACTTGCCTGCAAGGCTTCCAGCAACTTCAAGAGTTCGGCGGCACTGTCAGGAAGCTGGGCCGGGTCCAATTCGCTGAGATCCACTTGTCCGACCGGATCGAATCGAGGCGCCTGCGGCGGTTGCTCCGGCTGGGCAGGCGGGGCCACGGCAGGGTCAACGCCCTCCGGGGCCGTGACCTTCGGGGCGGCCACTTGCGGGGAATCCGGGCGGCCCGGCGTCAGATCCTGCAAATCGATGTCCGCAGGAGCCTCCCCTTGGTCCAATAGGTCATCGCCGATCGAGGGGCCAGGCGTGGTGTCTCGCGGCGGCTCAACGGCTGCATCGTCGACTTCGAATTGACTGGTTCGAGCCGATATCGGTGCCGGGTCCGAACCTCCACAGCCGGTCAACGCGCAGCAGCCGATGACCAGCATGCCGGAGACGAGCCATCCATAAAAGAGCGATCCTTGAAAACGCAGACCTGGGATCACCGGGAACATGTGCCACATCCTCGTAAGTTAAAGCTAAACGGTCCGCAGGGAACGGTAAACGTTGCCGTCCACAACGAACACTCAGGAGCGGAATTCTACACGACTGAAGACAAAAAGTCATCCCCAGTAAGGACTTAGGACCGGCAAAACAAGGGTCGTCTTCGGGCGAAGATCGACCACATCGTAAGCGGCTTGCCCGAAGCCGACACCCAACGCCCCGGGCGAAAGGCGACTCTCATTCGTTTACCGGTTTTGAAAGGCCGAGACAAACCGCGTCGGTCTCGGAGATCCCGCCCCACGATGGCGGCTTTGTTACGGCCTCGAAGCCGCTCAGCGTCACTTCAGCAAACGGCCGATTTCAGCCACCAGATCGCCTTCGTTCGGAAAGCTGCCGGTTTGTAGTTTCGAGTAGATCGACCGACCGTCAGCGGTCAGCTCGAAACAACCGCCGGAAGAGGGGTCCAGCTCGAAACTGGTCAACTGCTGCTTGTAAGCCGTCAACAACTTGGCCGCCAGACTGACGGCTTGAGGCTCGTAGTTTCAAGCGGCGCAGTAGCGTAAACGCAATCTCATGTCGATGCCTTCTACTTGGCCTTCTTCGTGGATGCGGAACTCCTCCGTTTGGGACTCTTCGGTTTCTTTGCAACCGCTTTGGTCGCCGTCTTCTTCTGCCCGGATCCTTTCTTGCCGAACGCCAGAGCCCAATTGCTGGCGTACTCCTTGGTTGCGCCCACACGCTTGATGGTCACCGGTCTGCTCCTGGTCAATTCATCGACGCAAATAAATGGAGAGGGAAAAAGTCTGCGGCCCACACAACCGCAGATTACGAAAGGGGATCTGACCTACTGCATCCGCAGTCATGCATCCGCAGTCAGACCCGCTGTCATCAAAGCCTAATCGATCGACTTCGGCCGGTCAAGAGGCTCGCGGCCGTGCCCGACGCCGAGCCATCTCGTCCCGCAGTTCGGCGGCCAGTTCGTACTGCTCGGTGTCCACCGCTTCCTGCAGGCGCTCTTCCAACGTGCGTCCCACGTGGTAATGCGACCGTAGGGATTCGCGAAGCTCTACCAAACGAGCGACCAGAACGTGATCTTCGAAACGCTCGTCGGCCTGCTCGTCGACGTCGAATTCTTCTTCTCCTTCATCGAATAATTCCCGCAATTGTTGCAACCCGTGATTCAGCTCCTCGATGGCAGCTTCCGGAGCTTGATTCTCCAATCTGTCAAGAGCGGCTGCCTGGATGCGATGGAACAGAACGAAGGGACGATACTGTTCGTGCGAAATCGTCCATTCCTCGTCCGACGAATGGGCCAAGCAGAAATCCATCAGCGCCAACGTGTGGTCAGCGTCCTTTACCGCACGATCGAAGGCTCGTAAAGTCAGCCAGCATACGCGCCGGTGATAGTACTGGATGAATTCCCGATCGACCTCAGCCGACTGTTCCTCGGACAACTCGAACGCTTCGTCCAGCAGTTCTTGGCTCAGCAAATAATCGTAGTAGCTGCGGTAACCGTAAGGCCAGCTACCGTCCGGCCGACCTTCGATTTCCAACTGCAAGACGCCCATGTCTACGCGCATCTGAATCACGTCCCGCCCATCGTCGCCTTGAACGACGCGCACTTTGACCGCATTCGGTTCGTAAGACCATTGGGACAGGATTCGGTCCAAATTCTTCTTCAAAGCCATATTCTGTTCACCAAAATCATGGAAAAGGCACCTCTGCTGTTCCCTGCATTATAACACGTCGGCACATTTTTTCTGTCCCCTACCAAAGTCGATCCTGCGGAAACGCCACAGAAATCTTTCCCGAAATTTCCCCCGCACCGCTTGACACGGGTCCGCCGCGCAGTTTTACTTAGACTCGTGGCAAAGTCGGATCTTTTGATGAGGTGATAACAAGACGGTTCGGCAGTTGGCTCTGAACCCGCTGAACCCGCCGACCGTAGATGATTTTGTTAACACCTCGAAAGACCTGTTAACAACCGTGTGCCGCCGCCAGCGTACCACCGCCGAAATGCCGCCAGGTTTGCCGTCCAAAACATTTTTCCTTCACTGATTGGGAGTTTCACCATGAAAAAATTGGCAATGTCTCTGCTAGCTTTGTGTGTGCTCAGCATCCTGACGTCCTCGGCTCACGCGCTGCCCCCCATCTTCCAGATCTGGCTGGAAGAGGCGTACGCGAAGTCGCCTGTGGCCGAGTTGGCTAAGGAAGCTCAGTGTAATATATGCCACTACGGAGCAAGCAAGACGGCCCGCAATGACTACGGCGTGGCTTTGTCGAAGGTCGGCGTGACGGTGAAGAACTTCAATGCGTTGAAGGGCGATCAAAAGAAGCTGACCCTTATTTTGACTGCCATGTTCAGGAAAGCCGAAGGGATGAAGTCGGTTAGGGGCAAAACGTTCGGGGAACTGATCAAGGCGGGAGAATTGCCTGGTACCCCACCAGAAGGTGAAGACTGATACTATCTAGAGAACCATAGAAGACATCGCAGAAGGTCAGCCCGCAAGGCTGACTTTTTTTTCGCGCGATTCGAAGATTTTTAGTGGTCAAATTTACGGATTCCGATACGATGTCTAGTGTGAAACGGCTCGGCCAGTCATGACAAACACGCCTTTTTACCAGGAGGTTTTCCAGGTGTCCCACCGCGTCAGTTCGGCCGTACGGACTCGGTCGCCCGTTCGCTCCCACCTTGCCGTCCTCTCGGTCATGATCGCTTTGCTGCCTTGCACCACGTTGGTGTGGGCCGATCCCGATTTGGCCGATCCGCAGTCTCAAGCAAAGATGCTGACCGAGCAGGTGCAGCCCCTGTTGGAGCAATACTGTTGGAACTGCCACAGTCCGGCTTACGCTGCCGGTGAAGTGGACGTGAGTCTCTTCGAGTCCGTCGAGGACGCTTTGCGACTGCGCGACTTCACCGCAAAAGTTTCCGAGATACTTCATTTCGGGGCCATGCCGCCTGACGGTGCGACCCAGCCGACGGAAGGCGAGCGGCAGTTGCTCGTATCCTGGTTCAATGCCGTGCTGACCGTCGATTGCGACCAGATCCGCGATCCCGGCCGCGTGACGATCCGCCGTCTGAATCGTCCCGAATACAACAATACCGTCCGCGACCTGACGGGTCTCGATTTGGATCTGGCTGCCGATTTCCCATCCGATGACGTCGGCGAAGGTTTCGACAACATCGGGGATGTCCTTTCGCTGCCGCCGTTGCTGATGGAAAAATATTTGGACGCGGCTTTCGAGATCGCGGAATTGGTGGTGAACGTCGAATCGATTCAGGTGCCTCGTCAGCGACGCGAACGAGGGGATCTGACGGCGGTTGGAGCTGTCAGACTTCGCGGTGGTCGTTACTACTTCTTCACTTCCCACGGAGTGCTTTCCGGCGAATTTGCGATCGAGCAAGACGGCGACTATGTATTGCGAATCGAGACGGGTGCTGAACAGGCGGGAAGCGAGCTGGCCAAGGTGGAATTCAGCATCGATGGCCAGCGGGTGCACGTCGCCGAGGTCCAGGCGCCGGTCGATCGCATGGAAGTACAGGAATTCCCCATTCGTCTGAAGGCGGGAAAACGGCGATTCTCCGCTGCATTCATCAACGACTACTACAATCCGGGCGCCGACGACCCAGGAAACCGGGACCGCAATCTGGCCGTCCGAGCGTTGGAAATCGTCGGGCCGATGGATCCATCGCAACGGCAAGAAGCGTTGGAAAACAACCACGTCCTGATCGCGATGCCCGGCGACGGTCTTTCGCCTCATGAAGCAGCTCGCCAGATCCTGGAACGATTGGCCTTTCGGGCGTTCCGTCGTCCGGTCCAAGCCGAGGAGGTCGATCGTCTGATGAGCTTGGTCGGACACGCGCTGGATCAGGGACGTTCGTTCGAGGACGCAATCCAGGTCGGGATCGCAGCCACTCTGGTATCGCCATACTTTCTATTTCGCGTGGAAGATGATCGAGTGGCGGATGCGGATGAGTCGATTCGCGAGTTGAATGACTACGAACTTGCCACGCGGTTGTCGTACTTTCTGTGGAGCAGCATGCCCGATGACGAATTGTTCCAGTTAGCCGGTGAGGGCGAACTGCGGCAGCCACCGGTGCTGGAAGCCCAGGTGCGTCGCATGATCGCCGATCCCAAATCGGCGTCGCTGGTCGAAAACTTCGCCGGTCAGTGGCTGAATTTGCGGAATCTGGAGGAAGTGAGCCCCGACCCTACGCGTTTCCCGACTTTCGATGACGCATTGAGACGTGCCATGCGACGGGAAACCGAAATGTTGTTCGAGACCGTCATGCGGGAAGATCGCAGTATCTCCGAATTCCTCACGGCCGATTTCAGCTTCGTCAACCAGCAGTTGGCCGAGCACTATGGGATCGAGGGTGTCCAGGGCGATGAATTCCAGCAAGTGAAACTGCCGGTCGACCAACGAGCCGGCTTGTTGACGCAAGCCAGCATCCTGACGCTGACCTCGAACCCCACTCGCACGTCGGCGGTGAAACGTGGCCTGTGGATCATGGAAAATATCTTGGGCACGCCGCCCCCCGATCCCCCCCCCAACGTTCCGGAGCTGGAAGAAGCTCAGGAGGTCAGCCAAGCTGCGACGCTTCGCGAACAATTGGTCATGCACCGCGAGAACGCGGTCTGCGCTTCCTGTCACATCCAGATGGACGAGTTGGGATTCGGGTTCGAGAACTTCGATCCGATCGGCCGATGGCGGACGGTGGATGGGGAACATCCGGTCGATTCGTCAGGCGAACTGCCCGATGGCCAGAGCTTTCAAGGGCCGATCGAATTGGTCGCCATCCTCAGCCAGCGCGAGCACGAGTTTGCCAAGGTACTGGCCAGCAGGATGTTGACCTTTGCGTTGGGCCGCGGACTGGAATACTACGACCAGTGCGCGGTGGACAGCATCGCGGAGCAAATGCAGCAGCATGATTACCGTTTTTCGTCCCTAGTTTTGGGAATTGTTACCAGCGAGCCGTTTCGCATGCGGCGCACTCAAGGAGAACTAGAATGAGCCGACATCAAGTCGCACGAAGAACCTTCCTGAGAGGGGTAGGTTTAAGCGTCGGATTGCCCCTGCTGGACGCTATGGTGCCTCGGCGTCAAGTATGGGGTCGTCCCCGAGCGGATGGCAAACCGACGGAAGCACCTGTCCGCTTGGCGTATATCTTCTTCCCCAACGGAGCCATCATGCCATCGTGGACTCCCAAAGGCGAAGGGACGAACTTCGAGTTCACGCCGACCTTGAAGCCGTTGGAGCCCCTGCGTTCGCATTTGACCGTAATTTCGGGGTTGGCCCAGGACAACGGTCGCGCCAAAGGCGCGGGGCCGGGCGACCATGCACGAGCGTCCGCGTCTTATCTGACCGGCGCCCATCCCTACAAGACCTCGGGAGCCAATATCCGCGTGGGCGTGTCCGTCGATCAGGTCGCCGCCGATCGAGTCGGGCACCTGACTCGTCTGCCATCGCTCGAATTGGGAATCGAGGCCGGGCGAAACGCGGGCAATTGCGATTCCGGTTACAGTTGCGCGTATTCGTCGAACATCTCGTGGAGAACCGAAACCACGCCGATGGCCAAAGAAGTCCATCCTCGACTGGTTTTCGAACGGTTGTTCGGCAGCGGCGATCAATCGGCCGAAAGTCGCAGCGAACGCGACTCCCTCAGAAAGAGCATCTTGGACTTCGTCGCCGACGACGCCCAGCGATTGAGGAATTCTTTGGGGCAAACCGATCGGCAGAAGCTGGACGAGTACTTCAACAGCGTGCGCGAACTGGAGCAGCGAATCGAACGATCCGAACAGGTGGCCAAGATCGATCCGCCCGATTTCGAGACGCCCGAAGCGATTCCCCGCGATAGGCAAGAGCACATGCGTCTGATGTACGATTTGATGGTCCTGGCGTTTCGCACCGATAGCACCCGCATCGCCACCTTCATGACGGGTAACGCTGGCAGCAATCGCACCTATCCGATGGTCGACGTACTCGACGGACACCATTATCTGTCCCACCATCGTAACGACCAGGAAATGATCGAGAAAATCAAACGCATCGATCACTTCCTGGTCAGCGAGTTCGCCTATTTCCTGAAGCAGTTGCAGGCGGTCGAGGAAGGTTCCGGAACGCTGTTGGACAACATGATGGTCATGTATGGCAGCGGCTTGAGCTGTGGGAACCGGCACTGGCACCACGATCTGCCGATCGTCCTGGCCGGTGGCGCGGCGGGCACGGTCCGCACCGGTTGCCATATTCGGATGTCTGAAGAAACGCCGCTGAACAACCTGTTCTTGTCCATGTTGGACCGAGTCGGCGCGAACGTCGACGAATTGGGGGACAGTTCAGGCCGTTTGAAGGTGGTCGACGTCTGATCCCCGCCAGCCCGACGCCATCCATCTGCGGCTCGTTCGAAACCGCGAACGAGCCGCACTCACCAAAGTGCGGCATTTCCACTTTACCCGAACCCTCCAGAGTTCGGGGTTTCCCTGTAGTGGGGCTCTGATTGGCGATGGCGTTATCGGGAGAATGTTTCAAGTTGTGCGGCCAAGCTGACGGAGGCGGCGGCGGATGCGGAATAGGCCGCATAGGACGCGAGCCAGTTCGGCGGTCAGGCTCAGGTGGCTGCCCGGGACCTCGCGCCAGTTGACCGGGACCTCGACCACGCGGAAACCGTAGTGCTGAGCTATAGCAAGCAGTTCCAGGTCGAACAGGTACCCGGATTCGCAACTCGTCGAAAACAGCTTTTGGGCGGCATGTCTCCGAAACATTTTGAAGCCGCATTGAGTATCCCGCTGGGGGATCGCCAGCCACCAGCGGGCCAGAGCGGCAAAGCTGCGTCCGGCAAAATGTCGCAGCCAACTGCGTTGCCTGACCAGCCCATCCATCGCGACCAAACGTGATCCCACCGCCAGGTCGGCCCCTTGCTGCAAAGCCTCCGCCAATCGAGCGGTTTCGGTGATCGGTGTGGCGCCATCGGCGTCGGCAAACAATATCCATTCACCTCGAGCTGCCATGACCCCAGTCCGTACGGCAGCCCCCTTACCCTTATTGACCGGATGCGAGAGGACCACCAGCGAAGTCCAGTGACGCGCCATCTGGATCAGGACCGCCCCAGTTCCGTCTTGGCTGCCATCATCGACGACGATGATTTCATGGGTATCCGGATAGCATCTCTCGACATACTCGCGTACCGCAGTCAAGAAAGGTGGCAATCGCGTTACTTCGTTATAGGCGGGCAAGACGATGGACAGGGCGATGGTCATGAAATTATCTTCTAGTGCGTTGTCCAGACGAAAAATGCGGATTGTGAGCGGCACGGCGCTAGCCGCCGGTTCTGCACGCCAACGGCGGCTAGCGCCGTGCC